>NZ_CP018335.1:1909008-2227176 GCF_001902295.1 Clostridium kluyveri | reverse complement strand
CCTTCATAGAAGCATAACCACACATATTACATACCCAAACATCATAGAAGTACGGGTTTATAATGTCATATTTTATATAAAAATCACTTTCTTTTTTTTTCATTCTATAACCAGCTATTTTTACTGTACGAACTGAAAATTTGTGCTGGCATACTGGACAAGTAACTTCTTTATCATACAAAAGCATATCTTCTGTTATCTTAGGGGTCTCTTTTACTATCTTTTCTTCTTTATATTTCTTATATACTTCAATACTGTCTGCGTTTGTAAATCCTAATTCTTCCAAACCTGAAAAAATATTTGTACCCTCTTCCATGCTTATTATATTCCTTTCTTTACCTTTGAAATTCGGCTTATTTTATATCACCCATGGTGATTAAACAATTTATTTCCGATTATTTCCGAGAATTCTTTGTAAGTTATTTTTTAACTTGAGGTATTAATATTATCTTTTTTATAGATTCACCCAAAAATATTATATCAAATATTCTGAAAATATACTACATAATGTACTATAAAATTACAATAATATATAGTTAATTCCCAATAAATTCCTATTGATAATGTTGTATTTTTGATAAAAAAGCAGAAATAAGTCATAATATGAACACAATGTTCGAATTTTACATTTTAGGGGGATATGTATATGCAGCTTAATGTGGAACAAAAAAATTAGTTCAATTAAAGCATTACAAGCCCCCTATGTTTAAAAATATAGGGGGAAAGTGAAATTAGATAATTATTTTCACGACCTTTTAATCTCTAATATTAAACATATCTTCTACCTCATAGGCGATTCTGCCGTCAGAAAGTCTGCATACATCAGTGATTTTAATTACATCAAATTTTGTATTTTCTGTTTTGCGCGATAAAATGTAACTCTTGCCCAGCTTTCAGTTTTTCCAAAATTTAATAGATTTGTTTAAAAGACAATTCTCCAAATACCCTGAGAGTAAATGCTTCTTTATAAGGTTCATCCATACAATGTAAAGTTTTATGTATCTGAAAGGCTTGCTCTCTATCATATAGAATACTTTCAAAATTATTGTCAGCTAGCTTGGATGGCTCATCACTATTATATTGATAATGTTGCATTTTTGATAAAAAAGTAAAAATAAGTTATAATGTGAACATAATGTGCGAATTTTACATTTGGGGGGATATGTATATGCAGCTTAATGTAGAACAAAAGAAATTAGTTCAATTAAGGCCTTCTGGTCATAGTCTTATAAGGGGAGTGGCAGGCTCGGGAAAAACTACAGTGGCAGTAAATAGAATATCATTTTTACTTAACCACTATTGTTTTGAAAAACAGGATAGAATATTGGTGATAACTTTTAATAGAACTCTTATTAATTATATAAAGTATATATATGAAAAAATACAAGAGGAAGATAATATTGATTTCCAGAGTTTATTTCAGGTGGATTCATCTAAAGTTGAAATATATAATATAGATAAAGTTATATATAAATATTATAAAAGATATAGTAAAAATAACAGAGTGAAGTATGATTTAGCTGATAATAATGTTAAATATACCCTAATTAATGAATCTATTGCACAAATGGGCAAAGTTTTAGATAGTTCAATATTAGATATAAAAAATTCCCAATTTCTATTAGATGAAATAGAATGGATTAAAGCCTGTAACTATATGGAATTGGAAGAATATCAAAATGTAGATAGGATAGGAAGAACCTTAAAAAAGAGCGGCGAAAGTCCTCAAAAGCTCATGAAAAATTCCGAGATAAGAAGAGCTATATTTGAACTTATGACACTCTATAATAAAAAATTAAGAAAATCAGGACATATTGATTTTGGAGATATGGCTCTTATGGCTTTGGAAGAAGCCAAAAGTAATGTGGTGAAAAAGTATACTCATATAATAGTAGATGAAAGTCAGGATCTTACAAGAACTCAATTGGAATTTTTAAAAACTCTTTATCTTGAAAAAGAATATTCAAGTTTTATGTTTGTAGCAGATACTGCCCAAAGTATATATACTCATTCATGGCTTGTAAAGGGGAGAAGTTTTGCAAGTATAGGGTTTGACATGACTGGAAAGAGCAATATTTTATCTAAAAGTTACAGAACCACTACACAAATATCTCAGGCTGCTTACAGCTTGATAGAGAAAGACATAAATATTGTGGAGGATGATAATTATGTAAAACCTTTATTGATCGATAAGCAAGGTTCATATCCTGTATATAAAGGGTTTATTAATGAAAAGGAACAATCCATTTATATAATGAAACAAATAAATAGTTTGTGCAGAAAATACAGTTTAAGAGATATAGTAATAGTCGCAAAGAATAGAACTATATTAAATAATATGAAACGGAATTTGGAGCAGAATAAAATCCCTAATATTCTGGTAGGCAAGAATAATGAAAATTTTGACAGTGACAATATTAAGCTGATAACTATGCATTCCATTAAGGGATTGGAGTTTAAAGTAGTTATAATAGTTGGCTTAAACGAAGGTACTATACCGCATATTTCTTATGGAGCTTCAGAGGAACAAAAAATACAGGAATCAATAGAAAGAAAGCTTTTGTATGTGGGTATGACCAGGGCTACGGAGAAATTGTATTTAACCAGCAGTGGAAGACCTTCCAGGTTTATAGAAGATATAAATCCTAAATTTTTAAAAATAAAAGATAACTGTAAACTAAGTAAACTATATAAAGTAGACTTGGATAAATATTATTTCAAAGATGTTATATTAGATCTGTATTCCAATGAAGAAAAAGTTAGACAGTGGTTTTTAAGAGAATTGCAGCAAACTTATAAATATCCTGAAGACTTATTAAAAGTAGAATATAAAATTAATAGTTTTTCTAAAATTGGATTTATAGATGTGTGTGTACAAATATATAGTAATGACACACAAATACCCTATATATTGGCTGAAGTTAAAGCCCCAGGAATGACCTTGTCTACTGCACTAAGCCAGTTGAAAAGCTATATGAGTAACTGCAGCAGTTGTCAATATGGATTAGTTACTAATGGGTTTCAGTGCATTGTAATAAATAAAGATTTTGAAGAAATAAATGATATACCTGAATTTAATATAAATATGCTTCCTCAAAATACAGAAAATTATAAATATATGGATTTGAAACACGATAAAAAGTTCACAATTACCTTCGATTCAGATAGTTTTCATGAAATAATTGTAAAAGATAATGATGAAGAAGAACAATATACAGCAGAAGATTTAAGTTCATTTAAAATATATAATAGTATAGCATCTGGAAGTCCAATTTTTATGAATTCAAATTATGAAGATTTATTAAGGCTGCCGGCACATTGGTTTAATAATAATGAAGAGCATTTTGTGCTTAAAGTAAAAGGAGACAGTATGATAGAATCTAATATAGATAATGGAGATTTAGTGGTTATAAAAAAACAAAATGCTGCGGATAACCGTGATATTGTGGCAGTTGCAGTGGATATGGAAAATGCCACCTTAAAAAGATTTATGAAAATGGGAGACACAGTACTTTTAATACCGGAAAATGAAGAATATGAGCCAATACAGGTAAGAAGCAATCAGGCTAAAATACTTGGAATAGTTGTGGGAATAATGAAGAAATGCAGCTAAAACAATTAGCTAAACCGGATCATATTCTCTGTTATAGTTTGTAACTATAACAAGTAATAGTTTTTTGGATTTACACTATAGGTAGGAATTTTTGTTATGATTAACTTAGAAAAAATTTTTGCTGAAAGGATATAGTGCTATGAAAAACTCAATTATTGGTTATCCTAGAATAGGTGAACTTCGTGAACTAAAATTTTGGACAGAGGATTATTTTAAAGGAAATTTATCTTTGGAAAAGCTGCAGCAAAATGTAAAAGGTTTGAGAAAAAGGCAATGGAAACTATTAGATCAGGCAGGCATTGATTTTATACCGTCAAATGATTTTTCTTTTTATGATGGAATGCTTGATGTAGCAGCTCTTTTAAATGTAATATCGGATAATTATAAATTTTTAGGTCTTAATAAATTAGATACCTATTTTGCAATGGCCAGAGGATATCAAGGAGAAAAAGGCGATGTTAAAGCACTTCCCATGAAGAAGTGGTTTAACACAAATTATCATTATATAGTACCGGTAGTGGAAGACAATACAGAAATTAAGCTAAATGGTGAGGAACTTTTTAATCAGTATACTGAGGCTCTGGAGATTGGAATTAAAACAAAGCCTGTAATTATAGGTGGATTTACTTTCCTTAAACTAGCCCATTATAATGGTACAAAAAAAATAAATGATTTTATTGAAGATATAGTGAAAGCATATGGAGATATTTTTATAGAATTAAATAAATTAGGAGTGGAATGGGTACAGATTGATGAGCCTATTTTAGTCACGGATTTAAGTGAAAATGATATAGAAATATTTAAAAGAATATATACAGAGTTATTAAAAAATAAAGGTAAACTTAACATATTAATTCAAACATATTTTGGAGATATCAGAGATTGTTACAGGGAAGTGACTTCTCTTAGCTTTGATGGAATAGGGTTGGATTTTGTAGAGGGAAAAAAATCGTTAGAGTTAATTAAAGATATGGGATTTCCAGAGGATACATTTCTTTTTGCAGGCATAATAAATGGAAAAAATATATGGAAAAATTCTTATGAGAAGTCCCTTATAGTTTTAAATGAACTTTCAAGGCATGTTAAAAAAGATAACATTGTAATAAGTACCTCTTGCTCTTTATTGCATGTTCCCTATACTTTAAAAAATGAAGAAAAACTATCTGAAGATTATAAATCCCATTTTGCTTTTGCAGAAGAAAAACTAGTAGAACTTACAGAACTAAAGGAACTTTTTGGTGATACAAATTATGTAACTTCAAATAAATATAAGAATAATACTTCCCTGTTTACAAAAAAATTAAATAGTGATAACTTTGAAGTAAAGAAAAAAGTTAAAAATTTAACTAAAAAAGATTTTATAAGACTTCCAAAGTTTGATGAAAGAGCGAAAATTCAAAAGGATTTTTTTAAACTTCCACTGCTTCCAACTACTACAATAGGTTCTTTTCCACAGACTTCTGAAGTAAAATCAACCAGGGCGAAATTTAAAAGAGGTGAGATTACAAAAGAGCAGTATGTAAAAAAGTTAAAGGAAAAAATTAAGCAATGTATAGAACTTCAAGAGAAGATTGGACTTGATGTTTTAGTACATGGTGAATTTGAAAGAAATGATATGGTAGAATATTTTGGAGAAAATTTTAATGGTTTCTTATTTACACAAAGAGCATGGGTCCAGTCTTATGGTACACGTTGTGTTAAACCTCCTATAATATGGGGAGATGTATCTAGGGCAAAACCTATTACCGTTGAATACTCTAAATATGCTCAAGGGATTACATCAAAGCCTGTAAAGGGCATGCTTACAGGACCTGTAACCATCCTTAACTGGTCCTTTCCACGGGAGGATATTTCTTTAAAGGAAATGGCTTTTCAAATTGCACTGGCTATTAAGGAAGAGATTTTAGACCTTGAAGCTGATGGCATTAATATAATTCAAGTAGATGAGGCTGCATTAAAAGAGAAACTGCCTCTTAGAAAGAGCAGTTGGCACAGTGAATATTTAGATTGGGCAATTCCTGCATTTAGGCTGGTTCACAGCAGCAGCAAGGCAACTACTCAAATACATACACATATGTGTTATAGTGAATTTGAAGAAATAGTAAAAGATATTGATTCTATGGATGCAGATGTAATTTCCTTTGAAGCATCACGTTCAAATCTATCCATTGTTGAAGCTTTAAATAAAAATAATTTTATTACTGCAGTGGGACCTGGCGTATATGATATTCATTCACCTAGGGTACCTGGTGTAGAAGAAATTGTTAAAGGAATTAATTCAATGCTCGAAAAAATTAATAAAGAAAAGCTTTGGATAAATCCAGACTGTGGATTAAAAACCCGGGGTGAAAAAGAAACTATACCAAGTCTTAAAAATCTTGTGGAAGCAGCCCAAAAAGTAAGGAATAAATTAGGAGAGTATGTATGAATATAAAAGAGAAACCTTTAATTTTTGACGGGGCAATGGGAACATATTACCCCCATATTTCTAAAAATCCACTGCCTAAATGTGAGCTTGCAAATATCTATGATAGAAATACTATACTAAAAATACATAGGGAATATATAGGTGCAGGCTGCATGGCAATTAAAACCAATACTTTCGGAGCAAATAAAGTTAGTCTTGAAAGTGATTTTAATAGGGTAAGAGAAGTTATTGTAAATGGGTATGAAATTGCAAAAGAGGCGGCAAAGGACACAGATGTTTTAGTTTTTGCAGATATTGGGCCAATCCCATTTTTAGAAAGTATGGATTTATACGAAGGGTATAAAGAAATAGTGGATTTATTTTTAGAGCTTGGAGCAAAATATTTTATATTTGAAACTTTCAGCAGTGATGAATATCTAAAAGAAATCTCTGAATATATAAAAGGAAAAGATCCGGAAGCATACATTTTGGTGGAGTTTGCAGTTTCACCAGAAGGCTATACAAGAGTTGGAAAGTCGGGAAAAAAACTTATAGAAAATATTTTAAAGATACCGACTATTGATGCCTGTGGTTTTAATTGTTTTTCCGGCCCTTATCATTTACTGCAGTATATTAAAACTTTTAATATAGGAAATGAAACCATATCTGTTATGCCGAATTCTGGTTATCCTACAGTGATAGATAACCGAACCTTTTTTGACAACACTAAAGAATATTTTGCCCAGCGAATGCTGGAAATTGCAAAACAAGGTGTGTCTATTTTAGGGGGCTGCTGTGGTACAACTCCAGAATTCATAAGAGAAACTGTTATAAAGTTAAAAAAATTATCTAAATCAGAAATTGTTTTAAAAAAACAGGCAGAAAAAATTCACACTGAAAAACCAGTTGTTAAAAATGTACTTTTAGAGAAAATTAATAAAGGTAAGAAAATTATCGCAGTGGAGCTGGATCCTCCAATTGATACAGAAGTAGATTTCTTTTTAAATAGTGCTAGAACTCTTAAAGAACAGGAAATTGATGCCATAACCATTGCAGATTGTCCTATTGCAAGGGCAAGAGTAGACAGCAGTCTTTTAGCCTGTAAGCTAAAGAGGGAATTAGACATCACAACTATTCCCCATATGACCTGCAGAGATAGGAATATAAATGCTACAAAAGCACTGCTTTTAGGATTGAATATTGAAGGGGTAAACAATGTTCTGGTGGTGACTGGAGATCCTATACCATCTGCTGAGAGAGATGAAGTTAAGGCAATGTTCAGTTTTAATTCTGCAATACTTGCAAATTATATTACCAATTTAAATGATACAATATTTTCATCTCCTTTTAATATCTGTGGTGCTCTAAATGTGAATTCAAGAAATTTTAATACTGAACTTAAACGAGCCAAAACCAAAATAGAAAATGGTATAGCCATGTTTTTGACACAGCCTATTTTAACAGAAGAGGCCCTGGAAAATCTAAAGTTGGCACGCAGAGAATTACCTGCCAGGATATTAGGGGGAATTATTCCGGTTGTAAGCTACAGAAATGCATGCTTTATGAATAATGAAATTTCCGGAATAAGGGTTTCAGAAGAAATTATAAAACAATATAAGGATATTTCAAAAGAAGAGGCAGCTAAACTTGCAGTTAAAATATCCACTGATATTGCAGAGCAAATTTACCCCTATGTAGATGGATATTATCTTATTATGCCTTTTAAGAGAATAGATATTATTTCTGAAATTATTTACAATATCAAGGTAAAAAACACCATTACAATATAGTAGTGGTGTTTTTTACTTTATCTGCGGAATTAGCTAATATTCCCACCTTATTCAAAGTATAATATAAGCACTGATGCGGTCTATAAGTTCTTCTGAAATTCATTTGATAGGTATTAAAGTACTTCTTCTATAAATATAGTATTTTCTATACCTAAATCCACATCTTTTACTTCACTTAAAGGTCTGTTTACTCTATTAAAATATACACGAACAATGGGTCTTGGACCTAAATTTTTTCTCACATTAACAACTACACCAACTTCTTTAGTGGTTAATCTCACTAAAGAGCCTAATGGGTATACTGCCAAATTGTTGGTAAAGGCATTTATTACATCAATATCGAATAAATAACCTCCACTTCCATAAAGATATTCAATAGCTTGATAGGGCTGATATTTTCCAAATACAAGCAGCTTGTCATATTCACCGCATACGGCAACGATTCTAGAACCTAGTGGTATATTGTTCCCTTTAAGTTTTTCAGGAAAACCGGAGCCATTCCATTTTTCATGATGATAGTGTATAATTTCTGTGATTTCGGGAGAGAGAGCTTTTTCTTTTGTAAAATGATATCCTTATGTAGGGTGCTGCTGCCATAATAAAGTTTGCTGAGGAGTCATTTCATGTAAATCAATTAAAAAAGGCATTTCACATAATCCTATGTCGTGCAGTAATGCACCGGCACCTATAATGTACATTTGATTTTTACCAAGTCCCATTGCTCCAGCTACTAAAAGTGATATGGCACAAGTATTCACACTATGTTTAAATAAATATTCATTGTTTAATATTTTCATTTCAGTACAGAAATTCAAAATAATTTCATCTTCAATTAATTTTGAAACAACTTCTCTTGCAATTTTCGATACATGGACCATATTATCAGAAGTATTTGCCTCCAGAGAATCAGGAGCATGTTTTATAATTTCCAGATCCAATGCTTGTTTGAGTTCTTTAGAAATAGTCTCCGTAGGTTTTACAAATAAGGTATATCGATCTACTATTTTCACTGTAGATATGCCATTTTGTTTTAGGAGTCTAATAGTTGCTTCTGAAAGTATTGTGCCGCCAACTAACAATAACTTGCCAGTTTGTTTACAGTAAATAGAATCTCCCAAAACCATACCTTGTATTAGTTCATCAGTGTAAATTCTAATCATTTTATACCACCTTCTTTATTATATCTTAATAGAAAATAATATAATATTGTTATTTAAATGGATATTAATATAAAATTTGAAAACATATTTAATGTATTAAATCGTACGATAATCTTTCAATTATTAAGTTAATTATAATAATAACATAGAAAAGACATAAAATAATTATATTTTACAGAAGTTTTTGTTAATATATTTAAAAAAATTTTAACATGTAATGCAATGAGTTATACTAATTTGTAATGGGATATGGAGGCGATATTTGTTGAATAATGAATCCTAATTTTTAAAGGAAATTTTATATCCCATGTTCCTAAGACTTGAAAAGGGAGATTAAATAAAAAAATTTATCCCGAACTAAGCAGGGATAAATCTTTTATTTATAATTTAATTTGTTGGCTCTGTGTCTGATGCATTTGGATTATCCATCTTTCCCATAAAGGATATGCCTCCTGTCTTGGTATCTCTTATAATAAAGAAGAAAGGTCTGTTTGCCTTAAAATAAATTGGATTACCAGGACGTGCAGAGGTAGGGTTCATGATTACAGCTGTGACAGCAGCTGCTTCTGTGCCCTGTTCATTTACACTTATATAAGCTTTGTGTTTTATTTTATTTATGTATAAGTATTCCTGGCTTGTTATAGTACTAGTTGTAAGCTTTGTAAAATTTGCTTCTCTAGAGTTGAAAGCTTTATCCATTCCTAAAGCTTTTAATGTATCATTTAAATCTACATCATAGTACATTTTAAATTTAGGAATCTGCTGCAGAACATAGGTGCTTTTAAAGTTATTTATCCATGTATCAAATTTTTCTTTAGTAATACTTTGGGTAAAATCATTTATGTTTACGCCTTCATTAGGTAAAAATATATCCATTTCCATATTGTCGTAATAAGGCAGTGAAATTGCCTGAAAATTGGGTCCTTCCAGATAATTTACGTAAGAGGTATTCTGCATAGTATCTATATTTAGTTTATTGCCATTGGATAAAGTGAAATCTTCTTTTTTTGTATTACTAGTTGAAAATTGATCTTCCCATGTTCCTTTAAAATATAGAGAATTAATTAAAATGGCTCCAGTATCTTTATCTATACTGTCTAGTATTTTTTGAATTTGACCTCCTGTATGATCGTTAACCCATTTATTTATTTTCACTAAAGTATCTGCATCCTCAAAATCTTCAGAACTTACCTGAGAGTCATAATATTTTTCGGCTGTATTTTTAAAATCACTGTTGAGAGTTATTTGCTTATTTGTCCATATTGAGTTTACCATTTTCAAGTCAGTTGATTTTAAATTGTTGTAATAGTCTAATAGGCTATAATACTGTTTATTAATATCACTGTCACTTATATTTTTAAGTCCTATGCAATTTAACATTTCTTGTTTTGTTTCCCCAGCTGCTCCATTTTGGGTCATGGCAAGTATGCTGGATATACTTAAAGGGGAAATGATTATGTTTTCAGTATTATCTTCTGATATTAAATTTTTCATTAAATTAAATGCAAAAGTATTGTTTGCCGTAATTATAGAAGTAGTTTCATCTATGTTTATAGTTCCTATATCATTAGTTGTAAATTTCATCTGTATATCATTTTTAAGTGATCTGCCCGGGTCTTTAAATACTATATCTTTGGAGATATTAAGATAGTATGTTTGTCCTAGCTTGTAACCTTCTTCTGGAGGATCTACATAAACATATTTTCCAGAACTGTCTGTAAAAATTTTTACATTCATAAAGTTTCCTTGAGAGTCTGCTACATTTATAAATAGGGAATTTTCATCTACTGGTGTTCTGAATTTTATAGTCCAGGTTTTCATTGTACTTATATTTTTCTTGGCTTCAAATTGAGTTATTTGTGACTTTTCATCTGAGTCTGCATGTACAACTGGGGTGAAATGGGTATACGTTGTCATAAATAACATAAGAAGAAAAAGTGGAACAATTTTTTCCCTCTTGCTTTTATTGAGCATATTACATCACTCTCCCTTAATTATTATAATATTCCACATAATATTATAATAATATGAATGGCATTTTAAAGCAAATTGAAATTTTATATATTTTGATGAAATAAGTAATAAGTATCCATAAGTACATATAAGTATGGTTTTCACCTATACCTATCAGAGGAGAGGACAATTTAATGCGTTAGGATAAAAAAGGTGTATGTCAAAAAATGTTATAGTATGTAGTACAGTTTCAAAATCCAAATATTATATTATTATATATAACATTATATTTTTAATAAATTAATAAAAAAATATTTAAAAAACTTGACTTTTGATAAAATAGAAAATATAATAATACGAAACAAAGTAAAACATAATAAAGCTGCCAAGTGTGGATTGAAGTGATTTAATTCTTATAGGGATAGGAGGAATTTTCACTATGAAAATGGATTTAAGCATAAGGAGAGCTGACCAGGGTGATATTGAAATGATGACTCAATTGTTAAAAGTCCTTTTTTCCATTGAGGAAGATTTTATTTTCAATGAGGAAAAGCAAAGGAGAGGTCTTGAAAGCATGCTTAAAGACCAGGAAAATCGGTGTGTATTTATAGCAGAGTATGATGGTCAAATTGTGGGAATGGTCTCAGGCCAAGCTTTGATTTCAACTGCTGAAGGAGGCATATCTGTATTGGTAGAAGATCTAATTGTTAAAGAGGTTTACAGGAAACGGAGCATTGGAAAAAAACTCCTTTTTAAAATAGAGAAATGGGCAGCTTTAAAGAAGGCAAAAAGACTGCAGCTTTTAGCGGAAAATGACAACTCTCCCGCATTAAATTTTTATAGACATTTAAATTGGAATGATACAGGTCTTATATGTTTAAATAAAAAGGATATATGACACTATGTTTATTTGACGAGAAAATGGAAATATGGGAGTATACCTTTTAGTTTTGTGAAGGAAATGCCAGAGGTATACTTAAAAAAATGAATTAGGATATGTTAAATTCTAACCCTATATAACTTATTGTAACATAAAATGTTATTATTACTGTCTATTTTAAATGTTAATTAAATAAAGGAGGGTGCATTATGTCAGTTATAATAAAGCATAATAAAAAATTTATTATAGATAGAACTTTACCGGAAATTATGAAAAGATCAGAAAAGATTCATGAAAATATGATAAAAAATTTTTTAATATTATTAAAGGAAATAGGGGTAGATCTAATAGAGATAAATAAGAGTACTTTAAATAAAATTAAAAATTTGCCTAGAGACCTAGATTATATATACAGTATAGATGATATTTGCGATATATATTTTTTAAATAAATGTGAACTTAAATTTAAATATATAGCTGTGGATTATAAAAAGGCTGTTACTTTTAATGAGGATATTTTAAATAAACTAAAAGATAAGAAAATAATACTTGAGGCAGACATTAAAATTTTGGATAAATTGCTCTCAAGTGAAAGTAATGAAATTTTTAATAAGTTAGACATAAGCTGTGTGAGAATAAAGGGTGTTGTAAAATACAATTTATCAGGATGGAGCGGATTAATAGAAAATATAAAAACTCATTTTTCTACAGATGTGGACTTTTGTCCGGATAATAGGTTTTATATGGCAACGGCAATAGCTGTGGAAGCTTGTTCAGATGGGGCGGATTGTATAACAGCAGCTTTTAATGGACAAATTTATGGATTTGCATCTCTAGAGGAAGTTGTCTTAGGACTTAAAGTGATAAAAGAGGGTGAAGTATCCGGAAATTTAAAATTAATAGGCGAACTGGCAAAAGTATATACACAGCTGACAGGGGAAAAAGTCTACTGTATGAAAGCTGTAATTGGAGAAGATATCTTTAAATATGAATCTGGTATTCATGTGGATGGAATAGCAAAAAATCCATATACCTATGAACCGTATAATCCCTACGATATTGGAGAAAAGAGGACCATGTATATAGGAAAACATTCAGGGAAAAAAGCAGTAATGCTGCGTCTTAAAGAGTTAAATATAGACTATGAAGGAATTAATGGAAATAATTTTTTAAGTAAAATAAGGGAAGTAAGCATTAAATTAAAGAGAAATATTTTTGATGAGGAATTAATTCAAATTTATAATGATTTTAAAAATACCTGTTTACAATAAGATAGTTTTGTTGTCACATATATAAATGTAAGTTGTCCACTGAGTAAAACTGGCTGTCATCTAGCTGGAATTTGCAAATTTGAAAAGTCCGTGAATTACACATTGAAAAAAATTGTGCATTGTGAATTGTTAATTGTGCATTGAAAAAGAGGGGGGATGTAAAATGAATGTTAATATTGTAGATACCACTTTGAGAGATGGAGAACAAAAGGCTTGTGTAGCATTAGGTATAAAAGAAAAAGTAGAAATCGCTAAAATTATAAGTGATATGGGTATTACCCAGATAGAAGCGGGGATTCCATCCATGGGGGGAGACGAAAAGATAAGTATTGAAAAAATTGTAAGTCTCAATTTGAGCAGCAAGATATCATCATGGAATAGGATGAACATAGTTGATATAAACCATTCTATAGATTGTGGCGTAGATATAATTCATATATCCATTCCTTCATCAGATCTTCAAATCAAATCCAAATTGGGGAAAGACAGAGCCTGGGTTGTAAATGCTATAAAAAAATGTGTTGATTACACTTTGGACAAAGGATATGAGGTATCTGTGGGATTGGAAGATGCCAGCAGGGCAGATATAAGTTTTTTAGTTGAATTATGTGAAACTGTTTTTCAAATGGGAGTAAAGAGAGTTAGATATGCAGATACAGTAGGTATTTTATATCCGGGGAAAATTTTTTATCACATAGATAAATTGAGACAGGAGGTGCCGGTAGAAGTAGAAGTACACACACATAATGACTTTGGAATGGCGCTTGCTAATTCTTTGGGAGCAGTAGAGGCCGGAGCTGCATTTGTAGATTGTACTGTTACTGGTATAGGAGAACGTGCCGGTAATTGTGATTTTGTAAAGTTTGCTAAAGTTTTATATATGCTTGAAGGCTACAAGGTGTCTTGTAAAGATTTTGATGATTTAATGGAAATGGAACAACAAATTAAAGATATTATAAAATTGTCAGAGTAATTATTTAAACATTAGCTCTAGGTTATTAGTATTTGTCTTATTTATACCAAATAATATAAGGTAACTTTTTTATATGTTTATTTGTATGGAAATAGGAAGGAGATTACTATGGGGATGTACATGGTAAGTTATGATTTAAGCCATCCGGATTATAATAACGAAAAAGTGAAAGAGGCTATACAAAGTTATGAAGATTGGTGCCATTATCTGGATATAACTACCTACGTAATAAAGACTTCTGCATCTTATGAAGATATAAGAAATTCTTTGAGTAAATTTTTAATAGGTACTGACAGGTTAGTTATTTGTGAAATTCCTAATCCTGAAGTGTGGGTTACAAATAAAAAGTTAAATTGGAAAAATAAAGCCTATGATGCCAGACATAAAAAAGATAATTATAAACTGGCAATTTCAAGCAAGACAGGTGAGAATATAGATGAACATTTTGGACATACTGATAGATTTTATATTTATTCCTATGGTAAAAATGGCATTAATTTTATAGAAATAAGAAGAGTCTATAGGCACGGTATAGGAGTTGAGGAATGTGGTAACCATGATGAGAAAATTTCTAAAATATTAGAAATTGTAGAAGACTGTGATATTGTGCTAACTTTAAAAATAGGAGTAGAGGCTATGAAGAAACTAAAGCAGAAAGGTATTAAAGTAATTCAGATAAATACAACTGTAGATGAAGGAATTGAGAAAGCTTTAGAAGAGATTATAATAATGAATTAAATTGTTAAAATATTATTGTGAAAGGGGGATAGTATACTAAATTTATAAATATATTACAAATTTAGTATAGGGATTATGAATAAAGAAATTGCAGTATTAGAAAATGATAATGGAGAAATAGCTTCTTTTTTAGAACCAGGTGTAGTTAAAATATATACTAAACAAGATAAAGACTGGAAAATAAAAGATGAAATAATTTTTTCAATATACAAAATAACTGATGTAAATTTAATTCGAGAAAGAATTATAAAGATGGTAGAATCTCTAGGACAATGCAAAATTTTTGTAGGAAGAAAAATTGGAGGAATTCCCTACAGCATTTTAGAGAGATTTGAAGTGAATTCATGGGAAATAACCGGAAGGCCTTATGAATTTCTAGATCATGTCATGGAAACAGAGGAGGATGAAGAACGTAAATTATTAAAATCTTCTCCACAATCTCAAGATAAGTGTGTATGTGAACCTGTTAAGATTGGGCAAGAAGGACATTATTTTTTAGATCTTATTAAGGTACAACAACAGAATCCAAATATTACTACCAAACAAATATTACTTCCATTTTTCAAGAATCAAACCTTTTCTGAATTGGTAATAAACTGCAGTCATGTCCCAAAGTGGTTTGAAAAAAAGTTGGATAATTTTGGTTTAAAGGCTGATGTTGAAATAGAAGAAAAGGGCCGGCTTAAAGTAACTGTTAAATATAAGACATGTTGAGGTAATCAGGCCTATTTTACAATAATTCAATAGAAAAAGGATTTATTAGGTAGTGTAAAACAACATAATAAATCCTTATTTTTTAACAGATAATTCTTATATTATAAAGCCAGTACACCTGTTTCTGAAGTTCTTATTCGTATAACCTCAGTAACATCTTTTACAAATATTTTCCCATCTCCTGGGTTATGAGTTTGATTTGTGCTGATAATTATATCTACTACTTCTTGTACATCCTGGTCATTTACCATTATTGTAAACAATCTTTTTGATATTAGTCTGTGTTGTTCAGACAAATTTTCTGCTTGCTGTCTATTTATAGATATCTCACCATTAGATACCTTAAGATCTACCATTTTTTTACCGCGTCCAAGAACTTTTCTACAGGTAAAACAAGGAAATCCCGCTTTTTTCAAATTAGCTGCAGTTTTACTCACCATATTCATTCTAATAATAGCGTTAATTTCTTTCATAGTGTCATCTCCTTTATTTAAAGTTCTTTAGAGCCTGTACTTATTGTGTAAACTTCCTCTACAGGTGCTGTGAAAATTTTACCGTCTCCAAATGCCCCTTCTTCTCCAGTTTTTGCTGTGCGTATTATAGTATCTATTATTTCATCTTTGTCATTGTCATCAATAACAATCATGAGCATTTCCTTAGGAATTTCATCATAATGTATGGAACCCACTTGAAGCCCCTGCTGTTTGCCCCTTCCTACAACATCATATTTTGTAACAGCGGGAAAACCTGCATTTGAAAGTGCGGATAAAACTGACTCTACTTTTTCTGGTCTTATAATAGCTTTAATCATTAACATAGAATTTCCTCCTAATAAAAGTTATTTATTTTATGAACGTTCTTGATTTGAACGTTATTATCTTTGATTTTAGATATCAACTATAATATTTAAGAGTATCTAAATTTTCCATATATCATCGAAACATCTTTTTCTGTTTTTTATATTTCCTTTACTGCAGGTATAGCAAAAAATTTTTTTTGCTTCCCGCCTTGTAATGTTACACTCTGGGTTGTGTCTTATCCAATGAATAATATTTTTTAATCTGAACATATTAATATCATTTATTCCTGTATTTAAGAGTCTTTTAATTATTGGCTTAAGTCCGCCCTCGTCAGACATAAATATAGTTATACTTAATGCTTTTGCAATGGCTAGTGAATACACTTCTCCTAAATGGCCGTGTCTTTTACAGAGATTTTCAAGGCCTATATACTCTTCACATAAAATTTTAAATGAATCCTTGTACACACTATATCCAATCTTATCAAGTATATTTTTTGGATATAATATCTCTAATTTTTTCATGGCTATCAGTTGTTCTAGCTGCTCTCTTTTTGTGAGAATCTCTTCTTTATAAACATATTCATGTATGTAGGCCTTATCTGTTATATTATCAATGATTTTTATAAAAGCATTTATGTCTTCAAATTGTACTAACTTATAATAAATATCCGCATCTAAAATTAAACAGCTGTATTTTCCATTATAAGTCATAAGGTATCTCTTCTAACCCTTCTTTTGAAAGATGTTTAGGTAATTTTTTTTTCACACCAAGTTTTTCAGGTGTCAAATCAAATAATTTTAATACATATTTTAATTTATCATAAGTTCTTACGGTCATCTCATAAGAATTAATTGCTAAATCGATAAAATTAGAGAAGCTTTTAATTCTTGTTAGTTCGTTGTTCCTAGAACACAAACCAAGTCTATTTTGTAATTGAAATATGGAATTATTACAATTAATATTAATTAATTCTTTATATTTTTCATAGGATATTTTACTTATACAATATAATTTTAGTACCATAGGTTTATAAGGAAATAAAAATATATCCATTAGCCTTATAATATCTTCTATAGTTATAGAATCTAGTTTATTTATTTTCATTTTTAGAAGTTGTGATTCTAAAATTATATCTTTTACCAATAACTCAGAGGCAAAATAATTTGCTAGCAGTTCATTTTTATCTATGTTCTCCACACTATCAAATACATAATTAAATATTTTATCCTCTACAAGAAGCTCTTCATGATCTCCGGCAATACCAATAATATGTGCAAATTCATGAGCTGCTGCAAATATTTGTATCTCATAGGGCATGAAGGTATTTATAAAGATAATATTTTCTTTGAAATGATTATTGTCTATTTTAATATAAAAAGCACACACATTATCCTTGATAGGATAATAGAGTACTTTACCTACTGATTCTAATAGCTTAAACATATCATCTTTTATTATAGGGTTAATGATGTGATTTTCTTCTATCAATATATTAATTTTGGATTTGATACTTTTGATGTCATTTTCCAGAAGTATTTTTTTTAGATAATTTGAATTCATGCAAATCTTCCTCCATATTTATATATTCTTCAATTATAAAATATATAAGTTTAAAATTATCTTTATTATAAAAGCTGTTAACGAATTTTTCAGATAAATTATCTTCACAGTAAATTTTTTTCTCTTCCCTTAAGAGCTTTTCTGGATCTACATCTAAAGTATTTGCAATTTTAGTTATTTCAACAGCATTTAGTGCTTTCTTACCTTGTACAATTTGTTTAAATACCTCATCTGAAACTCCAATCTTATGGGCAAACATAGATTGAGTCCAATTTTTTTTGTTAAGTTCAATAAGAATGCTATTTCCAATTACTTCAAAGAAATTCACTACAAGCACCTCACCATTATTTTTGACCTTCAGATGATATATTTTCTATTTAATATCAGTCCTTAATGTTCAATAAAGTATGATAAATATTTTTTACAAAACATAATAATTTGGTATTAAAAATTATATTATACAATATAAATGGATGTTTTAAATATATTTTATATTGTTTCGTATTATTATATTTTTTATTTTGATAAAAGTCAAGTTGTTGTAATGGATTTTCATTTAAAACGAGATAAGTTTTTATTATGGAATTCCAAAATAATATAGTAAATCGTTTGTAAAGCCAACGTATAATTAACTATTTATCAATAAGTTATGGATTTTTTGATAAATAATCAAAATACTATTGCAATTTACGAAACATTACATTACAATATTAACAATATAATAATATAATGTTTTATACAAATTAAAATAAATTCGAATAAAAATGCTATGTGATATTATTACTATTAAAGATTAGAAGAGAGGATGTGTAAATAAAAAGAGTAGAGTTTTAGATAATTAATAATATATCAATTTAAATGCTATGTTTCTGATATATTATTAATAATAATATATTTATTTTAATAATATACTAATCAAACTATTGCCTTTTTAGAAAAAATGTGGTATATTTTCATATAATTATTATTCAAAATCATACTAACACTTTTTATAAGAATCTAAAAAGATTGATGTTCAATCAATATTTTATTGTTAGATAGTTATATTGGTAATTAATTTAGAAATATAGAAAAATAATTGTAATTAGGTTGTAGATAATTTAGATAGGTCAATATGAACATAGGAGTATACCTCTTAGTTTTGTGAAGGAAATGCCAAGAGATATACTCAAAAAATGAGTTAGAACATGCCAAATTCTAACCGTATATACTAAAATTATACCATAAAAGAGCAGCAGGTTCAATATAGTTTTTAAACTGCAATTGGTAATCTAAGGTAAATATAAAAGATTCTGAATGAAAAGCTGATAAGGAGATGATTGAGTTGAAAAATAAAAATTTAAGGGCTATAGATTATAATCCATGTGAAATCTATGTTCCAATTAATAGGGAGATGAAATCAAATATACATCCATGTTTTGGAGATAACGCTCATAAATTTGCCAGAATGCATATACCTGTGGCTCCTAAATGTAATATAAGCTGTAATTACTGCAGTAGAAAATATGATTGTGCAAATGAAAGTAGACCTGGAGTTACAAGTGAAATTTTAAGTCCGGAAGAAGCCCTTGAAAAATTTAAAGTAGTTAAAAGTAATATGAAAAATCTAACTGTTGTAGGCATAGCAGGTCCTGGGGATGCACTGGCAAATTTTCAAGAGGTAAGAAAATCTTTAACACTTATAAGGGAAGAGTCCCCTGAAACTATATTTTGTCTATCAACTAATGGTCTTATGCTTCCACTTTATGCAAATGAACTTATAAAACTTGGGGTATCCCATGTCACAGTAACCATAAATGCTGTAGATAAAAAAATAGGAGCAAAAATATATAAGGAAGTTAACTATTTAGGCCATAAATATGTGGGGGAAGAAGGGGCAGAAATACTTTTAGATAACCAGCTTAAAGGTCTTAGGTATTTATGTTCAAATGGCATAGTGTGTAAAGTAAATATAGTTATGCTTAAAGGAATAAATGATAAGCATATAAAAGAAGTTGTTAAAAAGGTTAAAGAGTGTGGGGCATATATGACAAACATAATGCAGATGATACCAGTCCCAGGAAGTAGATTTGAACATTTACCTCTGGTTTCAAATATAGAGTTGAATCAAATGAGGAAAGAATGTGAAGTTGATATAAAGCAAATGTACCACTGCAGACAGTGTAGGGCAGATGCAATAGGCACTTTATCCCAAGATCGCTCTATAGATTTTAGAAATGCAGGATGTGGAATCTGTGAAAGTAAAAATTCTGTTAAAGTAGAAAAACATGATCTTAAAAAGTGTATATCTAAAGGCAAAAAGTATAAATTTGCAGTTTCATCCAAATCAGGTATTAATATAGATCAACATTTCGGACATGCTGATGAATTCTACATTTATTCATATGATTCAGGTACTGTGAAATTTTTGGAAAAAAGAGATGTAAATAAATATTGTACAGGAATTCAGGACTGTGATGAACATGATGATAAAATTTCAAGAATAATTAAATCTATAAAGGACTGTGATGCAGTGCTTGTACTCAGAATTGGGCTTGATCCAAAAGAAAAATTAGAAACAGAGGGAATTAGAGCTATAGAGATGTATGATCCTATAGATAAAGGTATTCTCCGGGCTGTTCAGAAATTTGAAGAAGTTGACTGTCAGTTATCTTCTGTTATTGGAAAGTAACAGATGTAACTATAAATTATTAACTATTAATTAAATAGGGAGGTGATATCTATTAGTTGAAAGTGGAAAATCAATATAAAGCTTAATTATTTTAATATTTATAATTTAAAGGGGGAATAAAAAATGACAAGAAAGATAGCATTTTATGGTAAAGGTGGAATAGGTAAATCAACTACACAGCAAAATACAGCTGCAGCACTGGCTCATTTCTATGGACAAAAAGTTTTTATTCATGGGTGTGATCCCAAGGCAGACTGTACACGTCTGGTACTTGGAGAACTGACCCAGAGTACAATAATGGATACACTTAGAGAAGAAGGGGAAGATTCAATAACAGAAGAAGCTGTTATTAAAACAGGATTTAAAGGCATCCGCTGTGTTGAATCTGGAGGACCTGAACCTGGTGTTGGCTGTGCAGGAAGGGGTGTTATAACCTCAATTAATTTAATGGAAGAGCTTGGAGCTTATTCTCCTGATCTTGACTTTGTGCACTTTGATGTTTTAGGTGACGTTGTATGCGGAGGATTTGCAATGCCTATTCGTGAAGGAAAAGCACAGGAAGTATATATTGTTGCATCTGGAGAAATGATGGCAGTATATGCGGCAAACAACATTTGTAAGGGAATACTGAAATATGCAGATCAAGGTGGAGTGAGATTAGGTGGTATTATATGCAACAGCCGTATGGTTGATAAAGAGTTAGAACTCATGGAAGAATTTACTGATGCCATAGGTACTCAACTGATTCACTTTATACCTAGGGATAATATAGTTCAAAAGGCAGAGTTTAATAAACAGACAGTAGTGGAATATGATGCTGACTGCAATCAGGCAAAGGAATATGGAGAATTAGCACGTAAAATCATAGAAAATAAAAATTTTGTTATACCTAAACCTTTAAAAATTAATGACCTGGAACAAATGGTTATTAAATATGGTCTATTAGATTAATTGAAAATTCCCATGTATGCTTAAAGTCTGCCAGGTTCTTAATGAGTCTAATTGTTGTAAATACCTCCTCCTCTTTTGTATATTATTTAGAGATTTAAAGATATATGAATTAAAAGTATGAACAGAGTGGAGGTAGTTTACTTCAAATAAAGTATAATATTTAAAAATTAAGGAGGTATGTGAAAAATGCCATTAAAGTTATTTAAGTGTGATGAAACTATTCCAGAGCGAAAAAGACATTGTTATGTGAAGCAGCCTGGAGAAGACACCACAATGTTTTTACCTGATGCAAATGTAAATACCATTCCAGGAACACTTTCTGAAAGAGGCTGCAGCTTTTGCGGATCAAAGCTTGTTATAGGTGGAGTTCTCAAAGATACAATTCAGATAATTCATGGTCCTGTGGGATGTGCATATAACACATGGCACACAAAGCGTTATCCAAGTGACAATGATAATTTTCAGCTTAAACATGCATGGTCAACAGATGTTAAAGAAAGGCATGTTGTGTTTGGCGGTGAAAAAGTATTAAAGCAAAGTATGCTGGAAGCTTTTGCTGAATTTCCAGATATAAAAAGAATGATAGTGTATACTACTTGTGCCACGGCATTAATAGGTGATGACCCTAAAGCAGTTGCAAGAGAAGTGCAGAAAGAATTAGGGGATGTAGATATATTTTGTTCTGAATGTGCCGGGTTTGCAGGAGTTAGCCAGTCTAAAGGACACCATGTGTTCAATATTAGCTGGATGAATGAAAAGGTAGGAACTTTTGAACCTGAAATCAAAAGTCCATATACCATAAATCTTATTGGAGATTATAATATTCAGGGAGACAGCTATGTTCTGAGCAGATATCTTGACAGGATGGGAATCCAAGTGATAGCCCATTTTACAGGTAATGGTACCTATGATGGCCTCAGGTCCATGCATAAGGCCCAGCTAAGTGTAGTTAACTGTGCCAGATCTGCAGGGTATATAGCCAATGAATTGAAAAAAACATACAATATTCCTCGTATTGATATTGATTCATGGGGCTTTGATTATACTGCAGAAGGACTGAGAAAAATAGGAACATTCTTTGGCATAGAGGATAAAGTAGAGGAGCTAATTTCTGAAGAATATGCAAAATGGAAGCCAAAACTTGACTGGTACAAAGAAAAATTGAAGGGTAAAAAGGCTTGCATATGGACAGGTGGACCAAGATTATGGCACTGGACAAAATCCCTTGAAGATGATTTAGGTGTAGAAGTTGTGGCAATGTCGTCAAAATTTGGACATCAGGAAGACTTTGAAAAAGTAATTGCAAGAGGAAAAACGGGGGCAATTTATTTAGATGATGCCAACGAATTGGAATTCTTTGAGGTTTTGGATGAAGTTAAACCGGATGTGATATTTACAGGTCCTAGAGTTGGTGACTTAGTTAAAAAACTGCACATACCATATATTAATGGACACGCATATCATAATGGACCTTACATGGGATTTGAAGGTTTTGTAAATTTGGCAAGAGATGTATATAATGCTACCAGATCTCCACTTTGGGAACTTGCCGGAGAAGATATAAGAGAGGTGTAGGGATATCTATGAAAAACAGAGTAGAAGAATTATTTTCGTTTATTCAAGAACGTTATTTGTGGCAATTTTATTCTCGTTCCTGGGATAGGGAGGAGAATATAAAAGGAATTTTGGATGCTACATTTGAAATTTGTACAGGTAAGCACGTGAAAGATGAGACATTAATGGATAAATATTTCTATACTGAAGGAAAAGCATTTTCGGAAGTTATAAAAAAGAAATTTCCGTGGTTTTTAGAACTTGATGAATCAGAAAAAAAATCTGTAATTAATGACCTTCAGATAAAATTGTTAGATGTAGTAGTAACAAGATCGTTAAATGCCGAATTAAAAAATCCAAATTATTAACAAATTAGAATAGAGGTGATAGTATGTCCTTAAAAATAAAAGAAAAAGAACGGGCGGG
This sequence comes from Clostridium kluyveri, assembly GCF_001902295.1. Classification (NCBI taxonomy): domain Bacteria; kingdom Bacillati; phylum Bacillota; class Clostridia; order Eubacteriales; family Clostridiaceae; genus Clostridium; species Clostridium kluyveri. The sequence goes on along the minus strand of NZ_CP018335.1, from coordinate 2,203,712 downwards.
AATAGTAAATCCAATATACAATTGTCAACCTTGTGGTGCGGAGTTTGCATCCATCGGATTAAAGGACTGCATTCCTTTAGTGCACGGTGGACAAGGATGTTCAATGTTTGTCAGACTGTTATTTGCACAGCATTTTAAAGAAAATTTTGAAATGGCATCATCTTCCATACATGAGCATGCAGCTGTTTTTGGCGGAAAGAAAAATGCTGAAGAAGGAATTCAGGTGCTTGTAGACAGGTATCCAGACTTAAGAATAATTCCTGTTGTTACTACTTGTTCAACTGAAACCATAGGTGATGATATTGAAGGTATAGTAGAAATTATGAATAGGAAGCTAAAGAAATCACATCCTGATAGAAAAGTTACCCTTATTCCGGTTCATACCCCAAGTTATAGTGGGAGCCATGTTCAGGGTTATAATGTGGCTATAAAAGCATTTGTCAATGCTTTAGCAAAAAAGGGGGAGCCAAATGGTAAATTAAATATTATAACTGGATGGCTGAATCCCGGTGATGTAGCTGAAATTAAGCATATATTAAAAGAAATGGACGTAGAGGGAAATATACTCATAGATACAGAAACATTTATGGCACCGATTATGCCAGATAAATCCAGATTTGCATATGGGAATACAACAGTAGAGGATATAGAAGATTCTGCAAATTCTCTTGGTACTATAGCCTTATGTAAATACGAAGGAGGTGCTGCGGCTCAGCTGCTTGAAACAAAATTTAAAGTTCCAGCAGTAATTGAGGATATACCTATTGGTATAAAAAATACAGATAAATTTTTGAAAAATATCAGTAAGATAACAGGTAAGCCAATACCACAATCATTAGTTGAGGAACGTGGATTAGCCATTGATACCATGGTAAATCTGGCTCATATGTTCTTTGCCAATAAAAAAGTTGCAATTTATGGTGATCCTGATTTGGTTATAGGACTTGCACAGTTTTGTTTGGAATGTGAATTAGAGCCTGTACTTCTTTTACTGGGAGATGATAACAAGGCTTATCAAAAGGATCAAAGATTAACTGAAATAGAAGAGAGTGCAAATTGTGATATAGAAGTAATATGGAATTCTGATTTGTGGGAATTAGAGCGCAGATTAAAGGATAAATCAATAGAGGTAGATTTAATCATGGGACATTCTAAAGGCAGATTTATGGCAATAGACTACAAAATTCCTATGGTTAGAGTGGGATTCCCGACTTTTGATAGGTCAGGTTTATGGAGACATCCTGTTATTGGATACAAAGGTGCTATGCTGCTGGCTGACATGATTGCTAACACCATGTTTGCTGATATGGAAAACAAGCATGATAGAGAATGGATTTTAAATACATGGTAGTTCATAATAAATCAATAAGCTAATAATTTCAAGTATATTGCCCATTTGACTAACAATCAATTAGTTATTAATGGGCAATATGCTCAATTAATTAAATTCTCAGGGGGTGCATTTTATTGAATAGTATAAATGATAGTATTGTTTTTCATGGTAAATTGAGTAGATTATACCGTTTAGCTAAAGAAGGCAAGATTAAAACTAATCTGCAGGGCAGCCATACTCGTCCCTGTAAGTTTTGGACAGCTACGAAAATTTTAAGTGGTATAAGGAATTCCATTGTTATTGCCCATGGCCCCAGCGGATGTGCCTATGGAGTTAAACAATCATATAAGTTAACCAACAGTAGAAACAGTGGTGCCCCTTATGAGGCAGTAGTTAGTACCAATATGGATGAAAAATATGTAATATATGGAGGAGAGAAAGGGTTAAAAGGGGCCATTAAGGAAGTAGATAATAAATATCATCCGGATGTAATTTTTATCGCTACCAGCTGTGCGACTGGGATTATCGGGGATAACGTGGATGCTGTGGCAGATAAAATAAAGGATGAGATAAATGCCAAAATAATGCCCATACATTGTGAAGGATTTGCAGGAGAATATAGAAGTGGATTTGATCTGGTATTTAAACAAATTGTAAGATTTATGGACCCTCCTACTGAAGAAGAAAAAGCTAGATTAGCACATTCTGTAAATATTGTAGGAGGTAAAATGGGACCTGAAAGAACTGAAGTGGATACAGATGTAAAAGAACTGGTAAGGTTGATAAAAGGAATGGGTGCAGAGGTTAATTCAGTTATTGCAGGCAATTGTACTTTAGAGGAAATTAAAAGGGCACCGAGTGTTGCTGTAAATTGTACTCTTTGTCTTGATTTAGGCTATGCTATAGGAAACGCTATGTTAGAGGAATATGGAACTCCATTAAACTCCACGATATTGCCTTATGGTATTAGTGCCACTAAAAAATGGTTAAAAGGTGCAGCTAAAAAATTAGGAATGGAAAAAGAAGCTGAAGATTTAATAGAAAGAGAATATAATGAAATAAAAGATGAATTTGAGGAAGCTAAAAAATTTCTTCAAGGGAAACTGGCTATTGTTGAGGGACATGATGCTATTAAATCATTATCCATTGCACATATGCTTGAACGTGATCTTGGAATGCGTCCAGTTATATTTAATTTTCATCCCTGGAGTACAGAGGCAAGGGAAACCAGTATAGATTACTTATTAGAAACTGGATTGGATCCTGAGGTTTTAATTACAAAAGGTACTATTGCTTTTGGTAAATATGAATCCATGAAGCAGACGGAAGAGGAATTGCTGGCTTTTCTTGGGGGACTCAGTGAGGATTCAGCTGTTTATTTTGGCTCTTCTCTCAGCTTTCCAACCATACCTTTGGTGGATTTAAATGCTATACTGAATCGTCCGAGATTTGGATTTAGGGGGGCACTTAAAGTGGCTAAGTGTGTTAAAACAGCACTGGAATATTCTTTTAGGCCAAGGAGTTCATTATCTAAAAGAATGGTTTTTCCTGAAAAGTCAGGCCTTGCATCTATCCAATCATTAACACCTAAGCTAGGTCAAGATATGCCTGATTGTACAGTATATGCACATAGGAGGAGAGGCAAATGTATGATGAGTTAAAATTCCATAATTGTGAGCACAGCAAGGATCCGGTTTTAGGATGTGCTCTTGAAGGTGTTGCCAGCGTAATAGCAGGAATAGATGATGTGAGTATTGTTATTCATTCACCACAAGGTTGTGCAGCAACAGTGGCAAATGCATATGATTTGCATGAGATAGATTTTACCAGGAGAAAAGTAGGCTGTACCCGTTTATTTGAAACAGATGTTATTATGGGAGCTTCGGAAAAACTTAAGCAGCTTATAAAAGATGCGGATAATACTTTTAGTACTAAAACTATGTTTGTGGTGGGTACCTGTGCTGCGGATATAATTGGTGAAGATATAGAAGGGATATGTAAAAGTATGCAGCCCGAGGTAAAGGCAAGACTTATACCTATAGTTGCAGGGGGATTTAGAGGTAACAGCTATGACGGACAGGATATAGCGCTAAATGCCATTATACCTCTTATAAAGAAAAGTAAAAAGAAATACAAAAATAGTGTAAATATTATATCACCGCAGGCAAATTTAAATCCTACATGGTGGGAAGATCTAAATTGGGTAATTAAAACTTTAAATTCATTAGGGATAAATGTTCAGGCAGTTCTTCCACATAATACTTCCATGGAAGAAATTGAAAATTCAGCTTCAGCTTCAGCTAATATACTTTTAAGCCATGATGCAGGTTATCAGTTTGCAAAAAAAATGGAGAAGATACATCATATACCTTTAATTCTTTCTGATATTCCACTGCCTATTGGTACAGAAAATACTGCCAGGTGGCTTAGGGCAATAGGCATGCACTTTGGTGTTGAAGACAAAGTGGAACAAATAATTAAAGAAGGAGAAGAAAAAGTAATAAGTTTACTGAGAAAGAGGGCACTTATGATAATTCCACGTTATCGGAACTGCAGGATTGCCATATCTGCAGATGCTACTATGGGAATTGGCCTTGTGAGAATGTTATTTAAAGAATTAGAAATGATTCCTGAAATTATAATGATAAAATCAGATAAAGAAGAAGCAAAAAAAGTACTCAACTGGGAGCTAAGCACCCTGGGTATTTCACCCAAGGTGGCATTTTCTGTAGATGGATATCAGATTAAAAAAGGATTAAGTGATTTTTATGTTGATACAGTTATTGGTTCTGCCTGGGAGAAGTACATGGCAGAAGAAATAGGAATAAAGGTTGCCTTTGATGTTTTAAATCCCACAAATAGAGATATATATGTGGATAGAGCATATTTGGGATATGATGGTATGCTTAACATTCTGGAGATCATGGGCAATGATTGGGAAAGGGCATACCGTTCAAAGGAGATTAGCTGGGCACAATATGAATAATTTTTATTAGCTTTCTCCTATGATTTTTCCTGTTTCACTTGTATCATATACGTCAATACCTTGAATTTCCATTTTAAATTCCTGGGAATTTAGAACGGAAAGTATTGCTTGAATAATTGGAGAATCAAAGTCTTCTTTTTTTATAACTAAATCACACTTTTGTTTCTGTATTGGTATAAACTCTATATTTTCTACTTGGGAAGCAGTTTTCTGCGTTCCCACAGCAATGTCTGCCTCACCCCTGGATACAGCACTGGCTGCAGCAAAATGAGAAAAAACTTCTACATTATAGCCATTGATAAGTTTTCCGGATATTTCAAGCTTTTTAAATTGTTCATCCATAAGTATACGTACACCAGAACCTTTTTCTCTATTCACCATGACAATGCCAGGCTTTGTTAAATCATCCCATGAGGATATATTTTTAGGATTTCCTTTTGAGACATAAAAACCCTGCATGTGACAGGCAAGACGGACAATTACACAGGGAATACCAGGTAATAATCTGCGGACATAAGGTATATTGTAGATGTTATTGTCTGAATCCCATAGATTGCAAGAAGTAGCAGAAACATTGCCTTTATAGAGGTTTATTAACCCATCATAACCTCCTATATATCTCCTTAGTACTTGAAATTCATTTGGGTAATGTCCCAGGTGCTGTGTCAATACATCAAGAAGCAGTTCCTGGCCGCATATTATAAAATTTTTGTCTTCCATTAACGGCTGTTGAGGTATTTGAGTCTTAGGTTCAGTAACAGGATTAATAATTTTAATATTATTAGTTCTGCTTTTATTTTTATAATATTCAACATCTTCAATATCAACACGAACCTTTCGGCCAATGCGATAAGAAGGCAATTCACCTTTTTTAATCAAATCATATACTGTATTTTTTGATATATCTAAAAGTTCCGCTACTTCTTGTGCGGATAATGATGTTTTATCTTTCATAGAAATGATCCACCTTTTTAATAAAATAATATGAATTGAACCACTTTAAATTAAAGTAGTAATCGTTAAGCATATTATCTACTATTTCATAGTATTTTGCAAGGCTAATGTTATTTGTTAAAGCTCATATAACATAGGAATACAAAATGTTATATGAGCTTTTTAATTCATGAATTTATTTTTTAGGATTCATTATATCTTCTAGATCTTCACTGTTTACATTATAATCATAATATGTTTTGTAAAATTCTTCTACCTCTCTATTCATATCTATATCTGTAAACATGTCAGGGTATAAAGTTTTAGCTGCCCATAATACTTGTAATGCATTATCACCACTTCTTGCACACCATACATTAACACCTTTGGGATTTATATAAACTTTATTATTTTTAACTGCATTAATGTCTTTAAATCGCTCATCTTTTAAAATTGCATCTTTGTTAGGTGCATCTCTGACTATAATTACATCAGGATTCCATTGGACTACATTTTCCATAGAAACAGTTTGAGACATACCTGTAACTCCATTTTGTGCAGCTGTGTTTATGCCCCCAGCTATTTCTATCCAGGAAGTAACTATTGAGTTATTTCCATCGGTACTTAAAGGGCTATCTGCTGAATAATACACTTTTAACTTGTCATTGTCAGAAATAGATGAAGTTTTTTCAGTAATACGTTTTATATTAGAATCATAATAGGAACAAAATTCAGAAGCTTTTTTAGTTTCTTCTTCTCCAAGTAAATTTCCCATTAAAGTTACAGACTTTTTAAGTTCTTCTGGTGTATCGTAGGATATTATAACTACAGGTATATTTAATTGTTCTATTTTTTTCTGAAGTGCTTCTTTACCCGACCATAATACAACTACATCTGGTTTTGATTTAATAAGTTCTTCAATATTCACTTCTTTATCAAAAGGTGCCGATACTGTTTCTATTTTAGGATAAATTTTTATATACCAGGGATTAGATTTAATAGAAGGCAATGTTGCAACTATTTTATCAGCACCTCCTATCATCACTGCTAATTGAGTCATTGCCGTTCCATTTATGGCTATTCGGTTGACATGGGAAGGTATAATTACTTTCCTTCCTGACATATCTGTAATAGTTCTTTTAGTAGATTGTGTACTCTCACTCTGGGTTTGTTCAGATTGTTTATTTGTACATCCTGCTGACCACAGCACTAAAGTCAGTATTATTAAAAATATATTTAACAGTTTAAAACTCTGTTTTTTCAAAGTTGAACACATCTCCTTACATAATTCATAAATTAATCGGTATTATCTATTAATTTCTAGCAATAGTTAGTTGGTTAGCAAAGGTATACATGCCTTTATAGGTTCACCTTGGCTATTTACTGTACTGGTAATTTTTACATCAACTCCATAAGCTGACCTTAAATTTTCTTCCGTAACCACATTATCTACATTGCCCACAGTAAATATATTATTTTTCTGCATCAATGCTACTTTGCTGGAACAGAGAAAAGTATGATCAGGAAAATGTGTAGTCATAATAACTCCTAAGCCTTTTTTTACCAGGGAGTTGATCTGCTCAAGTACTCTGATTTGGTTACCAAAATCCAAATTAGAAGTAGGTTCGTCCATAACAAGAATACTTGGCTGCTGGGTTAGCGCTCTTGCTATTAAAACCATTTGCCGTTCTCCTCCACTGATTTCTGTATAAATTTTATCCTTTAAAAATGATATTCCTAAAGTTTCTAGAGATTCTTCTGCAATAGCTATATCATTTTTTGAAGGTGATGCAAAAGCTCTTAAATGAGCAGTACGCCCCATGGTAACAACATCAAGTACAGAAAAGGGGAAGGGAGGGGTATGGGCTTGAGGCACATACCCAATAGCTTTAGCTAGTTTTTTCCTAGACAAATTGTTGATATTTTCTCCATCTAAAATAATCTCTCCGCCTTGTAATTTCAAAAAGCCTAAAATAGTTTTAAAAAATGTAGTCTTGCCTACACCGTTAGGTCCAAGCAAACATAGTGTTTCTCCAGATTTTACATTTACAGATATACCTTTAACCACAGCTTTGGATCCATAACCGCAAATGGCATTTTTAATTTCTAGCTTCATATCCAACCTCTCCTTCCTTTCAACAATAGATAAATGAATATAGGAGCACCTATAATGGCTGTAAGTATCCCAAGGGGGATTTCCACAGTAAATGCACTGCGGGCTACATCGTCTACTAAAAGTAGAAAAGTACTTCCAATAAGTATAGAAGCAGGCAATAAGAGCTTATAATTGGGTCCTACCAGGAGCCTAGCTATATGTGGAATAATAAGTCCTACCCAGCCTATCATCCCACTGACTGATACAGATGATGCTGTAAGCAAAGTTGAACAAATGATGACTATTATACGAATTTTACGGGTGTCTATTCCCATGGCCTGGGCTTCCTCTTCTCCAAAAGAGAGAACATTGAGTTTCCATCTTAAAAGCAATATAGGAATGATTCCCAAAATTAGTGGAATAATTAGAATCATTACATCTCTTGTACTGACAGAAGAAAGGCCTCCCATAAGCCAGAAAGTAATGGCCGGTAATTTGCTTTCTGGATCAGCTATATATTTAGTAATAGAAATAAAAGATGAAAACAAGGTGGAAATGACCATTCCTGTAAGTACAAGTACTAAAATGGCATTATTTCCTCTACCTATAATACTGGCGATTGTGTATGTAAGGATTACAGCTGCAAGTCCTACTAAAAAGGCAGAAAACTGTATACCTACAATGTTGAAAGACATTAAAATAGCAATAGCAGCTCCAAAACCTGCACCAGCAGAGGCACCTAAAATATCTGGAGAAACCATGGGATTCTTGAATAACCCTTGATATGTGGCACCTGCTGTGGCTAAGGCAGCTCCCACCATCATTGCAGCAATAATTCTAGGAATACGAACTTGAAATAAAACCGTTTCTACAGTTTGAGGCCAGGTTATAGGAAGATTAAAAAGCTTGCCTGCAAAAATATCAAATAATTGAGAAAGTGGAATGCCATATCTTCCAAGAGTAAGGGATAATATGAAAGCAATTACAGGCATTAAAACGAGAATAAGCATAACATTATTTTTTTTGATTTTTTCTTTTTTTATGGAATTAGACATACATATTGATATTCTTGCTTTTTGTTCTATTTCACTTACACTTTTCATTTAAATCACCCTTTTGATTTATATTAGTTTAAATGGGCAAAACCATTTGTAAATATATAAAATGAAATTTGCTCACTTAAAGTTATTTAGTAATTTCCTCATGTATTTGCGCATCTGTTATGTTGTCATACAAATATACTTTTGAGTAAAAAGTTTTAACTTCTTTATCGATATCTAGGTTTACTTTATCAGGATAAAGAGTATTTGCTGTCCATACTAGGCCCATTAATGACTGAATTCTATCTAACATTTCGTATTTTAAAGATGCATAAACACGTTCATTTTTTACAGCATTTATACCCCTCCACTGGGGACTTGAAAGTATTTCATCACGTGCTCCGGAGGTTTTGGTTATAATCACATCTGGATCAAATTTAAGAATTTGCTCCATAGAAGCAGTTATACTCTCATTTTCTTCATCTGCCTTTGATATGGAAATAGTATCATAAAGGTTTATTCCTCCTGCATCTCGTATAATTGAAGCCATAATACTTTTTGTTCCCACTGTTTTATTTATGTCTGATTGAGCATAATATACTTTCAGCTTTTCATTTTCCGGAATTTTGGATGTTTTATCTGTAACTTCGGAAATGGTCTTATGCCAGTAATTCGCCAGTTCATTTCCTTCCTTTTCATTTCCTACTATTTTACCTATAAGTTTCCAGGATTCTTCATAATCTAAAAGACTGTCCTTTGAAGCTGCAACTACTGGAGAGGAATAATCCTTTTGTTCTTTGTCAAGATTTGTATCTTTCTTTAAAGATATAATAATGTCTGGTTTTATGGTAAGCATTTGTTCTCTGCTCATATCTCCAGTGTTAAAGGTTCCTGTTATGGGAAGGCTTTTAAGTCTTTTGACCTCTTCGTTATTCATAAAAAATAGTCGATCTTTAAACTGATTATCAATGCTGGCCAATTTTTTCGGTGCTAATCTCCAAACCATATGTGAAGGAATAGGATGTATGCAGCTGATCTTATCAATTTCAGCAGGTATATTAACTTTGCGTCCAGCCATATCAGTAACTTCTCTAGTAGTTTTTTTAGTTTCTGATGTTGTTTGTTTAGCATTAGTGTTACTACCACAGGCAGTAACACTAACAGTAACTATAATAAGAGTTAATCCAAGTATGATTGTTCTTATTTTTTTAATCATTTTTAATCCCCCTTATGCATTTGTGATCTTATAATGTTATTTTTTAATAGACTTCTAAAATCTGCTTTTCAGTTTCCGGACCTTTATAACAAAAGGACAACTTATCATAATAAATACATTTTCCACGGCAGTGTATTTTGTTCTTACAATGACTAATACAGGTATTCTTTAGTATTTCTTTTCTATAATTCTCGTATTTCTGCTGCCATATGGTTTCCATAGTATATTCTTTTAAATTGTATGAAAATCTTTGATTATTGGCAAAGGAACAGGGTATTACATTTAGTTCTTCATCAATATAAACTGAAAAAAAACCACATTCACAGGAATCAATATAGTCCACGTTAACATCTGTGTATTTCATTAAAACTGGTACAAAACAGGCATCAAAACCTATTCTGGCAGTACACATGCTCTTTTCTGTCAGGGCTGTAAATTCTTCAAGCTTCTCATCTATATTTAAACATTTATTCATAGAAGCTCTCCCTTTAGGTTTGTAGGTTAAAAAGATTATACCGTTAATATTTTTAAGCAAATCATTATACTTGCCTTTTAAAATGTCTATAGCCTCATATATTGATGTATTGTCTAAGATAAAATGTATATTTGCCTTTATGCCTTCATCTGTAAGAAGTTTTATTTTATCTAGCTTTAATTCATTCACTGTACCTATTGATATTGCAGCGGCACCTACTTTATCTTTAATATATTTGATTGTAGTTTTATCAAGATGAATTCCGTTAGTTGTAAAATTTGCTACAATACCTTTTTCATTTGTTCTTTTAATTATTTTTATAAAAGATGGATGTTCCAAAGGTTCACCACCACCTAAAGCAACTTGAAATACATTTCCCCACCTTTTACTATTTAGAGAGGACAAAACATAATCATATTCATCCAGCAGCATAAAAGAATTATTTTCTGTGCTTCCCTTATAACAAAATTCACATCCTTTTGTACAATGATTGCTAATTGAAATATCCGCTAGTTCAGGCCAGGGTGCATATTCTGGATTAGTATTAATGGAGCTTCCCCAGCGCATAGTTACTCCTGTTTCAGTATCTCCATAGAAGTTATAATTTTTACTATGCCTTCTTACTTTCATCTACTCTACCTCCAGTAAATATCACTTGATTTTGTCACATTTATCAGTATCCTTTTTTTCACAACTGCCGCAAGCTATATTTTCACAATTTTTTTCTATGGGAGGAGTATCATCTTTTATTACCTGAACAGAGCCAAAGCCTTTAAATTCGCCAGAAAGTTTTCCGTTTACAAAATATTCGCCATATATATAAGACCATAATTCTTCCTCACTTAAAGTTGAAAAGTCTATATCTTCTATAGGTTTATCAAATGAAATATCATACTTACAGTCTCTCTTTTTAATAAGTGCATATCTCTTAGAGTATACTTCTCTGTCAAGTAATTTCACCTTTGTTCCAGTATTGATTAAATCTTCTCGTACTGCATTATAGATTCTACTTCTTTTTACATTGTTAGTATAAAATTCGGGTTTTTTCTTCTTCATAAACTCAATAAAGTCCACATTCATTGTAATTATGTAACTTACAGAACTACTGTTTGTTACATAATCAGTTCTTATTTTCATAATTTTTCACCTCTCAATTTTTTAGATGTTTTAATTCATTTTAGTATTAAAAGTTATATAATCTCTCAAAATAGGTATTTTAGTTACGTTTTGTATTGTTTCGTATTATTATATTTTTTATTTTATTGAAAGTCAAGTTTTGTAGGTAAATTTTTATGTATTTATTAAAAAAATAACCTATAAATTATTAATGTATGAATTATCATGCAATTTCTGATTGTAAAGCTGCTGCAGTATTTAAGAGTTAACTGTAATTTTTCATATTTTATTAAAAAATGCACATAATATCTTAAATAGATTATGTAATAACAAGTTTCCAGAAATTATAGAACCGGGGGTGACTATGTTTGAAAGCTTCTACTGTGGATAACAATATGATAAAAGAACCTATATCAATAAACTTAAATCAAAATGTAGAAAAAATGAATGAAATTTTTTCTTATCCCATAAATAAAGACTATCTTATTAAAGATATATACATACAGTGCCTAGATAAAAAGGGAAGCATTTTATGTCTGGATACAATTGTAGATAAAGAGAGAGTGGAAAGTCATATTATTTCGCCGCTGATGTATACTAGGCTGCAGAATCTATGTGGAGATATAGGAACAATTTTAATGGAACAGGTTTTAACTATGAAAATTGTTTCAAAAGTAAGTATATATAAAGATGCAATTGAAGGGATTTTAAATGGAGACACCATATTATTTGTTGATGGGTACAATGAGGCCTTACTTATTCATACTTCAAAATCTCAGCATAGAAATATAGAAAAGCCAATAGTTGAAAATACATTGAAAGGTCCCCAAGAAGCATTTACTGAATGGAATGAAGGTAACCGTTCCTTAATAAGAAAATCATTAAAGAATCCGCAGTTAATTACAGAAGTTATGCCTGTTGGCAAAGGCAATCATAATGAGGTATTTATTATGTATATAAAAAATATTGTAAATGTTGAACTGCTTAAAGAAGTCAAAGTGAGAATAAGTAAAATTACCGATGAAAGCATTGAAAATGCATCTATTCTTGAACAATGGATAGAAGACAGACCCTATTCAATTCTTCCATCTACCATTGAGACAGAGCGACCGGACAGAGTTTCTTCTTTTTTAAAGGAGGGACATATAGCGCTTTTAATTGGAGCTGCACCTAATGTTATTATTGTACCGGTAACCTTTTGGAGCTTTTTTCATACCTCTGAAGATATGTATCAAAGATGGATGTATGGCAATTTCTTACGCTTTATAAGAATAGTTGCATTTTTTATCTCTTTGTTTCTTCCAGGAATATACATAGCGGTGTCTACTTATCATGTAGATATGATTCCTACTGATTTAGTTATTGCTATCGCTGCCTCAAGGGAAAAGTTACCTTTACCTGTGATATTTGAGATTATATTAATGGAAATATCTTTTGAACTTATGAGGGAAGCAGGGGTAAGAATGCCTTCAAGTATGGGATCTACCATAGGAATTGTTGGAGCACTAATTTTAGGTCAGGCAGCAGTAGAAGCTACTATTGTTAGTCCTATGTTAGTAATAATTGTAGCTCTTACAGGGTTATCTTCCTTTGCTATTCCGGAGATGAACTTAAGTTTTTTAGTGAGAATAGGGAGGTTTGCATTTTTGATAGTTGGAGCCATTGGTGGACTCTACGGAGTTGGATTATTGGCCACAGCTTTTTTAGCTTATACCTGTGCTTTTGAATCCTTTGGAATTCCATTTTTTTCGCCTAAGGCCCCATATTATCCTTCTTCTAAGGATTTTATTACAAGAAAGCCTATATTTAAGCAAAAACAAAGACCTACTAACATGAATCCACAGGATGAATGCAGGCAAAAATAAAGTAAGGTGGTGGATCCTAAATGCTCCAAAATTCTCACAGCAAAATTGGTGCTAGAGAATGTGCGGCTTTAATAATTATTATATTTTTTGAGAAAATCACCAATAATACAGCTAGTGTTTTGTTTAAAACTGCCCAGAATGCGGGATGGATGATTCCTATATTTTCTGCAGCAATATTAATTTTACCAATATTAAGTGTATTATGTCTTTTAAAGAGATATAAAGATAAAGGGCTTATAGACATAATTTATTGTTTGACTGGAAAGTATATTGGCTTTCTGATAAGTTATGTGCTTTTAATAACAAATGTAACAATTATTTCCTCGAATTTAGCTGATGATTGTAATGCTATTAATACAATTTTTTTCCCTAATACGAACATATATTATTTGATAATTGTACTAATGGGAACTAGTTGTTTTATAGCTATATTAGGATTAAAAGCCATTGCAAGAACATCATTGATGTTAATATTCTATATTATAGGTATTTTTATTGCTCTTATTTTATTTTCCATACCCCTCATAACAACCCAATTTTTATTTCCTGTTGCAGGAAAAGGTGTGAAACATATTATAATAGGAGGTATACGTAATAGTTTTATTTATCAGGGAATAATAGCATTATCTGTTTGTTATCCTATGTTTAGAAATTATAAAAGCTTTAAACATGCCAGTTTAATTGCACTGGCAGTATCTGCCTTTATCCTGAGTGTTTCTTTTGCATTCTTTCAGATGACTTTTGATTATCCATCTATTATAGTTATGAATTATCCTTTCCACACACTTACCAGGATGCTCCATTTAACTAGGTTCATTACAAATTTGCAGGCTATATTTTTTCCATGTGTGGTTGTAGTAATTACAATTTATTATGCCATAGCTCTATATTTAGTTTCTGCTATCTTTACCTATATGTTAAAATTGATGAAAATTGAATCTCTAATTCCACCTATAGCCGCACTTATAGCTATACTAAGTGTAATACCTGAGAGTTCACGTGATTTTTCTGATTTTTTTAACAGTAGAGCAGTACCCATAATAGCCATTGTTAGTATAATATTACCCCTAGTGCTTTTGGCAATTTCACAGTGGAAGGGGGATTATAAAAAGTGATGAGGAAGATAATCTGTTACCTGATTACTGCTATTTTAGTGATGATTTTATGCAGCGGATGCTATAAGGATGTTGTGGAACTAGAGGAGCAGGGATATGTATCTGCTATAGGAATTGATAAGGGAAAAAATAATAATCTGAGTATTACATATCAGATTGCTAATGTAAAATATGGCATGGGTTCTGCAAATGTGAGTGGGTCTGCTAATCAACAAAAAAATGAAAATGTTACCTTCGAATCACCGGATTTAATTACAGCTAGGGATATGGCAAATGTAGTTGTGGCCAGAAGGGTTACTCTAGCACATGCTAGAATTCTCATTGTAGGCGAAGATTTTGCGAAAACTTCAGAATTTTTCCATGTTTTAGAGGCAGCGCTTAGGGATAAGGAATTTAGAAGGTCCATGAGTATATTTGTGTGTCGTGAAAAAGCATCTGAATTTTTAAATAAAAATGATCCAAAACTGGAAGATAGAACAAATAAGTATTTTGATTTTATCATAAATAGATGGAGAGATACGGGATTTATAACTATATCTGATTTAAATAGATTTTTACAGAGAACGGAAGAAAATGCAAGCTTATTTCTAGGAGTTTATACGACGACAAGGCGATATTCTTCTAATGATGATGGAAATGAAGCTGATTATCTTCCAGGACAGGTGGATTTGCAAGGAGGTAATCCAACCCAAATGATAGGTGCAGCAGTATTTAAAAGAGGAAAAATGATAGGAAGTCTTACAGGTAATGAAAATAGGTTTGTGGTACTTTTAAGGCCTAAAAATGAAGTAAAGAGTATGCTTTTTACCTTTGAAGATCCAATTGATAGAACATATAAAGTATCTGCAAGGCTGATAAAGAGTAAAGATACTAAAATTAAAATTGACATTAGTTCAAATAAACCAAGGATTAATGTTATCGTACCTGTAAAAGTAGAAGTTTTAGCCATACCCAGCTTTGTAAAATATGTTCAAGTTAAAGATAATGAGCAGCTGCTGAGAAATGCAATAAAGAGTCAGCTTGAAGAAAAAGCAGGTAAGCTCGTAAAAAAGACACAAGAAGTATTTGGTGGAGAGCCTTTTTTATGGGAATTAGAGGTTAGAAAAAAATTTTGGACTTTTGAAGAATATAAGAAGTACAACTGGATGGATAAATATACAAAAGCAGAAGTCTCTGTAAATTTTGATGTAACAATAAAGAGTTTTGGAAAACAGCTTAATCCACCACAAAAGCTACAGGAGGATTAACCATGGGATGGATAATAATATTAGTTTATATTCTTATTTGTTTCTATACAGTTAAAGTAGGTATAGAAGTTTGGAAAGAAGGAAAAAAATTTGCCAGTATTAATATAATGATACTGGCACTTGTTATATTATTTCTATCTATATGGATAAAAATTAATAACAGATTATAAGGATATAATGCTGCTTATTTAAAGCAGTATTAAGTGGTGTCATGCAAGTAAGTAATGAGTTTATTTCAGGTAATACTAAGATTGTTGATTAGGAAAGTAATTTTTCATTGTAAAATCTGATTAACAATATCTTGAGATACTACTCCTTCTCCTCCCAGAATATCAATCCGATTGGTATTTGCTGTTTTTGATTTAACATAATTTTTTATAGCACTATAATTATTTGTATTAAGTAATACAACTGGTGCATTTTCTTTACCAGCTGAAGCAGAACCACAGAGGGCATCTGCAAATTCACTTCCTGAGGCAAGATAAATATTGGATAAATTGTATTTATCATTAAATTTATTTAATACGGCAAGATTTGTGGCATATCTATCTGGGCCTGATATCCTTTCAGCTTCTAAATTTTTAACTATACTATCATTTATAACTCCAGTTCCACCAATTATGTATGGTGTACTTTTGTTGTCTTTTATATATTGCAAAGCATCATCACTTAACTGGCTGCCATCTGTCAAAAGTATAGGACTTCCTGATAAGGCTGCATAAGATGATATGGATATGCCATCTGCAAATCCGTTTCCAGAAGCTATAAATACTTGTCCTGGGCTACTTATTTGTTTTGCAACTGCAAGTGAAGTAGCATATCTGTCTGAACCGGATATTCTCTCTGTATTTATTCCCATAGTTTTTATAGAATTTTCTACTGGACTTGATACAACTCCAGTACCTCCAATTATATATGCTTTTTTCACTTTTAATCTTGAAAGTTCTGCTGCTGTGTTTTTATCAAGTGAATCATTTGAAGTTAACAGTATAGGTGCATTTATTTGTTTTGAAAAAGGTGCTGCACTAAGTGCGTCGGCAAAAGCTTCCCCGGAAACTAATACTGCTGAATCTGCATTAGTCCATCCATTTTGTGATATTTTTACTGAAGTTTCATATCTATTTGAACCACCTAATCTTACTTGTTTAAAAGCTTGTTTATTTATAGTATAAGTATCGATAGCTTCCATGGTATCAGTCCTATAAGTTGTAATGGTGAAGCTGTTATCTTTTATGTTTACATCCGAAAATGTTGGAACATGATCCTGTTCTTTTTTAGCTTCATAATAGTTATTCACATCAGGTTGCTGCAGCTCATAATATTTACTACCGCTGGCTGAGTTTGTAGATATATATAGAACTCCTTTTGGATCTGTAACTTTACCATCTTTTGCATCTTCAACATTAACGGCTTCTCCCGCTGACATTTGATAAGTCCTTGTATAACTGTGATCATGTCCGGACAAAACTACATCTATGCCGAGATCCTCAAAGACTTCTGGATGGGTAACTCTTCTTGCAGCTATATCTTCATCTGTCTCATGATTTGCTGAGCTGTAAATGGAATGGTGCATTGCTGCTATCTTCCATTTTATGTTTGGATTTGCAGCTATTGCCTCCTGCATAAATGCCTTATGGTCCTGGGCATTTATATCATTGCTGTTAAGCATCATAAACAGTGTGTTTCCATACACATAATAGTAATCATTGCCTGTAGTGCCGCTGCTTTTATCTGATTCATACCCATTGTCAGTAAAAATACCATATTTATCAGACATATTCGGAAGGTTGAAATGAGTAATATGGCCTGATCCATAGCTTTCATGGTTCCCTGGAATTGTGGAAACAGGCATATTTTTTAGCTGATCTGGTTTAAAGAACTCATCATATTCCAATTCATTGCTTTGTCCATTAAGTTCTGAGCCGTTATTTACCTGGTCACCTACGGACATTATAAAACTAAAATTAGAAAATTTGTTTGTAGCTTTATTTAATGTATCTAACCATCCTGCACCATCTTTAGCTAGATCACCGCCGGCACCAATTTGTGGGTCTCCTGCAAGCAAAAAGTTGAATCCACTTGATATATCCTGAGTAGTGCAGCTGTTAACCTGGCTCCAGTTAGTTCCGTCACCTATACGGTATACATATTCTACGCCTTGTTTTAACCCTGTTACTGTTACCTTATTAGAAATATATTCATCATTTCCGTTAGATTTTTCTCCATTGAATGTTTGAGCTTTATCTATAGGAAATTCGCTTCCACTCATATCAGACTTTAGAGCAAGCTGTACCTGTGGCTCTGAAGCACTTTTGGAATACCATGTGAAATTTAATTGGGACTGATCCTTTCCAGGTGCAAGGGTTACATCTTTAATAGTATCATCTGCAGAAGCTGTTGTTTCATCTATACTGATACTTTGGGTTGTTGTAGTTTCGGCACTAACAGGTATGGGTATTACCAGACTTGAAAGTACAAACAAAAAGCATAGAAAAAATAATGATATTTTTTCTGCGTACTGTTTCATAAAATTTCCTCCTTAAAATAATTTTCATCTACAGCTAATATATATATTAATGATATTTTTGTATTTTATCTGTCTCATTTATGTAAAATTTATGTAAAATAACAATAACATTCTATATTTAACGTAAACTTTACAGAACCTTTATCAGTACATTCCATTAACATTGTATATTTTAAAATATATAATATAATTTTTAAAATAACATCTAAGTTAAAGCCACATGGA
The DNA here is from genome assembly GCF_001902295.1 of Clostridium kluyveri. Taxonomy (NCBI): domain Bacteria; kingdom Bacillati; phylum Bacillota; class Clostridia; order Eubacteriales; family Clostridiaceae; genus Clostridium; species Clostridium kluyveri. Next base: position 2,185,539 of record NZ_CP018335.1, on the reverse strand, counting down.
GGAGTATTCATGATTAGATATTCAAAGATATTTCAAGTATCAATTTTTTTAATAGTGGTATTATTATTTGGTATTTTTTTATACTATTTTAATGTAAGTAATCCTGTAACATATAATAAGCAAAATGGAAAATCTTACATAAGATATGAAAAAGCAGAGGTAGTATCCGTAAAAAACAATTCTTTAACACAATTTAAACAATCTAAAAACATATATTTTGGTACTCAGGAGGCTCAAATCAAAATTCTTTCAGGAGAACATAAAGATGAGGTTAAAAAAGTAACAAATTATTTAAGTGACACTCATAATGTATATCTAAAGCCTAACATGAAAATAATAGTAGATATTTCTACAGCTAATGGTGGTACATATGGTGTGACAGTATATAATTATTACAGAGCCAGTATTCAATATATATTTATATTTATTTTTTTTGCTGCCATTTGCATAATAGGTGGGAAAAAGGGATTTAGATCTGTATTAGGTCTTGTATTTACATTAACCTGTATTATATTTTTATTTATACCTCTGTTATACAGGGGGTATTCTCCGATTTTAGCCTCGATTATAGTAATAATTATAACAACCTGTGTTACACTATTTTTATTAAATAGCTGGAGTGCAAAAACTTTATCGGCTATATTAGGTACCATATCTGGTGTTATAATTGCAGGGATAATTGAACTCATATTTGGCCACTTTGCCCATTTGACAGGTCTTAATTTAACTGGAGTTGAAAGTCTCAATATGATTTCTAATGTATCTGGTATGAAAGTATATCAATTGTTAACTGCAGGAATTTTAATAGCATCTCTAGGAGCTGTAATGGATCTTAGTATATCAATAGCTTCTTCTATACAGGAAATATATACATCTAATCCTAATATAAATAAAAAAGAGCTATTTAAGTCAGGAATGAATGTAGGAAAAGATATGATGGGCACTATGGCCAATACTTTAATTTTAGCTTTTACAGGGGCATCACTTACTATGCTCATAATAATTTATTCTTATAATGTAAGCTATAATCAACTTATCAATATGGATATGGTAAGTTTAGAAATAATTCAGGGGTTAACTGGCAGTATGGCAATAATCTTTACAGTTCCCTTAGTTTCATTTATTTCAGCAGAAATTATTACAAAATTTTCAGGTAAAAGTAGATGAGAAAAATAATTTTTAAACTTTTATCCAAAGGTTGTAATTAGCTAATCCCCTCACTTCTTCTTCAAGGTGGAGTATGGTAATGCTGCTCTCCTCAATAAGTTTTTTATTGTAAACCCATGTTTTTTTAAGGTTTACAATATGAAGATATTATATTAATATATAGTATATATTAATTAAAATATTATGGAAGGGGAGTTTAACTTGAAAAAATTTATTGAATACTTAGAAGAAAAAGTTTTAGAGGGACAAGCTATAAATTTTAAAGAAGCTATGCAGTTAACGAGTATTGAAGGAGAAGTAGATGTAAAACAGTTATGCCATAGTGCAGATAATATACGGAATTTTTATTGCGGTGTGGAAGTAGATCTATGCACTATAATGAATGCAAAATCAGGACATTGTACTGAAGATTGCAAGTTTTGTGCCCAGTCTGGACATTATAAAACCAATGTAGAAAATTATGAACTAGTTTCAAAAGAAGAAGCTTTAAAATTGGCAAGGGAAAATGAAAATGAAGGAGTAAATAGATTTTCTCTGGTTACAAGTGGTAAGGGAATTCGTGGAAAAGATTTTGAAAAGGTATTGGATATATATGAAGAACTAAATAAAGAGAATAGAATAGATTTATGTGCTTCACTTGGTATATTGGGATATGAAGATTTGATTAGATTGAAACAATGCGGGGTAACAATGTATCATCATAACTTAGAAACCAGCAGAGAATATTATAAGGAAATATGTACAACCCACAGCTACGATGAAAGAATAGATACTATAAATGCAGTGAAAAAAGCAGGGCTAGAGGTGTGTTCAGGGGGAATTATTGGACTTGGAGAGAGCCTGGAAGATAGAGTTAAATTAGCTTTTCAGCTTAAGGAGCTTGAGGCCAAATCCATTCCCATAAATGTATTGAATCCGGTTAAAGGAACACCACTGGAAAATGCTCCTAAGTTAAGCCAAAATGAAATATTAAAGACCATAGCAATCTTTAGATTTATAAATCCTAAAGCTTTCATAAGACTTGCAGGTGGAAGAAATCTTATAGAAGGCTTTGGAGAAAATTGTTTTTATGCAGGAGCCAATGCTACAATTACAGGAAACTATCTTACCACATCGGGAAATAAAATATGCGATGATAAAAAGATGATAGATAAATTGAAATTGAAGATTAGAAAAAAATGTGTATAAGTAGAAAAATATATCCTAATGGGTATATAAGTATTAAAGTATTTGTGAAATGAATCGAATAAAGCTACTAAATAAGATATTTTGGGAGGCATAATAAGCATGGAAAAAATACTTGAATCATTTTTAGAAGTTGCACCTGTATTAAAAGATATTTTCCAAGAAGATATAGTAGTAGCTGTAGCAGATACTAATGAGTTTTTGTACTATCGTAAGGGTGACACTCTTGATCTCCATATTAAAATCGGACAGAAGTTGTCTGTGGATGAGCCATTATATAAAACGATTCATGATGGTGAAATATACGTTGTTACAGTAGCAGAAGAAGTATATGGGGTACCATTTAAGTCTGTTTCATATCCAATTAAAAATTCACAGGGAAAAGTTATTGGAGGGGTTGGCATAGGCAAGAGTTTAACTGGGCACCTAAAGGTGGAACAGGCAACGGAAAGTATGTTTAGTTCATTACAACAGACAAATGCAAGTATAGAGGAAATTGCTGCTAATTCACAAAAACTTTTATGTTCAATGAATAATATTGTAGACTCCGCTGAATCCACAGGAGAAAAGATAAAAGAGACAGATGGAATACTGAATATCATAACAGGCATATCTTCCCAATCCAATTTGCTAGCTTTAAATGCAGCTATTGAAGCTGCAAGAGCAGGAGAGGCGGGAAGAGGCTTTTCAGTTGTTGCAGATGAAATGCGAAAGCTTTCCCAAATAAGTGGGGAATCGGCGAAGAAAATATCAAAATTACTTTTAGAAATGAGAGGAGCTATAGATGAAGTCATTAAAGAAATAAACAGTACAAAAATTATGGCTGAATCACAGGCTGCATCCACAGAAGAAATAACTTCTACATTGGAGGGAGTTACTTCCAATTCAGAAGTGCTGGTGAATATGACCAGAAATGTGTAAAGTTTTTATCCCAACGCTGGAATTAGCTAATATTCCCATCTTCTTTAAGATGGGAGATAAGCATTTCACTATAGCAAACTCTACCTGAACCTCTGAATTACTTGATTATTATAGTAATACTATGTCATATGTGTAGAGGAACATATGACATCTCTCTTGAAAGGCATAATATTTTATTATATTATAGAGATATGGAGGCAAAAGGAGGAGATTTATGCCAAGGAGAGAAAAGAATTTATCTCAAAGTGTTGCAGAGGATATATTTTCAATGATTACTATAGATAAAAAGTTTTCGGTGGGAGATAAACTTCCAAATGAAAATGAACTCTCTGTCCTTATGCAGGTAAGCAGGACTACATTAAGGGAAGCTATTCGTATTTTGGTTGCCCGTAATGTTCTTGAAATTAGAAGGGGAAAAGGCACATTTGTAGTAAATCAGGAAGGTTTTCATGAAAACTTTGGATTGGAGGAACTTTCTACAATAAAGTTAAATGCCAGAGACTTATATGAAATGAGATTGATTTTTGAACCTGAAACTGCCTATTATGCTGCAAAGAGGGCTACAGACAAGGAGATAAAAAGAATAATTTACTATGGTAGACTAGAAGAACAAAAAATTTTAAATAAAGAAGACAGAACTGAAACTGAAAGGGCTTTTCATAAATCCATTGCAAAGGCCACCCATAATGAATTTATGAATAGGCTTATGCCTATACTTTATAAATCCATTGATAAGGGTGTTATGTTGTCAGATGATAATGAAGTTGTAATACAAGATACACTAAATGATCACCGCATGATAATGGAATTTTTATCTAAAAGAGATGCAGAGGGGGCAAAAACTGCAATGAAGCTTCATATTATACGTGCAATGAGGGGCATGGGTATATATGAAGAGTAAAATAGTGTTAATTTTTATAATTATAAAAATTAACACTTATTTTTGTCTATATGAAAATCACCTGCTGTGCAGGTGTGTTCAGAATTAACGTATAGATATATATAGTTATAACAAGTTAATCTTCTAAAAATTTCAATAAGTGCTTTTATAAAATGTTAAAAAAGTTAAGTAATAGAATTTGAGAGCCAGAAGAGAGCTCAATGAATTTAAAATAACTTAAAATATTTTACAGCATCCAGGAAGAATAAAACAATATTGACACACATGTACAAAAACATTAAGATGAAGGAAATACATGAATATTAATGTAAAGATTAGATATATATTGCTAATGTTAAAATACAATAAAGTGATTAGTACATGGGGGAAAATAAATGGATTTTAAATTAGATATTGGTGAATTAACTAATACAATAAATGAAGATGAAAACATTATAAAGACATTAGAAGAAGAAAAAGAAAATATAAATAAAACTATCGCAGAGCTTACTGAAGCTGGATGGTCAGGTGAAGCAAAAGATAAATTTATGGAAGAGCATATTAAAAAACAGGAGTCTTATACAAATTTAATAGAAGATATAAAGTACGTGAAAAATGCTTTAGAAAATGAAGAAAAGCCAAGGGCAATTAGATTAAAAAAGCAAAGTGAAGATTTTGTAAACTGCATAAAAAGAAGTGGGGGTGGGACAGACCTTACAAATGATGATACAGGAATTATTTCACTCCAATATGGGGGACAATTTCAAATAAATAATAATGTTAGTGAATGTATAGATAATTATAAAAAGATGAATTCTAAATTTGAAGAAATATTAAATTTAGCAAATAGTTTAAGTTTTACATCATTCCCAATTGCAGATGATGTCCTCAATTTACAAAATTCACTTAAAAATCAAACAGCAAGTTTGACAGAATTCAATGATTCATTTAATTCATATTGTAATGGTGTAAGAGATATGGAAGAAAATATATGTTCAGTATTTTCAAAAATATCTGGAATAACTGTAGGGATATCTGAATTTAGGAGTATTTCTTCTATCTCAGAAAATGGACAAGTAGATAAGAATAAGGTAATGCAGTTAATGTTAAAGAATCCAAATGACTTGACTAATGGAGAAAAAGAGTTATTATCATATGTAGAAAAAGTACTAAGTAAAGATGAATATAAGAAAATAAAAGAAACCGTATTTACATATGAAGAAGCAGAAAAATATATTAAGAGTGATATTTTAGGACTTAATGTAGGACTTAGGACATATTTTCCAAATGAGATATCTAATTTGCCTAAACAAATAACTTATGAAAAAGATGGATATATTTATACTTATGTTTTAACAGAAAATTCTCCACTTACATTTAATGGAGTAGAACTTTCCGATGATGATATAATGACAAAAGATGGTCAAGTGATTAGCAATAAATTATATGGGTATAAACTTTTTTATACTAATGAACCAAAGGTATCAGCAGGAACTGTTTTTGTTTCACCATACCAGAGGGCGGCTGAAGCTAGTTCAACTAGTGGAAGAAAATTCTGGACAGATAAAGTTGAGCATAATGGTACAAAAGTATATCAAAGAAATGATATAATAGATCCAAATAAAATTGATAAGATGGGTAGAACTAACATTGAAAGAATGGAGCAAGGATTAGCACCTTTAGGAACAGACGGAAAATCAATAAACTTACATCATATGACTCAAACAAATGAAAGTGCAATAGCAGAAGTTACTCGAACATTCCATCAAGAAAATAAAAGTATAATCCATATCAATCCTAATACTATTCCATCAGGAATTGATAGAAATGCATTTAATAGTTTGAGAAAGTCCTATTGGAAGAACAGGGCTAATGATTTTAAGTAATGAGGAGGCAAATAAATGAGTTACGTTAATTATCAAAAAGCAGTAGAAATTATGAGCAAAAACAAAGAGAAGTGTCATTTTATTGGAGAACGTTCAGAGGAGTTAATTGAGAAGGCAGAAGATGCACTTGGAATAAAATTCTCAAGAATATATAAAGAATTTCTTATTAAATATGGTGCAGGAAATTATGGTGCAGAAGAAATTTTAGGTGTCATAGATGATGATTTTGAGGAGTCTTCAGTACCAGATGGAATATGGTATACACTTACTGAAAGAGAAGAAGTAGATTTACCTATGAATTTAGTTGTCATATATGAAACAGGTGGTGATGAGTTATTCTGCCTGGATTTTAACAACTTAAACGAAGAAAAAGAGCCAGTAGTAGTAGCGTATATACCTGGTGAAGATAATAAAAATCAAAAATATGAAAAGATAGCTGATGATTTCGGCGATTTTCTATTGCAATTAGTCAATATAGAATAATGTGTATATAGATTGCATAATAGTAGAAATTAATAAATAGGAGTAAATTCAATAAGTGTTGTATTATAGCTTAGTGAGCTGTAACTAAAAGAAAAATTAAATATATGTTATAACAACGATAAGAATCAATGTTTCTAATGAACAAGCATTGGCTCTTTTTCCATGTAAAGAAATTGAAAGCAATTTGGTAATATGTCAAGAACAAAATGAAAAAAGATGAAATGAAATCTAGAAAAAAGGGTAACTTTAACAAGCATACGTCAAATAAAGAACGTATGTTCATATAAAATCTATTTATTTATCTACCCTATTTGAAGAGTAGAGTTGATCTTTAGCCAGCAATCCAAAAATCAAACGAATCAATTTACGAGATGTTAATGCGAGTGCTCGTTTATGCTGATGTGTAGCTACCTCAGCAAATTTCTTCTGATAGAACTTTTGATATTCAAGGAATATGTCTAATTACAGATGATATTTTGAATTTACAGAATTCGCTTAAAAATCAAACAACAAGCTTGACAGAATTCAATGATTCATTTAATGAATATTGTAATGGTGTAAGAGATATGGAAGAAAATATATGTTCCGTATTTTCAAAAATATCAGGAATAACTGTAGGAATATCTGAATTCAGGGGTGTTTCTGCTATTTCAGAAAATGGACAAGTAGATAAGAATAAGGTAATGCAGTTAATGTTAAAGAATCCAGGAGAGTTAACAGCAGAAGAAAAGCAAATACTAGAATATGCAAAAATTGTTTTAGGAGAAGACGAATATAAAAAAATAAAAGAAACTATATTTACGTATGAAGAAGCATGGAAATACATTAATTGTACTACTTTGGGAATGGTCGTAGGGCTTAAGACATATTTTCCAAATGAGATATCTAATTTGCCTAAGCAAATAACTTATGAAAAAGATGGATATGTTTATACTTATGTTTTAACAGAAAATTCTCCACTTACATTTAATGGAGTAGAACTTTCTGATGATGATATAATGACAAAAGATGGTCAAGTGATTAGCAATAAATTATATGGGTATAAACTTTTTTATACTAATGAACCAAAGATATCAGCAGGGACTGTTTTTGTTTCACCTACCAGGGGGTTACACAAGCTAATAAACCAGTTTACAAGTACTGGGATAATACTGTACAATTTAATGGTAATAAAGTCTATCAAAGAAATGACTTGTTTGACCCTAATACAATAAGTTCTTGGAAGGTAAAAGGTAAAACTGTTACTGGTACAAATGTAGAAAGAATGGCATCTGGTAGAGCTCCGATTGGATATGATGGTAAAACAATAAACTTACATCATTTAACTCAAACACAATCGGGTTCCATAGCTGAAGTTAGTCAATCTTTTCATCAAAAAAACTATTCTACAATCCATATTAACACTGGCGAATTGCCTTCTGGAATAAATAGAGGGGTGTTTGACACATGGAGAGAAGATTATTGGATAAATAAAGCAAACGATTTTACAAATTAAAATTAGGAGGACAATATGAATAAGTATGATGAAATAAAAAACATAATTGCAGAATCGGAAAATTGTGTTGAGTTTGCTGATTTCGGAGATGGAATATCCGAGGAATGGATAAAGAAGGCAGAAGAACGTTTAGGATTTGAACTGCCTAATTCTTATAAATGGTGGTTAAAAAACTATAGTGGAGGAGAAATTTACGGAGAAGAAATATATAGTATATATGAACAGGACTTTGATTCTGTTGTTGGCGGAGACATAGTATATATGTATGAATTAAACAGAAAAAATGAAAATTATCCTGATAATGCAGTTGTAATTTGTGAAGCAAATGATGATGTTTTCTATTTTGATTTATCTATGAAGAATGACGAAAATGAATATCCAATCTATTCTCTAAATGCTAATAAACGTTATGCAGATGATTTTATTGAGTTTTTGAAGAAGAGGATTACAGAAAATTAGCTACATAATCTAAATAATGCAGTAACTTACATTCCACATGTAAAAATTAGCAAATAATTAATTAGATTTAGTACTCTACTAAGATATTAGAATATGTTATTATATTGTTCAAATATAGTACGTGAAGGAAAAAATGAATATAAAAAATATAAAACCTGTTATGGATGGAGCTATACCATTAATTTTAAAATACTGCAGAAAGCTTAAGATTGCAAAATATATTAATGGTAAGATAAATTTTGATAAAGAAAGACGAATTGTATCACTGGGAACTGCTATTGAAGCCATTATTGCTAATGTTTTAGTAGACAGACATCCTTTATCAAGATTAGATGAGTTTTATGAGAATACCGATCTCCATTATCAGATGATAATTGCATTAAAATAACCCATGGTCATAGCAATGGTGCTATGTCAAGAAAAAGTACAAATTAAAATGAGAAAATTCTAATCAATTTCCATATTTTAGCTTGCTGTTGATGTAATAAGCTCTTTGGCGTTTTCATATGCTTTTTCAAACTCATTTGGTGACATATAATTGCAATGACTATGAATCCTTGTGGTATTATAAAATGTTTCAATGTATTCAAATACAAGAATATATGCATGACGATAATTTTTAATTCTAAAGAGCGATTTATCCATTCACGTTTAATGATTGCATGGAAGGATTCAATGCATGCATTATCCCATGGATAAGCTTTCTTGGAATAACTAAGTATCATTTTCGAAGTAGGCTTTCGGCCGTGTAAATAATTATATGTATTCTCTTTCTTTCGACAAATAATTTTGGAATGTTATGATTTGTAAATTAATGCAAATTAGTATCGATAACTGCGAATTATCAACCAGCATTACATTGTATATTATATCCACTTTTGGTCAATAATATACACGCCAATAATAATATAGGGCACTGCTGAGGAGCAACCTGAGCGATTATTGGTGTTCTATGCAGGAACGGATAGGATAAAAACTATCCGTTTTACCCGTTCCTGACAGAACACATGAGGATAAACCTCAGGGGTCCGGGGACAGAGTCCCTGGTGGGTTCTATGCTCCTCTGTTCAATATTTTGCTGAATAAGATATTAAGCTGATTTACAACCATATCCCAATTTTCATAGGAACGGGTCCATTTCCTGCTTATTCTCTGCGTGGCAAGGTACAACATTTTCATGAGACTATCGTCATTTGGAAATATAAGCTTAGTTTTGGTTACTTTCCTAAACTGACTGTTAAGACTCTCTATGGCATTTGTAGTGTACATGATTTTACGGATATAATCAGGAAACATGAAGAAAGTTACAAGGTTATCCCAGTTGTCTTCCCAACTTTTTATGGCATTTGGGTATTTGCTTTCCCATTTTTCTTTTGCATCCATGAGATTCTCGAGTGCGGCATCCTCATTTACTGCACCATAGACAGCTTTCAAGTCTTTTGCAAATACCTTTTTATCTTTATAAGGTATGTATTTCATACTGCTTCTCAGCTGATGAATTATACATCTCTGGATTTTGGTAAAAGGATATACAGTTCCTATTGCATCTTTAAATCCATTCAGTCCATCCACACAGAATACAAGTACATTGCAAACCCCCCTTGTTTTCATACCAGTATTTGGTGGATTTAAAATGTTAGGTGAAATAGTTGAAGGAAAGGATTTAGTATCAGGAAAGCACTATAGTACAGGAGAGCAGTTGTTTGGACTAGGTACACTAGGAGCAGGAAGTCTATTAGGAAAGATATACAAGGGAATAAAAGCAGGAATGTCACCAGAAGTAGAAGAGGCAGCAGGCAAATTAAGTAACGGAACTGTATTTGCAATGAATGGTGCTGGTGGAGCTAGTGAAATTGAAAAACTTGCTAAGAATATAACTAAAAAGATTGTTGGTAAGGGAAAAGAGGCATACCAGGAGGCGAGTAAAGCTCTACTTCCTCGAGAGGGTGATGTTGGAACTTATGAAGATTTGATAGATGCCGGTTCACGTGGAGATAATATAACTCCTCATCATATGCCATCAGCAAAATATATGGAACCAAATGCAGGAGTACCTAAAAATGATGGTGTTGCGATGAATATGGAGCAGCCATTCCCGGGTCAGGGTGGTAGGCATAGATTGACTGATACGTATGGTATGACTGGGGAAAAACTACAAAACTATCTAAATTTATCACCTCGTAATGCACTAGCACACGACATTCGAGATGCAAGAAGTATATATCAAAACGACAATCTTTATACACCTGATATTAGACAGGGGCTTGAAGATGTGATAAAAATGAATAAGAAGCTATATCCAGATTTATATAAAAAGTAAGGAGAGTTAAGAACAATGGATATAAATATTGAAGCAAAAAAGCTGAAGGATAATAGATTACTTAAAACAGAAGAAGAAATTAGAAACTTTGAACAAGCGGTTGAAAATATTATTAGTATGAAAGATGTTAATAATATTAAATATCTGTGTTTAGGATTCGATGATTCAACTGAACATGATGAAGTAATGTTTGGATTAATACATGCAATTGAATCTTACGATAAAATGTTCGGAGCAGAAGAAGCTTTAGCTAAGCTTGCAGAGGCTATACCAGATATGTATCCTCATGCTAAAGAATGGGTTAAAGTACTTCATAAACGAATTTTAAATGATGCTCCATCACGAAAAATTTATGTGAAAGTTATTTCTAATTCAGATAGTTCCATAAAGAAGACAGTTATAGATTTATTTAGTGACATAATGGAAAAAAATCCTAGTAAATTTGAGATGGCAGTTAATGAATTTCTAGCAGGTTTAAACTAACTTTGAATAGTTAAGGTAGAACTTGCTACAAAATTTGGTATAAACTAACTGCGAAAATACTATGCTATATGATTTAGACTATAAGACCATATAGGCACAATATAACCTACATTCCGCACGTAGAATTTAACATTTTTTAATATTTATTTATCCATAGTATCACTATTATGGATAAAATCATTCCTTAATGCTTACTGCATAATTTCAATAATGCAGTGAAGAAAAGACTAAATGAACTAGCTGAAAATAAGTAGGCTAGTTCATTGCTTTTTATAGTGATAAAAAAGTCATAGATCCTAAAAACAGTAGACTGTACCACTAAAAGATAATAAGACAAACTCAGCCCCAAGCTCAGCTATGTGAAGTCAATAGCAGATTTAAAAAATGTTGAAAATTTTAAAGAAGGTTCATTAGAACATATATTAGAAGGACAATTAAATGCAAGAGGAAAGGCAGTAGGATTTCACTATGAAGGAATGTTAACAACAAAAGGGAAGATAATTTCAGCATTTCCTATATGGGGGGAATTTAATGAAAGACAGAATTGAAAAGTTTCTAAAGTGGGCTGAAGATAATGGTTGGAATGTTAAACGACATCAAAATATTGATGCATGTTTGCCAGATGACATAATTAAAAGTATAACATATTAATGTCACTCCAGGCTCTTAATGATAGATATAACGAATATTCAGTAAAGTTTATGCAAAAATTTTTTAATTCTATGATGGTAAAACAAAATAAGTCACTAGCCGTACAGAATAAAAAATTATATTTTGGAAGAATACTTGTAAATGGCTCTCCAGTTATGAATTACTGCAAAAGTTTTATAACAAATTTAAAGGGACAGGAGGTTCAGATTCAAAGGCAGCAACAAAAATACAATTACATATGACTTATTATCGGGAAGTTTTCTATGTTGTGATATTTGTGATGGAACGTCAAATGATGCTAAATATGTAGAAGTCATGGACAGGTACACTAAAGCAAGAGATCTCAGATTGGCAAACCTTGAAAAACATATACTATAAATTAGTATATGTTTACTATAAATTGATTTTTTATCTATTTAATGTCTTAGCACTGGTTTTATCGCAAATGTTGGCCCCCCTCTGGATAGTCTAAACAAATTCACTTTCACTTGTTTTAATAGAGTCAATCATTTTTTAAATCTATTAATATAACTATTAAACATATAACCACCCCTACCTTTATTTTAATGTATACATACAAGTAGGAAACCTGATAAACAAAAATGTTAATCAAATTTCCTTAAGTTTATAATGTTGAGCTATGCTGGGGATAATTATTCAAAATATATAATGTATAGTTGACAACAGACATCACACAACTTACAATAAAAGCATATAGTTTAATAATATTATACTAGGGAACTTCAAATAGTTGGTAAATAATTATACAAAATTGGACATTTAATATTTTGTATAGTGACTATTTGATGTTCTCAAGCCTAAGTGAGTGTATAGATATGAAAATATCTTAGCATAATGAACTACGTTATAAAGTAAGGTAAAGACATACCTTTAGATGTAATCTTCAGTCTGAAGCTCTATGAGTGCAAATCAGGAAACTTTACTATTGTCCTGTAAAGATAACAGGGAAACACATGTCCTCTTTATGACATTGGCAAGAAGAAAATTTCCACGAAAGTGAGATTTATCAGAAATGATAAAAAATAATAATTATGCTTTTGTTATTGACAATAAAGGCAATAAGTTAAGTCCATGTAAGATAAATAAAGCATGGTACTTAATTAGAAAAAACAAAGCAATACAAGTTAATAAATATCCTATGGTTATTCAATTAAAAAGGGAAATAAAGGATAAGGAAGATGAATCAGAATTTGTTTGTGGTATAGATGATGGAAGTTTACATGTAGGCATTGGCATCATTCAAAAATGTAAAACTAAAAATAAAGTAATATTCAAAGGAACAATAGAACAACGTCAAGATGTTAAACATTTGATGGATATTCGTAGAGATTATAGAAGATATCATAGATACCACAAAAGATATAGACCTAAAAAATTTAATAATAGAGCAAATAGTAAAAGAAAAAATCGAATTGCACCAAGTATTAAACAAAAGAAAGATGCTATTTTAAGAGTTATTAATAAACTAAATAAATATATCAATATAACAGAATATCATTTAGAAGATGTTGCAATAGATATAAGAGCTTTAATAGAAGGTAAAAAATTATACAAATGGCAATATCAAAAATCTAACAGGCTAGATGAAAACATAAGAAAATCAGTTATATTGAGAGATGGTTGTGAATGTATGGAATGCGGTAAATCTAGTTGTGTTTTAGAAGTACATCATGTTGTTCCTAGAAGGTTACACGGTAATAATAATCTTAGTAATCTTATAACTTTATGTAGTGAATGTCATCAAAAGACAGAAGGTAAGGAAGAATTATTTATTAAACATTATCAAGATATGATAAAAGGTAAAAATATAAGATTTGACTATGCACAACATGTAATGCAAGGGAAAACATATCTTAGAAAAGAATTAAGTAAATTAGCTAAATTAATATTAACCACTGGTGGAGATACAGCAAATAAAAGAATAGATTGGAATATAGAGAAAAATCATAGTAATGATGCATTAGTTATAACTGATTTAAAAATTAATTCTGATGACTGCAATATAAAAAATTGGGCAATTAAACTAATGAGAAGGAAATCAAAAGCTAATATAGAGAATTTACAAGGGTTTAAACATAGAGATTTAATTAAATATACGAAGAAAAATGGAGAAAATTACATAGGATATATTACAGCTTTATACCCTAAAAAGAAACAATGTAATATAACAACAATAGAAGAAAGAATATTAAAAAGATATGGAATTAAATCTTGTAAATTATTATGGAGATTTAATAAAATATATTGGTTTTAAAAACTTAGAAAAATAAAAATAAATAGAAAGGAGAGGTTAAGTTTGTCTAAGTTTTCTTAACCAGGTTATTTTAGTGAGAAGTGATGTAATAACAAAAGGAACTAAAAGTGCACCACAGCGTGCCCTGCTTAATGCGTTGGGTTTGACAAAAGAAGAAATAGAAAGACCGTTTGTAGGTATTGTAAGTTCAAAGAACGATATAGTACCAGGTCATATGAATTTAGATAAAATAGTGGAGGCCGTAAAGACAGGAGTGTCAATGGCTGGAGGTACTCCAATTGTTTTTCCTGCCATTGCTGTCTGTGATGGAATTGCCATGGGACACCAGGGCATGAAATATTCTCTTGTTACAAGAGATTTAATTGCAGATTCTACAGAAGCTATGGCTATGGCCCATGCTTTTGATGCGCTGGTAATGGTACCTAACTGTGATAAAAATGTACCGGGACTTTTAATGGCTGCAGCGAGACTTAACATTCCAACTATTTTTGTAAGTGGAGGCCCTATGCTCGCAGGAAAAGTAGATGGATGTAAAGTAAGCTTTAGCAGTGTATCTGAGGCAGTAGGCGCTTTTAACGGGGGGAAAATAACTGAAGAAAAATTAGAAGAGTTTGAAAGCAAGGTATGTCCTACTTGCGGCTCCTGTTCAGGTATGTATACTGCAAATAGCATGAACTGTTTAACAGAGGTTCTTGGAATGGCACTTGGAGGTAACGGTACAATACCTGCTGTTTATTCTGACAGAATAAAACTTGCAAAACATGCTGGTATGAAAATAATGGAGCTTCTAGAAAAGAATATACGACCTAGAGATATCATGACAGAGGCTGCTTTTAAGAATGCTCTAACTATGGATATGGCTCTTGGATGTAGTACAAACAGTATGCTTCATTTACCGGCTATTGCCCATGAAGCTGGCATTGAATTAAATGTGGATATGGCAAATGCAATCAGTGAAAAGACTCCAAACCTTTGTCATCTTGCACCAGCAGGACATAATTATGTGGAAGAGTTAAATGAAGCAGGTGGTATTTATGCTGTTATGAATGAGATAGATAAACTAAATCTATTAAATACAGATTTGATTACATGTACAGGAAAAACCGTGGCAGAAAATATTAAAGGCTGTATAAATAAAAATAAAGAGGTAATAAGACCTGTTGAAAATCCTTACAGCACAACTGGCGGAATTGCAATTCTTAAAGGCAATTTAGCTCCGGATTCCTGTGTTGTAAAGCGTTCTGCAGTGGCACCTGAGATGTTAAAGCATGAAGGACCTGCAAGGGTATTTGACTGTGAGGAAGATGCTCTAAATGCTATAAACACAGGAAAAATTGTGGCTGGAGATGTAGTTATTATAAGATATGAAGGTCCTAAAGGCGGACCTGGCATGAGAGAAATGCTTAATCCAACTTCCGCAATTATGGGACGAGGTCTTGGGGGCAGCGTGGCATTAATAACAGATGGACGTTTTAGTGGTGCTACAAGAGGTGCTGCAATTGGTCATGTTTCTCCTGAAGCAGCAGTAGGAGGTAATATTGCACTGATTGAAGAGGGAGATATAATAAAGATAGATATAGAGGCAAATTCTATTAATTTTGAAATCAGTGAGGAAGAATTGGAGAGAAGAAGGGCAAATTGGAAACCTAGACAAGCTAAAATTACCACAGGCTACCTTGCAAGATATGCATCAATGGTAACTTCAGGAAACAGAGGGGCTATTCTAGAGATTCCTAAATTCTAGTTTTTTAATTGTATTTAAAGGTTGTAAATAGATGTACTGAAGCTTCTCGGAAGAAGAGAGTGATTATTGCCTGTAAAAATTAATGGACTAAATTGAAAATAAAAATATAGTCATATATAATTAAGGTAAATATATGGAGAATTAGGGATATGCATTATTATATCAAGTGATTCTAAGGTTCAGGTGGAGTTTGCTTATGAGGAATCCTTTTCTCCATCTGAATTGTTTATTAAGAATGCAAAGCTTAAAGCTGCAAAGTAAGTATTATATATTTAAAAGAGTATTATCAGCATAAATGTATATAGGGATATTAGAAAAAATTTTAATGCTTATTTAGTTGAATTATGATATAATCCTTCCGTAATGACAAAAATACAGTAGAGGATGGGTATAATTTGATTAATGTAAATAATGTCAGTTTAAGATATAAGGGGAGAAAGCTTTTTGAAGATGTAAATTTAAAGTTTACCCAGGGTAATTGCTATGGAATTATAGGGGCAAATGGTGCAGGAAAGACTACATTTTTAAAAATATTATCAGGAGAAATAGAACCTAGTACAGGAGAGGTAAGTATTTCAAAGCATATAAGAATGTCTGTGCTAAAACAGGATCATTTTCAATATGATGAATATGAGATTTTGGAAACAGTAATTATGGGTAATTTAAGGCTTTATGAAATAATGAAGGAAAAAGATGCCCTTTATGATAAACCTGATTTTACAGATGAAGATGGCATAAGGGCATCTGAATTGGAAGGTGAATTTGCAGAATTAAATGGATGGGAAGCAGAATCTGAAGCTTCTTCACTGCTTCAAGGCCTTGGGATAGATATAAATCTTCATAATAAAAAAATGTCTGAACTTACAGGTGCCCAAAAGGTAAAAGTACTTCTGGCACAGGCGCTTTTTGGAAATCCCGGTATACTTATCTTAGACGAACCTACCAACCATTTAGATGTTAAATCTATAAAATGGTTAGAAGAGTTTATTATTAATTTTGAAGGTACTGTCATAGTTGTATCCCATGATAGGTATTTTTTAAATAAAGTGTGTACATATATGGCGGATGTGGATTATGGAAAGATAAAAATATATGCTGGAAACTATGATTTCTGGTACCAGTCAAGCCAGCTTGCACTTAAGATGGCAAAGGAACAAAACAGAAAAAAAGAAGAAAAGATTAAAGATCTGCAAAGATTTATAGAGCGTTTCAGTGCCAATGCCTCAAAATCAAATCAGGCTACATCTCGTAAGAAGTTACTGGATAAAATAACTTTAGAGGATATCAAGCCTTCCAGCAGAAAATATCCCTTTATGGGTTTTAAGCCTGAAAGAGAAGTGGGAAATGATATATTAATAGTTGACGGAATCACAAAAATTATAGATGGAAAAAAAGTATTGAATAATGTCAGTTTTACAGTATCAAAGGGTGATAAGATTGCTTTTATATCAGAAAATGAAATTCAAGAGACTACATTGTTTAAAATTTTTATGGGAGAAATGGAACCAGATAGTGGAGGGTATAAATGGGGAGTTACCATTTCCAGGTCATATTTTCCAAAGGACAATTCAGAGTACTTTAATGAACGGGAATTAAATTTAGTGGATTGGCTGAGACAATTTTCAGAGGAAAAATCTGAAAGCTATATTAGAGGATTTCTTGGTAAGATTTTGTTTTCCGGGGAAGAGGCATTAAAGCAGGTGAATATTCTCTCGGGAGGGGAAAAAGTGCGATGCATGCTGGCAAAGATGATGATGGAAAATGCCAATGTGCTTATTTTGGATCAGCCCACCAATCATCTGGATTTAGAATCCATTACTGCATTAAACAACGGACTTTTAGATTATAAGAGTATCATTTTATTTTCATCCTATGATCATGAATTTATCCAGACTATAGCAAATAGGATTATACAGCTTACTGATAATGGATTTATAGATAAAAGGTTGACCTATGATGAATATTTAGAGAGTATTCAAGGTTAGTGGATGGCCTGTTTCAAAATGAGTTTTTACATTTTGAAACAGGCCTTTATAATAAATTATTTGAAATTGAGGGATTGGGTATGAAAGAATATGTTATTAAAGAAGTATCATTAAATGAATTAGAAGAGTGTGCAGAAGTTATAAGGCAAGGATTTGGGACAGTGGCAAAAGATTTTGGATTAACTATTGAAAATTGTCCTACTAATGGTGCATTTATTAAAGTAAGTAGATTGATTTCAGATAAAAATAAAGGGAATCTCATGTATTCAATAAATGCTTATAATAAAATTGTTGGATTTATGCAGTTAGAAAAGAAAAGTGAAGAACAATATGAATTAGAAAAAATTACTGTCCTGCCGGAATATAGACATTACGGATATGGAGAAAAATTGTTAGTGTTTGCAAAAATTAAGGTTAAAAAGTTAAATGGAAAAATTATGAGTATTGGTATTATTGAGGAAAATACTATTTTAAAACAATGGTATCAGAAAAATGATTTTATACATAAAGGTACTAAAAAATTTGATTTTTTACCATTTACGGTTGGCTTTATGGAAATGATAATTGAGTAAATCTTTTTTGTGCCAGTCATTGACCAGACATTTACTGGTTAGCTGATGACAGTTTTCAAAACACACGACTTTAACCGTTTAGATTACGCCATGCTGGGCACACAAGGACAAAAAACCTGCCGCTGAGAAGGCAGTTTAGACACAAAGTCTCTACGGCAGCCAGGCTGTCATAGTGCTATTAAGCACCTTAAACCATATTGCTTTGCGTCCATTCTTTTAACAAGTTTGCCCTTAGCTCTTATAATTAATTCAATTGTTATTTATAGCAGCACCTCAGTTTCATGCTGCTTTTACTGCTGTCCATCTGCCTGCGAATCTGTTTCCTGTAGGGCCGTTTTCGGTCCTGATTTTTTACGCACTGCCAAGAACAGCGTGGGGATCGCCGCCACCGCAGTAAAACCGATTGCCCACCAGAAAGAGACGTTGAAGGAATGAGCAATCGCATGAAGATCGGAGTCGGCGCGACCTGCCATCTGCTGCTGAGCGACGGTGGCAAGAATAGCTGACCCGAAAGCTCCGCCGATAGTCTGGAATATCCTCGTAGCAGTGCTTGCATGAGGAACCTGCTCTCTTTGAAGTCCGACATAAGCGGATGCCATGATTGCAATCAGCAGACCGCCAAGTCCCGCCCCTCTGATCAACAAGGCGATAGACAGAAGGATATAATTCGTATTCGTACCTGCAAAAGCAAACGGCAGCGTACCAATTGCAATACCAGCGAGACTTAGCAGCACGATATTGCGCGAGCCGTCGCGGTCGGCCACTTTTCCGGCCCAGCTTCTGGTGAGCAGCATGCCGATTCCTTGTGGAAGCAGCCACAATCCGGCATACAGGGCGCTTGCTCCGCGCACCTCTTGATAATAGAGCGGCAGCATCAGCATGGCCCCGTTCGTGATGATTCCGCACAGAATCAGCAGGATATTGGAAGCGAAAAAATTGATGGATTTGAACAGCCGCACATTCAGAGCCGGTTCCCGTTTCGTATTCAGAGCATAGACGACATAAGCCGCCATCAAAACGATACCGATGATAAGGGGAAAGACTGCACTGTCATTCAATCTGACCTGCGTCGCAACCTGGGCAATGCCGTAGATCAAAAGGGCAAACGCGGGGGAAAGCAAAAGTATGCCGATCACATCCAGGGACGCTTTCTTTTCCACATGCTTGTCGGTCGGTATTCCCCATACGGCTAACGGGATCGCCACGATGCAGATTGGAATATTGACCCAAAAGATAGCGCGCCAACTCGCACTGCTGACTATAATTCCTCCTAACACTGGGCCAAGGATCGGCCCGAGCAGAGCGGGAATGCTGATGATGGACATGATCCGCCCGAGATTACGTCCGCCGGAAACCTGTACAAGCTCCGTTTGCAGTACCGGCATCAGTAACCCGGCGCCGATACCTTGAATGACTCGGAAAACAATCATGCTTCCTATGCTCCATGACAACATAGAGCACACGGAGCCGATAAAAAAAAGCACCAATGAGAAGATGTAGGATTGTTTGCATCCAAACCGTTTGGTGGCCCACCCCGAAATCGGGATGACCAACCCCATCGCCAGAACGTATCCCGTGGTGACCCACTGTACGGTAGAAATGGCTGCTTTCATATCGGATGCAATTGTATGGATGGCCACATTGACCATCGTCGAATCGAACAGTGGCGCAAGTGCACCGAAAACCAGAACAATGGCAGTCCTGAGCACGATCGGATCGAGTTTTTCTTTTGCCGGTTTTACATTTTCTGTACTCATGAGAAATCTCCTTTCATAGTCACAATAAGAAACATTGAGTTTCTTTTCAGACTATGATATAATAAATATAGAACTTTGTCAATAGGAAACCTTAAGTTTTTTATATATATTTCTATGACAGAAGTACATTTATTGTTGAGGTTCGGAGGGAAATAAAACATGGATAAACGAAAGAAAGGTACGCGCCGCCGCGGAGAAGTTCTGGAAGAAGCAATCCTGAATGCCGCATGGGAGGAACTCACTGAAATCGGCTACACGCATATGACGATGGAGAGCATCGCAACACGGGCGGGGACAAACAAATCCGTCCTTTATCGCCGCTGGGCCGATAAGTCTGAGCTTGTGATTGCTGCTCTGCGTAAATATTATTTTCCTAAAATTACAAATGAGATACCGGATACCGGAAACCTGCGCAGCGATGTGTATGCCTATCTGTATGCGCGTGTTGAACCGCTGAAAACAATCGGCACGGAGACGATTAGGGGACTTATGATGGAACCACTGGTGTGGCGCACGATCACCGCATCCATGCCGCAAATGATCCAGCGGAGATCAGAGAGCAAGCTGACAGAGGCTATGGCGGTGATTTTGAAAAATGCGGAACTTCGCGGAGAAATCCGACTTGAGAAGCTGACGCCCCGGATCATCTCATTGCCAGTGGATCTGCTGCAGTACGAGCTGATTACAAAGCTGAAACCCGTATCCGACGAAGTCATAGCGGAGATTGTAGACGACATTTTTATGCCACTTATACATGCAGCACAGCAATAGCAGAATTTTTCACGAATGCATGATCGGAAAGGCAAATCGAGACCATAAAAACAAAACAACGGTGTTTGCAAGCTGTTTTTCGAATGTTTTGGGTACAACAACACAATTTCAATACGAAGAATACAAAATGTTATGAAACAGGATTTGAAAGTGCGTATAATCTTTAGGTTATTAAGGTAGGGTTCAAGTTTTAGAAGAAGTTTCAAAATCTATGGGACAAAAATAGCTGGAAACCTATTGGAGGATAAAATTTTAAATTATAGTCAAGGAGGAGGGTAATATGATGAATTTTAGAAATTTGTTTAAGTCTATTACTATAAATGGTCTTATTTTAAAAAATCGCCTTGTAATGCCGGCAATGCATCATGGTTATACTCCTGATGGATTTGCTACTGCCAGATTTAATGAATATTATTGGAGACGTGCAGAGGGTGGTGCAGGGTTAATTATTGTAGGGGGATGCGTTATTGACAATTACCGGGGATATTCCAATATTATGAGCCTCGAAAGTGATGATTATATTTTGGGGTATAAAGAGTTTACCGATGGTATGCATAAACGTGGTGCTAAAGTGGCAGTGCAGCTTATGCATACCGGCAGATATGGGAGAACCAAATATATTACTGGAGATGATGCTGCACTTGCCCCTTCAGCTGTTTATTCTCGCTACACAGGTGAAACACCAAGAGCTATGACAAAGGATGAAATCACACTGGTTATAAAACACTGGGCTGATGCTGGACTGCGGGCAAAAAAAGCAGGTTTTGATGCAGTGGAAGTCGTAGGTTCTGCAGGATACTTGATTAGCCAGTTTTTATCACCTGTTACTAATTTGCGTGAAGATGAGTATGGGGGAAGTTTTGAAAATCGCTGTCGTTTTCCACTGGAAGTACTATCAGCCCTGCGCATAGCGGTGGGAGATGATTATCCCATCTTTATGCGTGTTTCTGGAAATGATTTTATTAAGGGCGGCAATACAAATGAAGACTGTGTGGCTTTTTGTAAAATGTTAGATAAGGCTGGCATTGACATGATAAATGTAACTGGAGGCTGGCATGAAACCAACATTCCTCAATTGCCTGGAGATGTTCCACAAGGAGGCTATGCGTATCTGGCACAGGGGGTAAAAGATGCAGTTAGTGTTCCTGTTATGGCTTCAAACCGATTTAATAACCCTGTTGTGGCAGAGCGTACTCTAGCTTTATGTCAGGCAGATTTAATCGGTGTGGGACGTACGCTTATAGCTGATCCGGATTGGCCAATTAAAGTAAAAGAAGGTAGAGTAGAGGAAATTCGCCGCTGTACTGCATGTAACCAGGGCTGCCTTGGGCGTTTGTTTTTTGACAAACCTGTGGAATGTCTTGTAAATGGATATGCCGGCAGGGAATTCCTTCTTCAGGATACCAAACTTAAGCCATCAAAAAATATTCTGGTTATAGGTGCAGGTCCTGCTGGTTGTGAATTTGCAATAAGAGCAGCAGAAAGAGGTCATAAAGTTACTATTTGGGAAATGAAAGATACTATTGGGGGGCAATTACATCTGGCAAGCACTCCTCCATCAAAAGGTGAATTTCAAAATTTAGTGCATTATTTTAATGCTATGTTGAAGAAAACAGGTGTAAAGGTGGTGCTTAACAAGGAAGCTACTATTGAAGGAATTGAGAAAGAAAATTTTTATGAGGTAGTAGTGGCAACTGGAAGTATTCCTTCTTCTATTAGTTTACCTGGAGATGGTAATATTTCTGTAGTTACCTTTTCTGAAATTCTTGAAGGTAAAGAGATGGCTGGCCGTAATGTAGTAGTGATTGGCGGCAGTTCTGTTGGCTGTGAAACAGCAGCGTATTTGGCTCATGAGGCCTCTCTCTCTAAGGAACAACTTTATTTTATGGAATCTCAAAAATCTGAAGGTAGTGAGAAAATAAGTATGATGTTAAATACATCCCGTCGTAATATAGCTATTATAGATATTGCAAAAATTGGTTCTGGATTTGATCCTGGCTGCGGTTGGCCTGTATTGAAAGATCTAAGGCGGCTTGGTGTAAAACAATATTCTTTCTCTAAAATAGCAGAAGTGACCAATAAGGGAGTTTTCATAGAATCTACTAATCCAAAAAGTAAAGAAGTGATTAAGGCGGAACTTCCCTGTGACACAATTGTACTAGCAGTAGGTTCAAAGCCTAATACATCTTTGTTTGATACACTTTCAGCTGGAAACATTTCTGTACATAATATAGGAGATTCTGGGGGTATTGGCAATGTTCTCACTGCAATTCGTCAGGCATGTAACTTAGCTATGGAGTTTTAATCCGAATGCTGCCATTTGTATATACTCACATCTTCTTTAAAGCGGGAGATAAGTGCTGTATGCTTAGATAAGTTCTTTTAAAGTTTAGGTGGAGATAAGCATTTCCTTGTGACAAACTCCACCTAAATCTATAGAGGTCTTTTTGGTCCCAGATATAATTCTGATTTGCTATGTGGTGTCTCCAATGTTTTCAATAAATAGTTACAGAGCCAGTATAAGCATTGCAAAGGTCATAGAACAACTTTATAGAAAATTATTCGGGGACAAAGGTTATTTATCCAATGTATTGAGTATTGTTAATATCACTAATTTGAAAATTTCCATTTTCATATACTATTTTTGTTATGCTTGCATTTTCTATATTTGTTACTTCATTCAGGCGGTGCTTTGCAAATATAAAAATTAATGTTTTAATAGTAAAAGCATGTGTCACAATTAAAACATCTCCTCCACCACTTGGTGAAATTGTATCTGCCATGTTTTTGAAAACAGATTTCAATCTGGTTTCAATTGTATAAAAATCTTCTGCCCATGCAATAGTGTCAGAGCGAACAACCACTTCAGAAATCTGTGGTAAATTATAATTAAGTTGTGCTATACTAACATCAGGCATTTCTTGTAGTATAATATTCAAAAAGTTTTTGTTAGATTCTCCTTCTAGACTTCCAAATCCCCATTCTCTTAGTCGTTTGTCACGATATAATTTAATCTGTTTATTTCCGCTCTCATTAAGAATAATCTCAGCTGTTTCAACTGCTCGTCCACTATCGCTAGAATAGGCTGCCACAAAATATATATTTTTTAGGCCTTTCCCTAAAAGTCTTGCTATTTTAATCCCTCTTGGGGTTAATGGTGTATCAGACCATCCCTGTACTTTGTTTAATATATTATACATAGTTTCACCATGTCTAGTTACATAAAATGTTATTTTTCTATCCATAGATATTCCCTCCACCTTACAGCTTAACAAAAGATAAACTATTTTTACTTTCAGATTAATATATAAAAATGGGTTAATTAGAATTTATAATTTAAGATATATTATAACATTATTAGATGGATTTATCTTTAATCTCTTTTTTGCTTAAAGTATAATTGTCTTTATCTATATTAGTATAATATAGGTATTTGAAGTAATTTAGAGATATTTTAAGTTTGTTAGTTTTGTTATATATAAATTTGAGTATATTTAAAATTAGGGCAAATCATCTAATATCGTCAATTTTAGCCTAAAATAGAGTTTTTGTGTATAGCAAATTAGACGAAATAATTCTAACATATAAGCACTGATATAGGATAATATCAGTATTACTGTTATAACAGTAAGATAAATATAAGTATAAAATATAAATTGTGACAATACAGAATATTAAGATATGTATAAATTATTGCATTTTTTTAATGTAATTTTATTGGATTTAGAAAAGAGGTGTTTTTTATGAATAATGATATTTAGAGGGAATAGTATTTCATTAAGTGAGTGTAACAGGTATAAATTGGAGGTAATAAAATGACTGAACTAGAAAATTTCATTCTGGAAGGTAATATAAAAAGGCTACTTTTTAAGTTTTCTCTTCCTGCCATAAGTGTATTTTTAGCTAATGTATTATATAATCTTATTGATGCAATTTTTATAGGTAATCAAGCTAATGGTAGCTTAGGAATTGCAGCTTTAACTATAGTCTTTCCTATTCAACAAATAATACTGGCTCTTTCTCAAATGATCGGAGTTGGAATTGCTTCTATAATTTCCAGAAGTCTTGGAGCCGGAAATAAACTAAGAGCAGAAAAGGCTGTGGGTACTGCATTAACATCCTCTGTTCTATTAGGAATTTTAATTATGGTTATAGGACTGGCTTTCATGAGACCTATATTGTATATTTTTGGTTCCTTAGAAACTATACTACCCTATGCTGTAACATTCTTTAGAATTACTTTATATTGCAGTGTTTTTTTCGTTTTTAGTATTGTTTCCAATAGCATCATACAATCAGAAGGACATGCTAATATTGCTATGATAAGCATGATAATAGGACCTGTAATTAATATTCCGTTAGATTACATATTGGTTACAAGACTTAAATATGGGATAAAAGGAGCTGCCATTGCTACAGACATTTCCCAAATAATATGTTTCATATTTTTATTGGTATACATCTGTTTTAATAGTAAAATTTTAGGAGTAAAAGTTAAAAATTTAGTAATTGATATAAAGTTATTAAAGGAAGCAATTTCCTTAGGAGTATCCACGTTTATGACTCAACTGGCTTATGGAATTGTAGCCATAGTATTAAATAATTCATTAAGAATTTATGGAGGATCTGACTTATATATTTCTGCAATTGGTATATATAATCGTATGTTCGGGTTTATTACCGTTCCTATGTATGGAATTAGACAAGCTCTTCAGCCTATTATAGGATTTAATTATGGTGCTAAAAAATTTGATAGGGTAAAACAAAGTTTAAAACTTGGAATTTTAACATCAGTTGTAATTTCATTGGGATTTTTAGTTATAATTATTAGTTTTACAAATAAAATAGTGGGTGTTTTTACATCTAATAATGAATTAATAGCATTGACGGTTCCTATTTTAAGAGTACTGATACTTATGAGTCCTTTAGTAGGTGTTCAAGTAATTGCTGCAAGTTTTTTTCAGTATATTGGCAAACCTAAGCCTGCATTATTTTTATCAATAATGAAACCATTTTTATTTTTAATACCATTAATGTTAATCATCCCAATATTTCTTAAAGTCACTGGTGTTTTTGTATCTGTCCCATTATCTGATTTTTTTACAGCAGTGATATCTCTAATTTTCATATACGGCGAAATAAAAAAAATGAATCAGTTAAAAGTATTAGTTTAATACTAAATTTAATTTACAAAAGGTCTCATTATGAGTAGCTAAACAACTATAAAATCTATGATAAATATCAATATGAAAATAACTTTAAATAATGATATAAGTATTCATCATAAAAATATATTTAAAGTTAACTAATCATTTTAAAATACTGATAAATCAACATCTAAAATCAACCGAAAGGTTGATTTTATTTTTGTCCCTGAAATTTATAATTGTTATAAAGGGAGTGGTTTGAGATGAAGGAAATAATTAGTGTTAAAAATCTTCAAAAAAGCTATAAAGACAGTAAAGTTATCAAAGGTATATCTTTTGGAGTAGAAAAAGGCGAAATACTTTGTTTTCTTGGCCCAAATGGAGCAGGTAAAAGTACTATCATAAATGTTCTTACAGGAGCTTTGGATTATGAATCAGGGGAAATATGTTACAATGGGAAAAAAGTAGAAAAAGGTAACAGGAATTTTAAACAGCATTTGGGGATAGTACCTCAGGATATTGCACTATATGAAGATATTTCAGCGGAACAAAATCTTAGATTTTTTGCTTCACTTTATGGCCTGAAGGGTAATAAGCTTAAGAAGAGAATCGCCGAAGCTCTTGAATTTGCAGGGCTAGCTGAAAGGGCAAAAGATAAGGTAAATACATTTTCAGGAGGAATGAAGAGGAGGCTTAACATTGCCTGTGCCACTGCGCATCATCCGGAAATACTCATAATGGATGAACCTACTGTCGGTATTGATCCACAATCAAGAAATCACATTTTAAGTTCTGTTAAAACTATGAGGGAAAAAGGCACAACTATTATTTATACCACTCACTATATGGAGGAAGTTGAAGAAATATCAACTAGGATTATTATAATGGATAAAGGACAGATAATAGCATCTGGAACAAAGGAAAAATTGAAAGAAAAAATAGTAAATTATAAAAGGTTCATTATTGAAGTGGACTCTACAGATAAGGTTAATTTAGAAGACTTCTATAATGTAGAAGGCGTAAAAGATGTTTTAATAAAAAGAGGCAAACTGGAAATTACAACGTTAATAGGAGTTGAGAATCTGGATAAGCTTATTTCAATTCTTGTAAATAATTTTGTTAAGATTAATAATTTAACCTGTGAAACTGCCAGTTTAGAAAGTGTATTTTTAAATTTAACTGGAAGAAAATTAAGGGATTAGGAGCGTAAATATGTATAGATTTTTACAGATATTCAAGAGGGACTTCTTAAATTTATTATTTAACCCTATGTGGATTTTTTATGCTGCCGTTTTTCCATTTTTAATGGTTTTGATTCTAGGTTTCTTAACCAGCGGCAATTATGGGAGAATCATTACTTCCTATGATTATTATGGTATTTCTATAATGATTTATATAGTTTTTAATACTTCCACCATAGCCTCAAATAGCTTTATGGAGGAGCGTATTAAACGGCCGAATATGAGGATAATCTACTCTCCCATACCTAAAGATTATATATATATTTCCAAAATAGCAGCTACTTTTACTTTTTCTTCTATTTTTCACATACTGATAATCATACTTCTAAATATTACTTTAAAGGTTAACTTCGGAGGTGAAAATGTTGGTCTTATAGTTTTAATACTGATGTTGTTTGAGATTTTTGCTTCTGCCCTTGGAGTATTGTTTTGCTGTATTTTCAAGAGTGAAAACACTGCTAACCAGGTTTTAAGTATTGTGATAAATATTTCAGCCATATTAGGAGGACTATTTTTCAGACTTGATGGATTCGGAAATACTGTAGAAAAGATAAGCTATGCGTCACCGGTAAAATGGATTGTTACGGACATTTTTAAAGTTATATACGATAGAGATTTTTCCTGCTGCTTACCTACAGTGATTATATTAATCCTATTATCTGCGATAGCTATATTTTTATGTGGAAAATTTTATAGAACGGAGGACTATATATGATAAGTTTTCTTAAGAATAACTATTACAGAATTAAAAGCAGAAAATATTATATTGTTATTTCACTGCTAATGACAATGATTTCTATAATTTTAGCAGTATATTTAACTTCAAATTTAAAAGTTAAATATAGTATTGCAGTGGTAACTAAAAGCAAGGTATCGGTTTTTAAATCAGATAATATTAAATTTACTATTATGGAGAGAGAACCTCCCAAGTCCCAACTAGTACTTGGTGGGTATGATGGTATTATAATTGATAAGGGTAATGGAAAATATCATGTCGATACAATAAAAGGTGATGATTTTAGAAAAATATTGGAGAAAATAGTAAGGAAGCCGGAAGGTTTTGTACCACAAGTTAAAGATAGCAGAGGTGTAGGTACTAATATTATAGGATATCTTTTTATGTTTATTTTGCTTCAGTGTATTTTATTCATGTTTACTCTGGCAGAAGATATGGAATTGAAACAAATAGAAAGAATTGCAGCTTCACCGGTATCCTTTCTAAAATATTTGATGTCTCATTTTATATTTACTTTTTTCTTTATTTTTGTACCGGCATTTTTTATATTATTGATGATGAAATGTATTTTAAGGTTTAATATAGGCTTCAGTTTAGTACAGTATGGGAGTTTTTTGGCAATAATATGCTCCCTTGGCATAACCTTTTCGATGTTTATTAATTCTCTTGTAAAAATATCGGATACTGCAAATATGGTAGGAGGTTCAATTGTAATAATTACAACAATTCTAGGAGGAAGTTTTTATTCCTTTGAAAAGGGAAATGAAATACTTGAGAAAGTTATATGGATTATTCCACAGAAAGACTTTTTAAGCTTTGTACAGGGATTGGAAGGTGGAAAAACAGTTTTAGAAGTGCTGCCGCAGGTTATATATGTAATAGTAATATCTTTAGTGTTTTTTGTTTTTTCCGTGATAAAAATGAAAAAAGACTATGTGCTTAGAAGGGATTGAAGTAAACTATATAATAGAATTCAAATTGGGAGCAGGGGCATATGATTAATGATAAGCTGATTTTAATGAGTACAAGGCTTAAAATTCCACAGCCTAGAAAAAATTATATAATACGGGAAGAACTCTTTTCAAAACTAGATGGGATGAGTGAGTACAGAGTTATTTTAATTAAAGGCGGTGCAGGAACAGGGAAAACTACTCTTATAACTTCTTTTGCCAAGGAAAGATCTATTTCAAACTTAAAATGGATATCTCTTGATGAGAGCTGCAATAATGTTTTCTTGTTCTGGAATTACTTTATTAAAGCAGTAGGAGGGTGCCTTGAGGCATCAAAGCAGGAACTTATATTTTTATATAATTGCAATTTGGAAAAGAGCAGCCTCAAAAATCTGCTTACACTTCTGATTAATGCTGTGAGTAATCAAGAGGACATATTTATAGTTTTGGATGATTTCTATTATATTACAGATAGTTTTTTGCTTCATACTATAGAATTTTTTCTAAAAAATGTATCTAATAATGTCCATGTAATCTTGCTCACAAGGCAGGAACCTCTTTTGTATTTAGGTACTCTTAATATGGATAGCAAACTTCTTTTGATAGATGAAAATGACTTAAAGCTTTCTAAAGAATTGGGAATAAAATTTTTAAAGGACACTTTAAAGGTGAATTTTAGGCAGGAGATACTGGATTTTATAAATGATCTCTGTGAAGGCTGGATTGGAGGACTGCAGCTTGTGGCTGCTGGTGCTGTTGGAAAAAATGAAGATGATATTATGAAGTTAAGTTTTCAGAACAGGTTTGTGACAGAATATCTTACTAAAGAAATATATGAGTTATTAAGTACTGAAGAAAAGCAATTTGTTGTGGTAACTTCTATACTGCCATATTTCAATCAGGAAATAGCCCAGCAGCTTTTAGAAGAAATTGACTTTGAAAAAGTAATGGACAGTCTTCAGAAAAAGAATATTTTAATTATATGCATTGATGAGGAAAAAGGAATTTATAGATATCACAATATTTTGAAAGAATATTTAAAAGAAAAATTTAAAGACATTCATAAGGAAACCCAAATTCAGTTTCATGTAAAGGCAGCAGATATTATGAGAAATTTAGGAGATTTTGATCAGTGTATTGAGCAATTAATATTTGCTGGGGATTATTTCAGTGTAATGAAGTGTATATTAGAACTTCCTGGAAACATGGCTTTATTTATATATGGTGAAAGAATTCCAGAAGAATTTATTATACAAAATCCCGATTTTGCATACCAATATTTCTTTTATAATTATGCTAATCTGGAGTTTGAAAAATGTAAAGAAATATATGATGTACTTAAAATAAATATACAAGTATTCCTGTAATAAAGAGTTTTAGACTTTGAATGAAATAAAAAAACCTGATATAAATATATTGTGTCACTTGCAAGAAGACAACAACAATCTATATCAGGAGGAAAACAATATGAATAATCGAATTATAGTTCCTAACACATTAATATTAGGGATAGACATAGCAAAGGAAAATCACTATGGTCAATTTGTAGTAAATGGTGAATATATAAAAAAGCCGTTCCTTATAAAGAATACCAGAGAATCTTTCGAATGTCTATTAGATTCAATCAGACAATTAAAGGCGAAATATAACTTAGATTATGTATTAGTAGGAATGGAGCCAACAGGTCACTATTGGAAGAATCTTGCTTACTACTTAAAAAGTCAAGGGATAGAGCTATGCTTGGTCAATCCATATCA
The DNA here is from genome assembly GCF_001902295.1 of Clostridium kluyveri. Taxonomy (NCBI): domain Bacteria; kingdom Bacillati; phylum Bacillota; class Clostridia; order Eubacteriales; family Clostridiaceae; genus Clostridium; species Clostridium kluyveri. The sequence goes on along the minus strand of NZ_CP018335.1, from coordinate 2,154,674 downwards.
TGTTAATAAAATTAAGGAGCTTGAAGATAATAGTCCAACTAAGAATGACAAAAAAGATGCCAAGATTATTTCTAAACTTATATATCAAGGTCAATACCTAAACTGCATGTTTGAGGAAGAACTCTACGTAAATCTTCGATTATGCAGCAACAATAGGCAAGAGCTAAAAAAACAGTTTATCTCAGAAAAAGTAAGACTAATAGCGCTATTAGATGAATACTTTCCAGAATTTAAAAAGATGTTTTCAGATATCTTAGGAAAGTCCGCTTTATGTATACTGAAAACATGTCCTTTCCCACAAGATATAGTGAATATAGGAGTTTCTGAGCTTACTCAAAAGCTTCTAGATGCTACACATAATCGTGTTGGATTTAAGAAAGCAGAGCTGGTTTTTAATGCAGCTAAAACTTCAATAGGAGTGCCTGTAGGGCTTGAAGGGGCCAGATATAGATTAAGGCTTATTTTAAGGCAATTAGAAGCTTTACAAAAGGAACTAGATGATGTGGAAAAGCTCATGGAAGAATATCTTTTGCAGACAGGTTATTCAGAATATTTACTTAGCATAAAAGGTGTAGGCATAGTAACAGCTGCGGGTTTTCTAGCTGAAATTGGAGACATATCAAAATATGACAGCTATAAGCAAATACAGAAAGTGGCAGGACTTAACTTGAAAGAAACCAGCTCTGGCATGAAAAAAGGTAAAACTAAAATTAGTAAAAGAGGTCGTTCAAATTTAAGAAATATTCTATATCAGGCAGCAACTGTTATGGTAGCTAAGAATGCTGCATTTAAAGAAATATATACCCATTTAACGAAAAGACAGGAAAATCAATTAACCGGAAAACAAGCAATAGTTGCACTAAGTGTAAGACTTATAAAAGTTATGTACACTTTATGCAAGAAAAAAACAACATATACACATGACAAAGTTCATGGGTTGACAAGTTATCAACAAGCAGCTTAATTTAATATATGCATAGGTATATTGAAATTTATAGTTCTTTGAAAAGAGTAAGGCAAAGCACGTTCAAACCCCCATAAGGGCTTAATTGACCCAGTATACGAGGATTAATGCTAGCACCTGCTCTAAAATGCAGAACGAAGGAATGTAGAGACATAGATATGTACTCCGTGAGACATGGTAGGGTAAGCATTAGAGCTATATAGGTGTGTTTCCTTCAAAATATTGGAATATCACTTACACTCTTATGCACACGTTCAACCTTCTCCATCCAGTATTACCTATATATTCAATATACTCACATATTTAAATTTAACCACTTGTTTATAAATAATGAAATTCTATGAAAATAGAAGTAAATAAAAGATAAATTAAAATTTATTGAGGTAGGGGATTCAACTTTCTCAGCATTTAAATTTTCAAGTGTGTTTGTGGAAGATACTTTTAAATTAAATGAGATTGAAGTTATGCCAATTTCAGAAATTGACAAGTTATCTTTGAAAGAAACTACAAAGGCTTTTATACTCATGAAAGATGCATCCTTATTATATGCCCGGTGCAGATATGATGAGGCTTTAAATTCTATAGATAAGGCTATGAGTTATGCATCAATCCATAATAACTTTTATATTCACTTCTTTTCTTTTGGTATAAAATCTCAGATATTAGAGGACATGGGAGAATTCAATAAATGTGAGTTTTTATATAATGAGATGAATAAAATACTAAAATCCAATGAAGATGTGAATATTTTTAATACAAACTTTTATATAGGTATTACAGGTATTTATCTAAAGCAGATGGATTTAAAGAATGCAGAAAAGTGCCTTGAAAATGTAGGTGAATATATTTCTAGTATAGTTCTTTCAGCAGATAGGGGATATAGGTATAATTTAGCAGAATATAAATTTGTTATTGGAGACACAGAAGAGGCCCTTAAGCTGGTTAGAGAACTTATGAATATGAGAACTTATAATAATATTACATTTATGGCCTCTCTTTTAAAATACGGTTTCCGGCTGAATAAATTTTACGGTGAACTGGTGATACGTTTTAAAGCAGATTATGAAAGTATGGATAAAACACAGAGGAGCCTGGATAGCAAACTGCTTTATGCAAATATATTGTTTAGAGAGGGAAAAATTGAAGAAGCTATAAAACTTACTGATGAGATTTTAAAATATTCCCGAAAAAATAAAATAAAGCTAAAAATGGTGCAGGCATCTCTTTTTAAAATTAATATGATATATGACAATTTGGCGAAAAAGCGTGAAATAATAAATCTATTTAGGGAAGCACTATTTTATAGCTGTGAAGATAAAATCCTTTAGCCCTATTATTTTCAAAGTGAAATTGTATGTAAGTTTGTTATGAAATATGAATCAGACTTTTATATTAACCTGAGTTATGCAGAAAAGGTGCATTACAGGCAGATAATAAATATTTGTAAGATTGAGACAAAATCTATTTTAAGCAAAAGGGAAATTGAGGTGCTTAATGAAATAGCAGCAGGTGCATCAAATAAAGAAATTGCAGAGCATCTTTGTATTTCACTGGCTACAGTTAAATCTCATATAATCAATATATACAGCAAGCTTGAGGTAAATAGTAGAGTCAGGGCAATTAAAGCAGCTAAAAGACATGGGTATATTTAAAAATCTTTTTATAGAATAAATTTATTTTTTCTTTATTTTTATTATACTTTTAATATATTTTTGTATTTTATAATAAATATGAAATAAATATTTAAGAGGTGCAACTAAATAGTAGTTGTAAATGTATGAATAACTGCAATAATATAAAGCATTATTTATAGATTTATCAATAAGACGATAAGCACCCCATGTTCGTAAAGAGCATGGAGTCATGAGATTCTATACCCAACAAAAACCTCAACTGATCTATTTCAAACATCCTTTGTCCAAAAGGTTCATACTGTTTTAGCAATTCATATATTTTACAGGTGTAAAAAACTCTTTATATATTTTTTTATATCAAAATCAAATTTAGTATAACACCCTTTAAACACCATTAAATCAGGGATTAAACCAGGATGAAACTGGACGGCTATGGAACATCTATCTTTGTTGTATTTACAGGTTATAACCTATCTCTTAGTAACTAAATCTCCATTTTCTATGTATATGATATTGTCGTATATATATTCCAAAACCCCATGCTACTTATACAGGTAGTATAGGGCTTTAAATTTTTGTTTTATCTAATAGTTTTCTTATGTTTCGGTATTCTTAGGTATTAAGAAATTCCAAAAACAAAATTTTTTTAAATAAAAGTGTATACCTCGTTTCTTTCTTATATTCCTTCTTCTCTGGACCCTGCTTATATATTGAGTTTGTTCATTTTTAATTTGATTTACAGTAGTTTTAATTTCTTCTTCACCAAATAACAATTTATTTATATTGTTATTTATATCATCAGATTTATCGGTAATAGCATCTTTAATATCACCGGTTTGCGTTTGAAGATTTTTAATAATGATATCTTCTATTTGAGGGAGCATAGCATCAGATATAGCTTGTACTAATAATTTAAAATCAAAATTATTAAGTTCATTATTTTTAGAATTATTAAAATATTCGATTATCTGTTTTGAAGTCAAATGTTTTTCTTGCAACAACTGTTTGATTAACTTTAGTTTATTGATATCTTCTACAGTGAAATTTCTATGCTGACCACTTTTATGATTGGTATCTAAGATATTTCTAAAAGTAGCACAATAATTTCTGATTGTTTGAGTATTAGTGTTCAGCATTTCAGCAACATCTTTAGTTCTGTACATATTGATTTTAGAATTGTTAATTATATTATTTTCCATAGTTACCACTCCTTTCCAATATTATACAATTGATTGGAAATACTATCAATAGACCCTATAATATTTTTTTATTGATATTATATGTTATAATAAAACATAATACTTAAAAGTAGGTGAAAAAAAAACAGATATAAAAACTATTTAATTTTTATTTTTGTTGGATTTATATTTACATAAGGTTCACCATTTGAATAATTAAGTTGATTTATCACCAGATATAATTTATTTATTTTGTTAAAGTAAGGGCTTTCAAATGATAAATTTATACAATTTTCCGAATCCATACTTACCAGAGCATTTCCTGAAATACTATATTTATTTCCTTTCTCATCTGTCAAATAAGGCAATTTGCTATTATCCCCTCCAATTATTCTTCCAATTGAGTTACATTGAGATTTATCGATACTATTTTTACCTAATTGTATCCTAATTTCAGTATGGGTAGGGTAGATTTTTACACTTTTTAAAGTGAAATCAGTATTATTAATTGAAAATGGAATATTATTATATTTTTCTGGTTTTTGTGATTTTAGGTTTTTGTCAAGTTTTATTTCAAAATTCCAATTGCCAGATATATTTTTTGGCTCTCTATTGAATTTTGAAGTAAAATTACTGTAAGCTTCTTTAGAGTAAGACATATTATATGCTTCAGTAATACCTGAAACCATTAAATTTATTTCATCAGGTATTTTCATATCCTTTATACTTATTAACTCTATTGAACCAAAAGTTTTCTTATTTTGAGAATAATTTTTAATAGAATTACCTAATGATGAAATTATGCATTTATAATTTGTATTGCTTAACGATAAGCTATCTTCATTTTTATTATTCAGCTTAGGCGGAAGTATTTGCGACCTAAAATCATTACTACTCAAGAGAATTTTTCCATTGTTATCACTTATAGAAAATTTTTCCAACAAAAGATTTTTGATATCCTCATCAGCCATTGTTCCATTTAACGTATATAATATAAATATATCTTTATCATCTGTAATTATATTATCAATAGTAATACTTATATTTTTATCTTTTTGAATTTTACTTATATCTTGAGACAAATTTTGATTTACAGCACTATTTATATTTTTATCATAATGAAATTGTACGGCATTGGCTATAGATGATATTACAGGCACATCATTTAATGACTCTGCAAAAGCAGGTACAAAATTAACACTACTGATAAAAATAATAATCAATGAAGCTATCGCAGCATTAATCTTAATCAACTTTAGTTTTATAATTCTTATTTTTTTATCCCTCTTCGCTTTTGAAATAGATTTTTTAATTACGTCATCAAGCCTGTTCGATATAGTAATTTTTTCAAATCCATTTTTAGGCTCATACTTCATTTAAATATACCCCTTTTCTAATTCAACTTTTAATTTTTTTAATGCTCTTCGTAAATAAACTTTTACCGTACCTTCCGGATATTCCAAAAGTTTAGAAATTTGAGGAATAGTCATATCCTGAAAATATTTTAAAATAATTAAGTTTTTATATTTTATACTCAAATTATCCATAGCATTATATAAGTCAATATTTTTAGATATGTTAAATTCTATTTCTGAAATATTGCTATCTTTATCTAATAAATTATAATCATCTACATAAACAATATTTTTATTACTTTTCAATTTATTTATAGATAAATTTATGAGTATTTTTATAATCCAACTGCTAAAATACTGTGATTCTCTTAATTTATTTATATTCATATAAGCTTTATATACAGTATCACTCACAATATCCAAAGCATCCTGTTCATTTTTAACGTATATAAACGCCATTTTATAAAGATTTTCTTTATAAGAATTTATTAACTCAACAAATGATGTATCATCCCCTTTTTTAGCATTATCCACAAGAATTTGAATTTTATCTGTTTCTTTCACTACCTCACTCCTCTATAAAAGCATCTGAGAATAATTTATCATACACTAATTAGACAATTTTAATATATAAAAAGTTACACTTAATACCTATTATTAAGTTAAAAAAGTTAATAAAATTTCTAAATAAAAAAATAAATTATTATAATTTACGATAATTTATTTTAAAATTGGGTTTATTTTTTTAAAAAATGTGCTATAGTTTAGTTAAAAGAAGCCATTGAGGTTTTTTATAATTGAATGAATCAAAAATACCACAAAACCAGCTACATCAATTCTTTTTAATTTCAAGAAATATATAATAGATGCACGCCCTAATATTGCCCATTTAATTCCAGCTTGTATTTCCCAATATAATCTCCATAACATTTTTCTTAATATGATATATACAATTTTTAAAATTGCTGAGCAGCTCACTAGAATTATTAAAATGCAAGATGGTGATATTATAGAAGATATTATGGAATAAAAAGCTATAAATGTAAATTTAAATTATATTTGTAGTCTTTTACTCGACTAAGTTAGAATAATAGTGGATTATAAAGAAAAAATACTCCTGCAAATGAAAGAATCAGATAAAAGCAAGCTTCATAATGAGCTAAAAAAGATAGTGTTGCTTTATCTAAATTATGAAATTGTTTTTCATGGTTATCTTTAAATAATTTTTTGAATAAAGAATAAATTGTCCATCCTAAAAATGCTCCAATTGTATTCATTATTAAATCATCTATATCAGTAGATCGCATATTCAAAAGTTGACTTAATTCAATCATCATTGAAAAAAGTAATGCTGTACCTATTACTTTCCAAGGTGATTTGAATTGTCTCCAGATAAATGGTAGAAGAAAACCAAGAGGCATAAACATTATGATATTTGCAAAATGCGTCATAATACCTCCAGAAATAGAGTTAAAGGGTATCAGATTAAATTGAGTTAATATAGAAATAGTTTCATGTAGTTTGGTATATCGTGTAAATTCATAAATAGTTCCAATACCAGTACAAATAAGTACAAGGGTTATATATATGTAAAAAATGTATACCCATACAAAATGATTTAAACTATACCTATGTCCATTTTTATGTTCTTCTTTAATCATAATTATTTGAAATATAACACAAAAGAATATTACACATAGGTATTCATAAACTAAAGCTTTGATAGTTGTAATAAACATAATAATTTCATCTCCAATTAGTATAATTTTTAGTATTACATTATATATAACGATTTTAAAATATAAAATACTTCACAACATGAAGAAAGGATATTTTACTATTTAAAACAAATACCCTTTCACAAAATCTATTTCAATACATAATGGGCTAGTACACTTTGAAGCTCATATATATTTAGACTTTTATTAAATTGTTTTTCTATAGGCAGTTGAGTTCCTGATATCCAAATTTTTAATTCTGCATCTAAATCAAAATTTCCTGAGGTTTCTATGCTGAAGTGAGTAATGTTTTTATATGGAATTGAGTGGTATTCTGTTTTCTTACCGGTAACTCCTTGTTTATCCACTAATATAAGTCTTTTATCTGTAAAAATGAACATGTCACGAATTAATTTATATGCTTTTTCAACATTTTCTGAAGAGGTCAATATATTAGCAAAATCTTTTTGTACCTGATCTGTATTTACTTCAGAGGCATTTCCCATTATACCGTCAAATAATCCCATTTAATTTTCCTCCAATTAATTATAATATTGTGATTAAAGTTAATTATATAGGATATAGAATTAGACGTCAAAATATATACTTTGAAGCTTATATTTTAGGAGAACATGATATTTTGGCATACAGATTGCATAGTGCCAAACATCTACTGGATGAGATTACTGAACAAATTGAAGTCCTAAGTTATCCGGGGTATTTGCGTAGATAATATTTTCAACTATTATGCTTTACATAATAGTTGAATTCATTTATAATAATATTAACTAATATGTAATGCATAATAGATGAGGTTAGGAGGGATACTTTGAAGCAAACTCAGCTTTTGAAAGGTGTACTTGAAGGATGTGTTCTTCTTGTTGTTTTGGGAAATGAAGTATACGGATATGAAATGGTACAGTTGTTAAAAGAATATGGGTTTAAGAAAATAGTTGCAGGTACTGTGTATCCATTATTACAAAAATTAGAAAAGCAAGGTTATCTTTCAAGTACAATAAAACCTTCACCAGAGGGTCCAGATAGAAAGTACTATCATATAACTCCAGAAGGAAAGATTCATTGCCAAGGATTTATTGAACAGTGGGAAGACTTGGCATCTACTGTTGACAATCTGATATGTTTGAAAGGAGAAAAGCTATATGAGTAAACAAGGCAATTCTGTAGAAAAAATGATTGAAGAGAATAATCAATTACGAGAAAAACTAACAGATAATAACAAAGAATATTATGAAAAGCTGTTGTTGTATATTCGCAGCGCTGGTTTATTTTACGATGATTATGAAGTAGAAAGTTTATTACTACAAATTTTACAGGATATAATATCTGCTCAAAACCATGGACAATCTGCAGAAGAATTCTTTGGAAAAAATCCGCAGGCGGCAGCAGATGAGTTAATTCACAATCTTGGAAAAGCCAGCAAGAAAGAAATTCTTAAACTAGTAGGTTTGGTTTTTATTATTAGTTCATTCTTTTCTCTACTGAGTGCATTAACCACTGGGGATAAAGGGATAAATATACTTGTATTAATTTTAAATGGAATATTGAGTTTTCTAGTTGTGGGAATCGTATTTTTCATACTACACAAGGGCATTTATAAAAAAATCATTACAAAAAAATTTACTGATTTTCTGTTTATATGGCTGTTTTTTATTTTAATTATAGGATTATTTGTATTAATTCAATTATTTACTCCTTCCATTTTAACGGTATACTTATCGAACTTATCAGGAATTTGTATAATATCCATATTGCTTATTGGTGTTACTGCATTCGTATTTACTCGTAATAATCAAGTTAGACAGATTTGGTGGTCCTTTTTACCTTTTGTATGGATTTTAGGGGTTATCGGGATTGTCTCAAGATTACCTTTAATGGAAAATTATATATCAAGTAATAATGGTAAAATCATGATAATATTATTGACTGTTTTTGGACTAATCCTTTTTTATGGATTGACCTATTTAAACTTGAGAAAGGAAAAATAGATTTTTCCCGTTTAATTAAATATGAAATAGAAAAATTGAACCTGATATTGTTTGAAGGCGAGTCCAATAATAAATATACTCAATTTATATATAATTTTAATTTATAAGGGAACAATATATTTGTAAAAAAGTTTAAGGAGGGAAAATTTATGGTAACTGGTGAAAAACAATTAGATTCTGGCAATTTAAAGGTATTAAAGGATCAAATCGGATATGAAGCACTGATGAATAAGAAATTTAATGATTGTTCAGGAAAGTGCGGTGATATTCAAATAAAGAATTTGTGCAGTGAAGCTGCTCAAGTTCACAAACAAAATTTTGTTTCTTTAAAAACATACTTGGATTCACATCAATAAAAGAGAGGAGAATTAGAATTATGGATGAAAAGGAACTTATGCAGGACCTTTTAACTAGTGAAAAACAGGTTATTTCAGCGTATAGTACAGGGATAACAGAAACTTCTTGTGTCAATTTAAGAAATACTTTGGTAAATAATTTCAAGAATGCTCAGGATGTTCAATACAAAATTTTTGATACTATGAGACAGAAAGGCTGGTATCCTACAAAGGATGCTCAGGCAACAGAGGTGCAACAATTAAAAGATCAATCTAATCAGATGATGAGCTCATTGAAATAGTTGAAATATGAAGTATTTAGGATAATTTACTGAGGATAAAATGGAGCAGTATAAATGTGCAATGTGTGTATTTTTTAAGGTGCACGTCATTTATATTGCTCCATAACTATTTTAAAAAATTAGATATAATAATATTATGGGAAAAATCTAACTGAATTTAAAAATCACTTGATAAACATAATAAATATTGTAGAAACTACTCCAAAATTTCTGGATTTATCGTATAATGTTAATAAGATAACTACATATTATGATAAAAATGGATTTTAATCAAAATTATATAATACGTAAAAGAAAGGAAGAGTGCTTATGCCTTATATAGGTTCAAGACTGACAATGGAACTTTCAAAAAAGCAAAAGGAAGATTTAAAGAGAAAAATGGGAGAAATTATTGCAGAAATTCCAGGAAAATCTGAAGAATGGCTCATGGTAAGTTTTGATGATAATAAAACTGTTTATTTTAGAGGAAAAGAAATGGATAAAGCAGCTTTTGTGGAGGTAAAGATATTTGGAACTACTGAAAGAGAATATAAAGATAAGGTTACCCATTTAATATGTTCTCTTTATGAAAAAGAGCTTGATATACCAGGAGACAGCATATATATAACTTTTAGTGAGGTAAGTGACTGGGGGTTTAATGGTAAATTATTCTAAGCATTTAGAATACAGTACTAGGCTGAGGGGGATTATTTATGGAGGAGAAAAAACAACGTGAACTTGAGGAATTAAGTGATGAAGTGGATATAATACTTTCATATAAAGATACTATATCCACAGAGGAAATAAATAATTTTGTAAATAAATTCTCCTTATTATCTGAATATGAGATAAGAGAAAAAATAAAAGAGTTAACTGGAGACAGTGTATATATACAGGAATCTGATGGCAAAGCTATAGAAGAAAAGCAATATGAAGATATAAAAAAAATAGAGGTCATGGAAAGTACAGAAGAGGATTTAAAACCTCATAATAATATATCTCAGGACTCTGAGACTAAAAGTATGTCAGAAAATGAACCTTTCTACAATACACCAGAGGAAGTATTTGATATAAATAATATTCCGGAAGTTTCTTTTGTAAGGGCTGAAGTGAAATATGGCCAGCTTTCTTTAGAGTGGGGATGGCCCCGGGGTATAAATAAAGTTATGTTGTGCTACAGAATGGATAAATTTTCCTTAAGTTCTAAAGATTCCTCTGCCCATCACATTTTGATAGAAAGAAAGGCTGGTTCCTCTGAAGGAGACTATACAATGGACAGAGTAGTGGAGGGCAATTACTACTTTTCTATTTATACCCTAGTGGAATATGGTAAAAAGATGATATTTTCTCAGGGACAAAGAAGGCTTGTAGTAAATAAAATACCAGAGGAAATATTCTATGAAATAAAAATAAAAAGAAATATTTTAGGAAAATTGAAAACTGCGGAGTTAGTTTTATCCACAGATAAGAAAGAAATAAATGTTCCACCACTTGTTTTAATAGGCAGAGCAGGGAATATGCCTCTTCAAAAATCCCAGGGAGAAAATCTTGTTACTACCGATTATGAAACGCTTACAAGGGATGAGAGCCTGTCTTTTACTATACCTATTGATAGTATAGGAAGAAATATGTATGTAAAATTATTTTTTATAGAAGATGTGAATAGTAAAATGTATAGAATAATATCCCCTGCAAAGGATAAACTGTATTTTAAGTGACTTTAAATATAAGGCACATACCAAGGAGGATTTCAGATGAAGTTTAACTTAAAAAAGAAAGATTATTATATATGTCCCTATTGTTTTTCAAAACATAGTTTAAATGATGTGAACTTTATGTGTAAAAATGATCCTGACGTATGTAAAAATGCTAAAGAAGGTATCGTACTGAAACCAGTCAGAGAGGAAAATAAAAATGAAATACTGGATTCCATATGCTGCGGAGAATGCGGAGAGAGAACTCATATAAAGATATGTCCAACCTGTCAGGCGGAATTGCCCTTTGCCATAGGACAATATGATGATTTGGTATTTGCAGTAATTGGGGCAAAAGAGGCAGGGAAAAGTCATTACATTGCAGTTTTAATAAATAAAATAATGAATGAAATAGGCTCTGCCTTTAGTTGCAGCCTTTCTGCAGTAAATGATGCTACCATAAACAGATATAGAAATGATTTTTATAATCCGGTTTTTAAAAGAAATGAGCTTATAAGAGTAACTCGTTCTGCTAAAACAGATTCCTCTGTAAAACAGCCTCTTATCTATAACCTTACATTTAAAGAACAGGGGATTATGGGGAAATTTTTCAAAAGCAGGAGAATAAGTAATGTAGTTACCATTGCTTTTTTTGATACTGCAGGTGAAGACCTGGATTCTGAAGATACCATGAAAACTGAAAATAGATATATATATAATTCTTCCGGTATAATATTTCTTCTTGACCCACTGCAGCTGGAAAATGTAAGAGAGAGACTGCCAGAGGGAACAGCGCTTCCAGAGGAAAATACAAAAATAGAGGATTTGCTCTCAAGGACTGCAAATCTAATCAGAAAAGCAAATGGTATAAAAATGAATAAGCTTATAGACATACCTGTGGCTGTGGCTTTTTCAAAAGTGGATGCAGTGGAATCTCTGGTAGACCCTTCAAGCTGTATAAATTATCCCAGCAAACATATAAGCAGGGCCTGCTTTGACTTATCAGATTTTGAGGATATGAATGGAACTATGGAATCTTTAGTCAGAAGCTGGGGAGGAGAAAATTTTGCAGAGCAGCTCAGCCTAAATTTTAAAGAATATGGATATTTTGGGTTAACTGCTCTGGGATGTAACTCTGTAGATGGGAAAATTACAAAATTAAGACCTCATAGGGTAGAAGATCCCTTTTTGTGGCTTTTATACAAACATAAACTGATAAAGGGAGAAAAAAGGAAGTGATTGTGAGTTATGGCAATTAAACAGCTTTTTTATACTTCATGTAAAAAGGGCTTATCTTCCGGTATGGGATTCCAGACGTATTCTATGTCAGAGGGTATTACAGATGAAGAACGAAAAGAGATTGAAAGTTATTGTGTATATGTACCTCCAGACAACCTACCTACACTGCCTTCTCGTGAAGAAATAGATGAATTGTTTCCACTGTCCTTTTCCTCCTTTAAACTCAAAAATAATAAATACTGCATATGCAGCAGTAAATATATAGGCAGAGATTATTCGGGAAGATATGGAAATTATTTTTGTCATGTGCTTATATCTCAAAAGCCCTGGGATTTTTATCCCATAGAAATTTATGGCTCTCCTGTTTTTAGGGAATTTCTAACGGACGAAGAACAAAATAGAGAAGAAATTCTTTATCTGCCGGAGCTGGAAGAAATACCACCAGGTAATATAATTAATTTTGATACCATAAGCCAATTTATTAAAAAAGATGCGGTGAATAAAAAAAGAAAAGGGTTTATACAGCTTATGGAGTCAGTTCTGGATTACAGTGAAAGCAAAAAAAGGATAATATATTGTGATGATAAAAATAACATACCTTTTTGGATTGGAGCAGTTTTAATGTGTATTCCTAAAAAATTGGCCAGGCAATTTAGCTTTACTACCTATTGTTATAATCCTGAGGATTTAAACTATATAATTTGTGGTGTAGATAAGAAAGGAAGTAAATTTAATTTTAAAGAGAGTCAGAAATCATATAGGTATCATATCCACAATTTTTCCAAGGAATCTAATTATGAAGTTAGGTGCAGCAGCAGTTTTATAAAATTGGCTGAAGTAGGTTATACAGTCTCTAAGGAAATATTCATGCCTTTTATAGATTTTATAGGTCAGTTTGAATATAATTTCTTGGATAGAGATATAGATAACTGTGTAAATCTATATAACATAGTAAAAAGAGGAATAGAAAAATCCAACATTGAAAACATTAAAAAAGCATTGAGTTTTGCAATTAGCTATAAATCTATAAGAGCTTATTATGAGCTTTTTAATTTGCTTGACCCGAATCTTGATAAAATAAGTACCCAGGTGGACTTGGAACTTTTGGAGATAATAACAAAATTTTTGTTTAAAGCTGGACTGGAAATAGAAAACAGGAAATATACAACAAAAACTTATGAATTCTTTTTTAATTCTATTCATTATCTTCTGGTAGATGTTGAAGAGATTCCCCTGCAGGATATAATAGATCTATACCATAGAATAAGAAATTTAGAGCAAGTGTCTATAGAGCAGTTTACTCGAGCTTCACTTAATATAGATAGAATAAAAAATATTGAAATCTACGTCAGGGGAGGAAAAGTAAGACATGCAAAGTTCTATTTTAATACCCTGGCACGGGATATAATTATTTTTAATAATAAATGTGATACTAAAAGCAGAAAAGTTCTATTTAGTATGGATGGAGAAAGTAAGAATATAACTATTTTATTTAATAAGTGTCTGGAAATGCTAATAAAATCTCCAGAAGATATTTTAGACATACTAAGTTTTTTTAAAAAAGATTATGAATACTTTGCAAAGATAATTTTAAGAGCCTATTATATTAATAATTATTCTAAAAGACGTAATGAAGTTGAAAAAATTCTGGCAGGTTTTATTATAGATGAAGGAAATAAAGACAGCCAGTGGAAGAGAAAAATATATTCTCAAATAAACAGATTAGATGGTGCAGAGAACTTTTTGTTTTCTATATATAGTTTTGAACTAATAGAAAATGGTGATAAAGAGAATTTTTTTGTGAATTATTGTGAGGAAGTGTTTTATTTTTTTCAAGATTACAGAGATAAAAAATTTTCCGAATCTCTTGAGTTATACCTATATAATAAGGATATTCCACTGGAAGAATATAAGAATATAATAGATTACATAGATAAGGGTTCTATAATAAACTTAATCTGTAAAAATGTACTTGAAAAACTTTTTACAGATTTTGAAGAAAAGATCGGTATAGAAGATGCAGAAAAGGAAAATTATATTATAGAAAAGTCTGTAGACATAAAAAATCGGTTTAAAATAAAAACTCCTTTGAGCACAGTAGAATTGTTATATATAGGAAATAAAATTCAAAATTCCAAAGAGGACAATAAAGTTACACTGCTTAAAAAGATTAAAATTGATTTTTCTAATATGGATGAATATAAATATGAAGGATATTTAAGGTGGTTTTTATCCAGTATATGTGTATACCTTAAAAATGCAGGAGAACATTTTAAAGTTAAGAAGATTTTATGGTGTGAAGTGTATTCAGATATTTTTTATAATGTATATATGGATACTCTGGAAGATATTGTATTCACCAAAAAGTACAGAGATGTATTAAGAGCCTATGGCATAGAGGGATATACCATATTTTTGGATTTTATCATAGCTGTATTTAAGAATATGGAAAGTATGGAGGAAGAGACAGAGGAAATTTTAGATAATAGAATTGTAGATATACTTACAAGGATTTCTGAAAGAAAATTAAAAGAGCATAATAGTTACTTTACAGAAAAGATTAAAAGGCTTGTGCAGGTGGAGCAAATCATCACAAAATGGCAGTATATTATGACCAAAGTACATGAAAAAAATAAGAATAAAAGCCGGTTTAAATTTTTTAAGAAGCAGTAAAAACCCATAATTGAACTGTCAGGAGGTGATTTTTAGAAGATATGCTTAATTTTATTTCATTGGTGTTTTTAGGTACAGCAGGCATAATTGCAGGAATAATCTATGGATTTTTTAAGTGTGCATTAAGCTATTTTAAAGCCTTCAATTATAGTTTTAATAGAAAATATTCACTGAAAACCAAGGCAAAATTGGGAGAACCTGCAGCGGAAAAATATTTTTTTAATAAACAGTATGAGGATTTGTCAAATACTTATGAAAGTGCAAAATCCATTAACAGTGGTAATATTTTAATGTTAAAGAATGAACTCAATACAAAATCATATTTTACATATTACAGGGTAAAGACTGCTCAAAAAGTAATATATATATTGGGTAATTTAATAAATGTAATCTGTGTCTCAATACATTTTTTAATAGTAACCATTATAAGTATGCCCATTTACCTGTTTTATTTTATAGTGTTATGTGGTGAAAAGTTTAAATTCAAAAGAGGGAAAATAGGAGGAGTGTGTCCAAGGTGTCTAACCAGATTTAATATACCTTATTATATATGTCCAAACTGTGGAAGGGTTCATAAAATGTTAACTCCGGGACCCTATGGTATAATTAAAAGAAGGTGCAAGTGCAAAGAAGTAATTCCCTGTACTAATTTAGGAGGAAGATTCAAACTTAAGGCCATATGTCCTGTATGTGGAGGAGATATTGAAAGCAGAGAATCCTCTCCCCTGTGTATACCTGTTGTAGGTCCTGAATCTTCCGGGAAAACTTCCTTTATATATTCTGCTATAAATACCTTAAAGGATCATATTTCACGAGAGAGAAAATGGAATATAGAATTTCTAAATGAAAATTGTGGGGATAAGATTAGAAGATGTTTGGAATCCTTTAAAAAAGGTATTCCACCTGAAAAGACTGATAACAGTCACACAGAAGTATATAATATTTTTATAAATTCATCTAGGTTTTTCAATGAAAAACTTTTGTATTTTTATGATATTGGAGGGGAATATTTTAATTCAAGAGCTAACATAAGAACACAAAAGCACTATAAGTATATAGAAGGTTTGATTTTTGTCATAGATCCCTTGTGCATGGCCCAGGGAGAAAAGTATATTAAGAAAAATGAATCTGTAAAAAGTGGGTTCATGGATATAAATATACATGATTTTATAGATCGTTTTATACTGGCATTAAGGGAAATTAATCAAATCGACCCTAAGAAGCTTATTGCAATACCTTCTGCAATTGTAATAAATAAAATGGACTTGTTTGGGTATAATGGACCTATAGAAGATTTTCTTCGAGAGATGGGAGAAGATGCCATAATAAAAAAATTTGAATATAACTTTGCAAGTTATAAATTCTTTTCCTGCAGTTTGTTCCCATATGAAGAAACTGCTGCAGCAGAGGTTGTAAAGTGGATTTTAGGTGAGACAAATAGTAAGTTTGAATTTTTAGAAAAGGGGAAACATGAAAGTGTGAGGAGTGTATAAATGTGAAAAATAAAGCTAAATGGGTTTTAGTTGTAATCTTAATATATGTACTTCAGGTGGCTTTTATTCCTTTTTCAGGTGCTTTGGCAGCACAATCTGGAACCGGCATGGATGTGATTTTTGTACTTGATTCCAGTGGTTCCATGGCAGAAAGTGACCCTGAAAAAATACGGGAGGAAGCCATAAAAATGTTTCTTGATATGGGTCAGATTCAAGGTAACAAGGCAGGTCTTGTAGCCTATTCAGACAGCATAGTGAGAGAACATAATTTAGATAGCATAAATTCATCGGAAGACAAAGACAGAATAAAGAGTATGGCCTCGGATATTTCTCTTGGTCAGAAAACAGATACAGGAAGGGGACTTTTAGAAGCAGTAAAATTAATGGAAAGCGGCCATAAAAGTGGAAATAATCCCGTTATAATTTTATTATCCGATGGGAAAAATGATCCTGAGAGGAGTCAGGATGAGTCTTTAAATGATTTGAAAAATGCCCTTCAAATCTGCAAAAGTAAAGGTTATCCTGTATATACCATAGGACTTAATTATAATGGAACTGTAGATAAAACCCAGCTTGGTGACATATCCAGTTCTACTGGAGGTAAAAACTACATAACAAATACAGCCTCGGATCTGCCTGCCATCCTAACGGATATATATGCAGATAATTCAAAGCTTAAGGTTCAAGATGGAGGAACTATTAAAGCTAATGGAGATTTTCAGGAATTGAAGGTGAATATCCCAAATTCAAATGTACTTGAGGCCAATATATCAATGCTTTCAAGTACTCCTGTAGAAGTAAAACTTTTAAATCCTTCAGGCAAGGAGGTTTTAATACCCTCTGAAAATACCCTGTTCACCTCATCTAATAAATATTCAATGCTTAAACTTATCAACCCGGTAAAGGGAGAGTGGACAGTTAAGGTTAAAGGAGTAAGTGGAAATGATATAAAAGTAAGTTATATATTTAACTACGATATTCAGCTGAAGGCAGCTTTTACTCCTGAAAATCCAGGTAAGGGAGACAAGGTGAAAATTCAAGCCTATTTTACCAGTAATGGAGATAAGGTTACAGATGAGGAACTTTATAAAAATGTAGGGGCAAAACTTATTGTTAAAAATCTAAAAGACAACTCCACTAAGGAAATACCTTTAACTTCAGGAGACAATTTATTTAAAGGTGAGTATTCCTATTTAGAAGAGGGAAAATATGAGCTTAAAGTAAGGGTAGATGGAGACAGCTTTTACAGGGAAAGCAATACCCTGGTTATAGGAGATAATACCAGTGGGGCTGTGTCTGAGACTCAGTCAAAACCCTTTATTAAAAATCCAATAACTTTAACTGTAATTGGAATTATACTGGCAGCTATTTGTATTTATATAATTATTATGGTAATAAAGAAAAAACGTATCAGGGGCTTTGGCCGTATAGAGCTAAACATAAGAGATGAGAATACCGGTGAGGCTTTGTCTCCACAATTCAGAAATTTAGACAGCTACACAGGAAGTTTTACTCTATTTGATGTATTGGAGCTTAAAGAAGAATATTCAGAAACTGAACCCATAAAATTTGTATTCAAAAATGACGATGGTTTAGAGATAGTTAATAAGTCAAACTGTACTCTTCAAAAGTCAGGAAAAATACTGGAGAATAGTTCAAGAGTGACGCTCTATAATGGAAATAAAATAAAAGTTCTTTTAAATAAAGTTCCAAAAAGCATACTGGTGGAATTTCATGCTAAATAGGTTAAAAGGTAAACTTATATGAAGGGAAGATAAATTATGAACAGTAGAATTAGAGAACATCTTCAAGATCTTGAAGTGAGCAGGGGTGGAGGAATTATAAGCGATAAGATACGTATAGAAACCATACCAAACCCTATGCTTATAATAGGACTTGGTGGGACCGGCATAGATGCAATGCTTAGACTGAAATATCAAATCAACAAGAGATTTATCCTGGAGGAGGATATTATTTCAAATACAAGAAAAGATAAGCCTAAAAAGGTAGAATTTTTAGGATTTGAAACCAACCAGGGAGAAAAGAATAAAAGATATCCTGGAAATGGAGGAGTAGGACTTGACCCTCAAAGTGAATTGGTCATGCTGTCAAATGCAGAGATAAGATCTATTTTAAAAGATCGTAAAATATTGGATGATTGTATAAAGGAGTGGCTGTCACCGGAGCTGTCTTCTGAAAGCGGTACCGATGGTGCTGGGGGAGTAAGACAGGTAGGGAGGCTTTTGCTGTTTACAAAAATCAATGAAATTGTTGACTGTATTGAAAAGAAGATAAGATTACTGCAGGAAGACAAAGAAGAAACTCTTCATGTATTTATACTTTCCGGGCTTTCAGGGGGAACGGGCAGTGGTACCTTTATAGATATAGCTTATATAGTAAGGGGAATAATGAATAATATATATGGTTCAAAAGGTGATGACAAGGTTAATATAATGGGGTATTTGTTTACACCGGATGTGAATTTGTCAAGGTCTGCAGATAATCAGTCAGCACAATCCTATATTATAAAAAATGGTTTTGCAGCACTTAAAGAATTGGATTATCTTATGGGTATAGGAGACAGACACGAGAGATTCACACAAAAATATAGAAACAGACTTACTGTGGATTCACCAATGCCCCCTTTTAATCTGTGTCACTTGATTTCTGCCACCAATATAGATGGAAGACCTATGAGTAATGCCTATGATTACTGCATGAATGTTACAGCGGAGAATATCGTTAACTTCATGTCCAGTGAAGTAAGGGAATCCGGTGGAGTATTTGCAATACAGGACTATATAAGTAATTTAAAACAAAATACTGATAATATGGCAAAACCCTATATGTCAAACTACAAGTATGTAATTATAGGAGCATCTTCTGCAGTACTGCCTCTTGAGGAAATAACTACATATCTTGCCTATAAACTTTTTGAGAAAATGCAGTATATGTTTCATAATATTCCAGAGGAAAATGAAGTGGATAAGTTTATAAGAAGGCTTAAACTGGATGAAGATGGGGTAATTGAAAGATTTGAAGAGCATGTTCAAAACAGAAAGCCAATAACAGGGTACAAAGATAGAGAAAAATACAACTACAGCAATGTAATAAAAAAGCAGTCAGTTAATATTGATGAGGAAATGAAAGAATATTTGAGAGACTGCATAAATGAATATAATAAGGTGAAAACTCAATATCCGGGTCAGATCGAAAAAGAAGCACGGGAATTGATGGATGGGATTTTTAAGGATCCAAAAAGAGGGCCTTTTTATGCCTCTAGAATTTTATTTTCAAAGGGCTTTTGTGTCATAAAGACATTGGAGGTGGAAATCACATCCCTTAAGGAAAGACTGTCTAATATATCCAGAGAAATAAAATTAAAGAATGAACTGGCCGAGGACAGATTCATACAGGCTAAGAAGGCAATTTTATTCACTAAAGAAGGTAGAAAAAATGATTTCATAGAAGCAAAAAGTGAGGAGTATATATTAAAAGCAGAAGAAGAAAGAATTGTAAGGATGATAGAGTTCTATGAAAAAGTAATTGAAAATTTAAGTCAACTAAACCATAAAATCTATAAGGTATATACAGACATATTAAATGAATTAAATAAAATATTCAAAGAAGATGGGGATATACTGGCAAAAGGTGAAGAAATAGAAGGAGCCCTTGGAAGAACTTATTCCTGGACGGTAGTTAGGGTACCGGATTTAACAGATTATATAGAGAGGGTCGTAAATAAGGAGACTGCAGATGAACTTGTGAGGAAATTTTCCTATAGACTTTTGGAGGAATCCCAAAAATGGCTGGATGAGGTTCATATAGATGTGGTGGGATCAATTTCAAATTTTGTATCTGAAGAATATGGAAATGTAATAACCCAGTCCATGGAAGAATTTTTAGGTCTTCAATATGGAGAAGATAAATCCATTATCAGCATAATAAAGGATAACATAGCACCAAAGCTTGACAAGGATGCAGTTCCTATTTTCCATATAAACAACATGGAGGCTGTGAATTTTCCTACATGGAGTATGGTTTCAGTACCTACAAATGCCAAAAAGATTCTTGAGGGAATTAAAGAGTATAAGAGAAATTCCCACAGGGGTGATTCCATTAATATTAAGGAAAGTACAGTGACTAATAGGATATTTTGGCTCAACACCAAAAATGGAGTACCTCTTTATTCCTATGCTCCTATAAAGCATTATGAAGAAATTTATGAAAAAACACTGTTTGAAAGGGATGGAATAGGAAGACACCTATATCAAAGTGAAAATAGAAACTGGATATATCTCCCTTCACCTATTCCAGAGCAGTCCTGGGGTACAACTTATGTAAATGAAAGGGTAAAGAACTATAATGATGAGGTAAGGGAACTTTTTAAAAGAGGAGTAGAACTTGGGTGTGTAATAGATACGGAAAAAGGAAGCAATGAAAGATATAAATGTATTATTACAGAGGATTTCGATATAGATGAATTTATGGAGCAGTACAGCATTGATATGCAGGAAGATACACCTAATATAGGGGAAATAAAAAGGGCTATAACAGATATTGAAAAACTTTTAAAAGAGGGAATTACCCCTGTGGAAAACCATGATATGCAAAAATATTATATATTTGAAAGCAGTGATGAGGAAAGGGCACAAAACAATCTTATAAGAACTCCTGAACTTACCAGACTTTTATTACAAGAAGTAGAAAAATATGAAGCAATTATGGCTAAAAAAGAAGAGCTTGAGAGTACTATAGAAGGCTTAAGTAAGGCTCAGGCAGACATGGACAATTTTTTAAGGGCATTGTATACAGATACCATAGTGAAAAAGGGAGTATTTTATATTTACAATGGTAGAGATGACAGTAAAGTAAGTATAGAACCTTTTATAAATACTTTAAAAGAAAAAGAATATCACCATGAAGCCGTATTTAAAAAATATGCTTCACTGGATGAAAGAGATAAGGTAATTATAGATGTAACCTCTGACAGAAGACTTGAAAATCTTTCAATGGAAGAGGATACAAAAACTCTTATTTTAAATATAGATACTCTACTTGAAACTTTTAAAGAATGTATTCGGGAATTGGATATAAGAAAGTATCAATTGGTAAATGGAGATGAACTTTTTGCTTTTTACAATGAAATGCTTTCAAGACTGCAGGAAGTAAGAAAACAATTGGAACAATAGTTTTGAAGGTAAGGTGAGTCCTTGCCTTCTATCTCCCCAGGAGGAATTTTTATGGAATATATATTGGAGAATTTCAAGGAGGAATATGATTCAATAATTCAAAGAAGAATTTATCATAATAAGGTAGTCAGGAGTGCAAATAACCCTATACTTTTTGTATTTTTAGGAGATGGTGTTAAAGAAGCATATAAGTATATAGAAAGCAGTATAAGGCATAAGTGGGATAATGGAGAAGGTATAGCTTTTATAAATATTACTGCAGATAATGTGGAACACAAAGACGACTCTTTTAATTTTCAGTTTGATTTTAAAGATAAAAAATCTTTGAGAAAAAATATAAGGGAAAAATTTTATAGTGACAGGAAAGAATTAGAAAATTTAAATAAAAAGATAAAAATACTAAGAGATAAAATATTATCTAGTGGAAGTTTGTTTAATTCTTTTGAAAATATAAGCATTTCTGTAGTTACTGCCTCAGATGATCCTTTGAATATATTAGTTCCTGAAGTAACTCTGCTAATAAGAAAAAAAATGCTGGAAGTATTTAAGACGGGCACTTTGGATCTTTATGTTCTCGTAAAGGAAAAGAATATGGAAGATGAGTTTTTTTCAAGAGCCCTTTCAGTAAGTTTTTTCAGGGAAATAGAATATATGCAAAGTGAAGGTTTTAGGTTTGATGAAAAAACAGATGTGTATGGAGAGGATAGAGAGCTTTCCGTAAGTTTTAGTGGAGCTGTATTTTATATGACATATGTTTTGGAAGAAAAAAATGAAAAGGGTATAATACCAGAGAATTCCATGGTGAATAATTATGAAATAATAGCCTACTTAAATCTTATAAAAAATAGAAGTGTAAGTATTGACAACTTCGCAAATACGGAAAATCAGCATTACGATAATGCAAGATTTAAGGCAAATATACTAAGGGAAGATTCCTTAAACAGATATGTTACAGCAGGACTCTCTAAAGTGAGGAGACCAGGAGGTGCCATTTGTATAACAGTACTTAAGGATTTCTATGAAAGAATTGTAGGAAAATTAAATGAATTATCCATGAAAAAAGTGGAATTTATAACTGAAATCCTAAAGATAGATGAGTTAGGTTTAAATTCAAAAGTTGATGATATTTTACCAAAGCACATATCCATAATGGATATGAAGGGCATTATGATGTCACCTGTTTCAAAAGTAGAAGGATTTACTTTAAAACAAATTGAAGAAAAATTGTATGGAGACAGATGTGAAAATTTTTTTCGGGAAAATTTTATAATACCTTCTAAAAATAATTTGGAGGCCATAAATATTGAAGCACAAATTAAAGCTCTGGTAAAGGAAAATATAACAGACAATACTAAGCTTGGGTTATACTGTGCTTTAAATTGGATGGGAGAAGAAGGCCCCACAATAAAATATCTGAGAGATAAAATAAAATTTATAGACAGAATTATAGATAACATAAAAAATGAAATCAACAGTTTATATGAATCAAGATTTATAGAGGGGTTCAGCCTTGAAAATTTTTTTGTTAAAAGTAAAGGGATAAAGGAAGCTAAGACAAAAATATTTAAAGATATATACGAAAGAAAGCTTGAAATTTTAAGATTAAATATTTCAAAAAATATAATTAAACAGTATGAGAACATTTTGTTAAAAATCCATGGTGAGGTTTCAGAAGAAGCAAAAAACCTTATGTGCATAGGAGAGACGATTAAAAGCTATGAAGACAGTATAATAAAGAATGAAGATGACTATGCATCACAAAATGTAAAAGTTTATTATAAAAATGTGGTAAAGAATATTTTGGATAATCTTGAGAAAGATCATGGTGAAGCCTTTTACTTAGAAGATAATTATATGGGAAATCTTTCAGTGTTATTGAGGGAAGG
The DNA here is from genome assembly GCF_001902295.1 of Clostridium kluyveri. Lineage (NCBI taxonomy): Bacteria > Bacillati > Bacillota > Clostridia > Eubacteriales > Clostridiaceae > Clostridium > Clostridium kluyveri. The sequence goes on along the minus strand of NZ_CP018335.1, from coordinate 2,131,026 downwards.
AAAGGAAAAAGTACTTAAAAAAATGATACTATTTTGCAATAAATATATTTTCACGGAAGATGAATTTAAACTGTCTTTTGAGGAAGAGTTTAATAAAAGAGCAAATGTCAATCTTTCTGACTATAATTTAAAGGTACTTTCAAGGGAAGAACTTTATCGTAAACTATACAATATACTTGAGGACAATTCTGCACTTAAAAGTCACATTATGAATTATGATGTAAAGGGGTACCAGGAAAAATATTTTTTTGGAGATTACAGCAGTGATTTTATAAAATATGCTTTTGATTTTGACAGAAAAACAAGAAACTATAAAATAGGATATATACATGAAATAAAAAGCAGCGGTATTGAGAAATTGAATCTAATGGGAGGATTTGGGGCAAAAGACATTATATATGTAAAATCTTCTATTGAATTTTATAACTATTGTCTGGAAAATGAATACCTGCTTCACGGTATTGATGCAGGTCTATTGCCCCATATAGTTTAGATTTTCATCATCTAAAGGAAGGTAATGTTATGAAAATAGTTGAACTTTTAGACAATAAAGATGAAATATACAACGTACATTGGGAATTAGATAAGGATAAATTTACTATAAGATGGAGATGGCCCGGAAATATTGATATAGTGTATATAGTAAAAACAAACACCTTGGATAATTTTTCACTAGATGACATAGATAAGAGTAATGTTAAACTATATACTAGAGAAGAATACAGAGAATTTAACGGATACTGGGAATTTGTGAAGGAAATAAGTCAATACACATATTATATTTTTCCTGCAGCCCTAAAAGAAGATGAAATTTTACTTTTAAAGCAGCAAAATGGGAAAAACAAAGTGCTCATAAACACAGGAAAGCCTGAAATCTATTATGAAATAAGACAGCTGCAGCCTTTAAGAAACTTTTTCTCTAAAGAAAAAGTTCTGCAAATTATTATAGATTCAGAGACAGCTTTAAATAAGGACGTATTATGCTATGTGAAAAAGTCAAATTCTTATCCCATTAATAGAGAAGATGGTATAGCCTTTGATTTTATTGATAATATTTCTGCAGGGAAAAATATTATGCCGGAGATAAAAGTAAATAAAAATGAATATGTAAAAGTTTTTATAAAGGATGTAAATAAATATGGTAGTGCCTATACTTTAAAAGGAAGGTAAGAGAAATACCTTTCAAGTTGAATCCTCTTTGCAGGAAAGGAGTGGAATCTATGGGTTTTATGAAAATTTTTTCCGGGAACAGAAAAAAACAAAATAAGGATTATATAAAGGCAACTTATGAAAAGGGGCCTTTTATGATAAAATGTCCTTTTTGTTTTAAAAAATTCAAAACCGATCAGGTAGTTTTTAGGGCCTCTCATTCTGAAAAAGGGGACCCTGAATATGAAAAAACAGTAGATGAAGTGCTTAATGAATACAATAAAAAGATAGGAAAAGGGCTGCTTGGAGAAATAAACCCTGTAGTCAGGGCAGAAAGTCTTCCAGAGAGCAGTAAAACAAGGGTGGATAAAGTGCTTATAGAAATTAAGGATAAGTACGATATAAGTACTAATGAAAGGCTGTGTCCTCATTGTCATAATGAACTTCCCATAACCTCGGGAAGAGGACCTTCTAAAATTATTTCCGTTGTAGGGGCTTCTCAGGCAGGAAAGTCTGTGTATATGACCACTCTTTTATATGTTCTTGAAAGATATACTAGCGAGAGAATAGATGCTTCCATGATTGCAGGAAGTTCCACATATAACGATGATATAAGAGAAAACCAGGAAAGAATTTTTGAAAAGAATATAATGCCGGACCCTACCCCAAAACAGCATATGGAACCACTTATAGAAAATTTTAAATTTAAAGACGATAAAATACCACCAATTACCCTTATTTTTTATGACGTACCTGGAGAGGGTATGACGGACAAGGGGTATATAGAAAAACACGGAGAACATATAAAGAATTCCGATGGTATAATATTTCTTGTAGATCCCCTGCAGATGAGGGCTCTAAGAAAAAAGATAAATATTGCGAACAGGGAATTTAAGGGAGACTTTACAGAAAAATATCAAGAATCAAAAGATATACTTGTATATTTATTTGAAAATTTTATATCTAAGCAGTCAAGGGAGAGAACCCCTATACCTACGGCGGTAGTGATAACTAAAAGTGATATGCTGAAAAATTTAAATGATGAAGAATACATAAGTAAAAACAGTAATATATTTAAAAATTACAACCACAGAAAGTTTTTTAATTTAAATGAATTTGAAAATATTGACGGTGAAGTGAGAAAATTTTTAGCCAGGGTAGACAGTGCTTTCAAAGGAGCCATGGATACATATTTTAAAACTACAGGATATTTTGCAGTGTCATCTTTGGGGTGTAATCCTCATAACCTTCAAATAGACAGCAGCACAAGTATAAATCCTGTGAGAGTGGATGAACCTTTTTTGTGGCTGCTTTACTGCATGAATTATTTAGATGGGGGAAGGGAATAAAATGATTGAACAACATTATTACACAAGTATTCCTGTAATAAAGAGTTTTAGACTTTGAATGAAATAAAAAAACCTGATATAAATATATTGTGTCACTTGCAAGAAGACAACAACAATCTATATCAGGAGGAAAACAATATGAATAATCGAATTATAGTTCCTAACACATTAATATTAGGGATAGACATAGCAAAGGAAAATCACTATGGTCAATTTGTAGTAAATGGTGAATATATAAAAAAGCCGTTCCTTATAAAGAATACCAGAGAATCTTTCGAATGTCTATTAGATTCAATCAGACAATTAAAGGCGAAATATAACTTAGATTATGTATTAGTAGGAATGGAGCCAACAGGTCACTATTGGAAGAATCTTGCTTACTACTTAAAAAGTCAAGGGATAGAGCTATGCTTGGTCAATCCATATCATGTTAATAAAATTAAGGAGCTTGAAGATAATAGTCCAACTAAGAATGACAAAAAAGATGCCAAGATTATTTCTAAACTTATATATCAAGGTCAATACCTAAACTGCATGTTTGAGGAAGAACTCTACGTAAATCTTCGATTATGCAGCAACAATAGGCAAGAGCTAAAAAAACAGTTTATCTCAGAAAAAGTAAGACTAATAGCGCTATTAGATGAATACTTTCCAGAATTTAAAAAGATGTTTTCAGATATCTTAGGAAAGTCCGCTTTATGTATACTGAAAACATGTCCTTTCCCACAAGATATAGTGAATATAGGAGTTTCTGAGCTTACTCAAAAGCTTCTAGATGCTACACATAATCGTGTTGGATTTAAGAAAGCAGAGCTGGTTTTTAATGCAGCTAAAACTTCAATAGGAGTGCCTGTAGGGCTTGAAGGGGCCAGATATAGATTAAGGCTTATTTTAAGGCAATTAGAAGCTTTACAAAAGGAACTAGATGATGTGGAAAAGCTCATGGAAGAATATCTTTTGCAGACAGGTTATTCAGAATATTTACTTAGCATAAAAGGTGTAGGCATAGTAACAGCTGCGGGTTTTCTAGCTGAAATTGGAGACATATCAAAATATGACAGCTATAAGCAAATACAGAAAGTGGCAGGACTTAACTTGAAAGAAACCAGCTCTGGCATGAAAAAAGGTAAAACTAAAATTAGTAAAAGAGGTCGTTCAAATTTAAGAAATATTCTATATCAGGCAGCAACTGTTATGGTAGCTAAGAATGCTGCATTTAAAGAAATATATACCCATTTAACGAAAAGACAGGAAAATCAATTAACCGGAAAACAAGCAATAGTTGCACTAAGTGTAAGACTTATAAAAGTTATGTACACTTTATGCAAGAAAAAAACAACATATACACATGACAAAGTTCATGGGTTGACAAGTTATCAACAAGCAGCTTAATTTAATATATGCATAGGTATATTGAAATTTATAGTTCTTTGAAAAGAGTAAGGTAAAGCGCGTTCAAACCCCCATAAGGGCTTAATTGACCCAGTATACGAGGATTAATGCTAGCACCTGCTCTAAAATGCAGAACGAAGGAATGTAGAGACATAGATATGTACTCCGTGAGACATGGTAGGGTAAGCATTAGAGCTATATAGGTGTGTTTCCTTCAAAATATTGGAATATCACTTACACTCTTATGCACACGTTCAACCTTCTCCATCCAGTATTACCTATATATTCAATATACTCACATATTTAAATTTAACCACTTGTTTATAAATAATGAAATTCTATGAAAATAGAAGTAAATAAAAGATAAATTAAAATTTATTGAGGTAGGGATAGAAAGGGAGTATTCAGTGAGACCCCAGGCTATGATACAGTAGCTAAAAGTTCTGGACTTGAAAATGAATTTATAATAAACACTCTTCAGAATTTATGTTTTTATGAAGCTCCTGCTCAGCTTGCAGGAGAAGAGGACATACTTAAATATCCTGTGGCACTGTTTTGTGCAAATACGGGAAACAAAATGATAATTGGCCAATCTGCTTTTGTGGGAAAAGACTATACAGGGCAGAGAAATCGTTATTTTACCCATAGTTATATAATTCCAGAAGAAGAAAGAGAAAATTATATAGAAAACCCCGAAAAAATAATATATGCTTCAGGATTTATAAGGGATTATGATATAGAAGAAGGAAACACCCTGGAGCAGATAAGTAAAATTCCACTAAATAGTCAGGATGACTGCTTCAATCCTATAGAAGACATGTTTTCTGCAGCCAATATGAATAGGGAAGTATTTGAGGATTTAATTAAAGCCTGTTTTAAGTCAGTTAAATACTGCAGAAAAATATATATTGTACTGGATGTGGATTACAGCCATATAAATTCTACTTCAAAAGGAATACTTAAATATCTATATAGGGTACTTCCCTTTGAAGTAAGGAGAAATTTAGGCTTTATAACCTATATGAAAGAACCTAAGATAAAGGACTCAATAAATATTATATTTTTGGCCAGGGGAAGTATAAAGAGACTTTCTACAGAAATAAAGGCAGGTTATGTATTTGATCTTTCAAAGGAAGATTCTTATTTAGATGATATTGACCATGAAAAGCATGAATTTATAGAGTTTATTATGGATAACATTGAAAATATAGAGAAATTAAAAAAATTTTTCTATATGGTGGATGGTGCTCTTTTAGAAGATAGATTAAATATATGTGAATATGATGGATTTTTTAAAGAACCCATTCAGGAGGAAAAAGAGGCATCTTTGGAAAATCCTACAATGCCTTTAGTAAATAAAAATAGTAATTTTTCTTTTAAGGGTATCTTAAAAAAAATTTTTGCTTTTTTAAAGAATAAGTAGAATTTAAAAAGTTATTTTGGGTAAATGAGAGGAGGTAGTAATTTGAGAATAGCGGAAGGTATTGAAATGATTGAAATATCTTGCAATATTATGGGCAGAATGACCAACATTTATCCTATATTAATGTGGGATGATAAAGATATGGTGCTTGTAGATACAGGCTTTCCTGGCCAATTGGAAAGGTTTCGGGAAGCAGTAAAAGCTGCTGGGTTGACTTTTGAAAAAATCAACAAGATACTTTTAACCCATCAGGACATAGACCATGTAGGTTCTCTTGCAAGTATTGTAAAAGAGCTCCACGGAAAAGTTGAAGTAATTGCACATGAAATAGAAAAACCATATATAACAGGAGAGAAGATGCCAATAAAATTGGCACAGATTGAGAAAAATAAAAAAACTTCACCTGATGACAGGAAAAGTTTCTATGAAATACTGAAGAATGGCTTTGCTAACTCCAAGACTAATGTTGATAACGTCGTATCAGATGGTGATATACTTCCATATTGTGGAGGAATAAAAGTAATTTATACCCCAGGACATACTCCGGGCCATATTGCTTTTTATCATGAATGTAGTAAAACCCTTATAACTGGTGATGAGATGAATATTCAGGATGGGCATTTAATGGGTCCTAACCAGGTGCATACTTATGATATGGGTGAAGCGGTGAAATCACTTCAGAAATTCACTCAGTATGATATAGAAAATATAGTGTGTTATCACAGTGGATTATATAATGATAATGCAAATAAAACTATTTTTAAATTAATTCAAAATTATAGTAAGTGATGTTATTTTGAATTTGTATCACTCCTAATTTGGGGTAGTGCCACATGACCATCGAGCTAAGACACGAGAATAATGAATTAAATTAGTTGCTGTAAGGGATTAAGGCAAAACAAATTTTGGAATAAATACTATTTTAATACGATTTTTTGCATATCAGAAAAGCTCCTGTGTTCATGATTTTTTGAAGACACGAACTTTAAATTATAATATAATAAAAGTGTTTTATGCGGCGGTTTCACACCTTCCTTCTCGATGGTTGTAGGATACTCCAAGAATGTCAAAGAAGGTCTTTTTGTCCTTACGGTGCGATTTCCGCCCATTTTTACATATACAGTTATATATTCTTGTTAAAACTTTGAAATTACTTGAAGGTGTCATAAAGTTGAAATACAGCTCTTGAACATATTCATGCACTATTTGTGCTGTTTTAATTTCACTTGTTTCAAACTTCTTCTTTTTTAAGAGTTCAGATCTCATTTTAAACATCACTATGGAGCTTAAAACTAGTAAAATAAGTTTACCATATAATTGGCATTTGAAACGTTCAATTTTTACTGGTTTTACACTAGATATGTGAAATATTGACTTCCATATCTTGAATATTAGTTCAATCTGCCATCTTAATGAATAAATATCATGTATTTGTTTTGTAATCAATATATCATTTGATATATTGGTCATGTATATTGTTATTCCTATCAAATCAATTGTATTAGCACTCATTGTTACAAGTGTATCTTTTGATACATCCAATTGTGAAAATGCACATAAATAAAGGAATTCCCATGCTGCTAATTTACCTTCTCTTTGTGCAAATCCAACCTTTCTTGCTATCTTTTCAACTTCTTCTTTTGAAAAGTATTTTAGTATATGGTTTGATAATTCCTTGATTCCATTTTGTGTTATTAATTTTTCTTTTGCTATTTTTTAGCCCTCCCTATAAAAAACAGATTTCTATTATTTATTGTACTATTTTTTATAAATGGGTACTATTTTTTCCTTAGTTTGATAGCCATGGGGTATCGTCAACATTTCGAAAAAACCCACTTTAAGACAATGATAACCAAATATAAGTACCATAAAGGTTATTTTAGAATTGTTTTGGTACTTTGATTTTGGTAATAGTTTTAGAACTGAAATTTATATGCCTGCTTTTTATGTTTTAAAATATAAAATTGAAATTTTTAGTTACACATAATATAATATATATAGATAATAAATGTAATAAACTGGAGGTAAAAATGGAAAGGGTAGACCTATAAGATCAGTTAAAAAAATAAATGATTTAAAGAAGTATTTAATTGGATCAGGAAACATGAGAAATTATGCGTTGATAGTATTGAGACTTAATTCAGCATTAAGAATATCAGATATACTTTTATTAACCTGGGAAGTTGTGTTTGATTTTGAAGAAAACCAATTTAAGATCCATGTTTACATTAAAAAAAAAGAAAACTGGTAAATATAGATGATGTATACTGTCTAATCGAATTATAAAAGAGCCATTTATGAAAAACTCATAAAGGGCTCTTTAGCTTTAATATAAATTTACTAGGCTTCAGTCTTACGGAAATTCTTCATCTTGCATTTGCCTTTCAAGAGATATATTTAAATCACCGATTTTCTATATCTAGCATATATTCTCAATTAGATGGTTTAAAAACTGTAGAAAAAGAAATTTAGGGGACAAAGTAAATAAAACTGTCGTTTATTTATCTAATTTATTTAAGATACTTTCCACCTTATATAGGGCTGTTACAACCCACATAAGAGGTAATACTTTCAAGCAAAAATTTTATTTCTGTGAGTATTCACTTATGGTCTCTTGTTGATGTATAGAATTTCTTTGAGATATATATACTCCAGTTAGAACGACAATTGAACCAATAATTTGAGTGATCGCTGGAATATAGCTTAAAATAATTATTGATAATAGAATTGTAATAATAGGAACATAGTTTATAAAAATGGAAGCTTTTGATGCACCTAAAACTTGTATCCCTTGGTTAAAAAATAAATAAGCTAATACTGAAGAGCCTAAAGATAAGAAAATTACACAGCATACGCTTATAATAGAGAAATTGTGTGTATTAATGCGATAATTAGCAGAATACATATAATATAATATCCAAGGAATAATTCCTATTGTGCCATATAAAAAAATATAGAAGGTTTGAGCTATAGATGGAATATCTGGTGCTATATTGCGGTACAATACATTATATATTCCAAAACAAAGTGTACTTATAAGTAAGAAAATATCACCTATATTAAAATTTAAAGTATATATAATGTGTAGGTTTAATTTTGTTATAATAATAAAAACGCCTAAATATGCTATTAAAGCTCCTGATAAAGTATTTTTTGTAAAAGTTTCTTTTTTTATAGCTACAGAAATGAATAAAGTACATAATGGAATCGTAGCTTCCATAAGAGAAGCATTAAATGCAGAACTTATATTCAATCCTTGAAAATAAAAACAATAACACAAAGAAATTCCTACAAACCCCATCAAAAATAATGCTAAGTGTTCTTTTAAAGTTAAAGAAATTCTCATTGTTTTCATATTAAATTTACAAACAAAAAAAAGAATAATTGTAGCCCAAAAAAATCGCATGAATGTCACAGATAAAGGACTCATCTCTTTTAATAAAATTTTTCCTGCAATAGCTGAACCACCCCAAAAAAATGCAGATAAACATAACTTAATATATATTATTTTTGTTTTACTCAATTTTAAATTACCCCCTGTACTTCTGAGCTAACATATCTTTTGGAGTGTAATAAATGTGAATATTTAATATAAATATTATGTAACTTGGAAGTTATTTGGCTCACATATATAATAATTTCTTTAGTATATTGTTCACAATTAACTATAGTGTGGTTTTCGATACCATTAATCGTAGTTACTATAAATTCATATGTTGATTTTTGCATTTCTAAAATGTCTTTTTCAACAACTTTACTTAAAGAATTTATTAGTTTATCTGTAAGATAAAACTCTTTAAGTTTAAGTGAATATCTTAATTTTCTGCTTAGATAATCTTCATATTGAGCAATAAAATAAGAAGATTTTATTTTTACTAGTATGTTATATAAAAGTGTTACTCTTTCATCTTTAAAATAATAATTTTCGACGTCCCATATATTTTTTCTTGGTAGTACAGACATTTGTTTTTCTAAAGGAATACCAGGTAAAGTTTCAGCTCTAGATACTATATTCCAAAAACTACATAAACCTATTTTATATAAAAATGTTGTAGTATGCATTACTTCTTTTAAGGTTACATCTTGGTGAAAACATATAACTCCGTTAGTATAACCTTCGATTTTAAATTTTTTCAATTTATCTATAGTGTATAGGGATTGATTTAATGCCTTTATTGTAAAGTTGTAAAGTATCATCATCGCCAGCCTCTAATCCAACATACGTGCCAATTAATCCGTTATTTACAAGACGATTAATAAGTTCTTCGTCTCTATCAAAATCAAAACTATCAGATCTTATGAAAGCATCGAAAGGAATTTTCAAATTACGTTCTTCAAGTAAAGAACAAAATTCATCTATCCATGCTCTACTATCGGCAGAACGTGTAATAAATGTTGCATCATAAAAATGTAGTATTAATTCTTTATTTTTAAATAAAGGAGTTAATGACATCATTTCATTTACAACATTCAAGGGGGATCTTCTTCTTATTAATCCTACTTTACCATTTGAGAAAAATCTATCTCCATTACAAAAAGAACAAGAAAAAGGACACCCTCTTTCAGCTAGAATTCCAATTTCTATGGGAATATTTTTTTTGATAGCAGAAATTGCAACATCTCTTGCTGCAAAGGCAATGGTATCTAAAATTGTTATGCTTGATTCATCATTTGTCCTAGTAAATTTTTTCCCATTCTTATCAATAAAAGAAATATTTTTTACTTTTCTAATATCTTCATTATTTTCAATAGTATTAACCTGAGTTCGAAAATAAAAAAAGTATTTATAGATATAAAAAATCCCATCAAAATGTTTTATTATATAAATACAGAGAAAAAACAAAACAAAAGGATGGGATTTTATGCAAAATTTATTATTTGAAGTATTTTACGATGTTGATAACTATTGTATAGCTTTTGAAGAATACTGCCGGAGCCATTTTATAGAGGAAAACAACTGTAGTCATTTTTCAATAATAAAAAGTAGAAACTTATCGCTTAGTGAAGTCATGACAATAATCATATACTTTCACTTATCAGCCTACAGAAATTTCAAAGCCTATTATATAAAGTATGTATCAACTGTTCTAAGACCCTATTTCCCTGAGCTTGTAAGCTATAACAGGTTTGTAGAACTAATGCAGGAAACATTGCTTCCACTACTATTATACATGAGAAAATTTAGAATTGGCAAGTGTACAGGAATTTCTTTCATTGATTCCACCACTTTAGATGTATGCCATAACAGGAGAATCCATTCCCACAAGGTTTTCAAGGGAATTGCAGAAAGGGGAAAGAGTTCAACAGGATGGTTTTATGGCTTCAAACTTCATCTTGTCATAAATGACAAGGGTGAAATTCTTTCTTTCTATCTGACACCCGGGAATGTGGATGACAGGAATATAGAGGTTATAGAACAACTCTCAAAAGAACTCTACGGAAAATTATTTGGGGACAAAGGTTATTTGTCCAAGAAAATATCAGATATACTGTATTCCAAGGGGGTACAGCTCATAACAAAACTAAAAAGGAATATGAAAAACAAGTTAATGTGTATGGAAGACAAAATTATTCTTAGGAAAAGAGCTGTTATAGAGAACGTAAACGATCATTTGAAGAATGTATGTCAAATAGAGCATAGCCGTCATAGAAGCCTTACCAACTTTATGGTAAATATAGTTTCTGGACTAGCAGCATATAGTTTTCTTCCTAAAAAACCTTCCTTGAAATTGGACAAACATCTTCATTTAGCTTAATCACAATATTGCTTTAAATGTGAATAAATGTTAAATAATTTCTTCATTTGTAGTTAAATTATTTTTTGCATTTTCTATATCTATATTTATACAAAATTGTAGTTTATTTTTTCGAACTCAGGTTAGTATTAACTAATTTTAAAAAAGTATCCTCACCTTCTCCCCTAATAATACAGTCAATTATAGAATACTGTTCTAGAATTTCCTTATCTAAATAAGTTGAATGTTCTCCTCCTAATACAACCGTACAATGTTTGGACTGAAATTTCAGGATTTGAGCAATTTTCAATGCAGAAGGAAAAGTGGCATAATTTATACTTAATCCTATTAAATCAGTATTATTATTTATTAATATATCTACAAGTTCTTTTTCATTTAGTTTATCAACACGTAGATCATAGATAGAAGTTTCATGTCCATTAGCTCTCAAATAAGCTGCGATAAGTGCTATTCCTAAATTTTCATGATACCCATAAAGTTCTCTCATTCCGTTTACTTCAGTTTGTGGATTGATAAGTGATATCTTCATATTAACCAAACCTTTCATATTAATATTTTATAATTATAAATTTCATAAATTAATATATTCTACATAAATTTCAAAATTCCTATATAAAATGCAAATATTTATTAAATTTTATATAATTTAGACTAAAAATATGCTTATTTAATAAATGGAAAAAGTAAAGAGACGCTAACGTATAAATAATTGATAATATTACAGAACCAAATATAACAAAAATTCAAAATTTGCATAAATAATTAATAATATGCTATCATTTATATATAGTGTATATAGTTAAGTCGCAATGATAGAATAGTAGCATACTAGTTTTTACCGTATTCTTCATAAAATCACATTAATTTGTATGACATAATTAATTGATAAAGAAAGTGTTTTTACGAAGATAGACTAGCTTTTTGGAAAGATTTACAGAAAGGGGGTAACAATTTTGATTTGTATTATAGATTATGGAATGGGAAATTTAAAAAGTGTTCAAAAGGCATTAAGTTATATAGGTGCAGAATCAAAGATAACTTCAGATAAATATGATATAGAAAGCAGCAAAGGAGTTATATTGCCTGGAGTAGGAGCTTTTCCGGAAACTATGAGAAATTTAAAAAATAAAAAATTAGATTTGGTACTAAAAGAAATTGTATCAAAAGGCATACCTCTAATTGGTATATGTCTGGGAATGCAGCTTTTATTTGACACAGGTGAAGAAATAGAACATTGCAATGGATTGGGACTTGTACATGGTAATATAACAAAACTTCATGGAAATATAAAAATACCTCACATGGGCTGGAATAGTTTAACTATAGAAAAAGAGTGTCAAATTTTAAAAGGTGTACAACAAAATAGTTATGTGTATTTTGTGCATTCATTTTATGCTAAGTTGAAATTTAAGAATAATTTAAATGCCTATAGTTTCTATGGAGTAGAGGTACCAGCTGTTATCAACGAGAAAAATGTATATGGCACTCAATTTCATCCTGAAAAAAGTGGAGATGTGGGAATTAAAATGTTAAAAAATTTTGTAGAACTTACAATACAGCAAAGTGCAAAATAAAAGATATATTTTGATATATTAATATTTTCATCAATAAATTTTAAATATATGAATTTTCATTAGGTTGAAGCTAAGAATATACTATGCACAACGCTAAAGCTTAAAAATGAAAGTGTGTATAGACTTATAATTGAGAAACTCATATATTTAAAAACTCTTTTTTAAAAGAAGCTATATAAATGGGGGGAAATTAATATGCTTACTAAGAGAATAGTTCCATGCTTAGATGTAAATATAGGAAAGGTTGTAAAAGGAATAAATTTTATCAATTTGAAAAATGTGGGAGATCCAATAGAAATAGCTGAGCACTATAACGGGCAGGGGGCAGATGAAATAGTATTTTTAGATATTACTGCTACCTATGAAAAAAGAAAAACATTAATTGATGTAGTGGAGAAAACTGCAGAAAGAGTATTTATTCCTCTCACTGTAGGAGGAGGAATATCGGATATAGATGATTTTAAGAGTATACTTAGAGCAGGTGCAGATAAAATATCTGTAAATTCGGCGGCCATAAGAAATCCAAATTTAATATACGAGGCAGCAGATAAATTCGGTTCACAGTGTGTGGTAGTTGCTATAGATGCAAAAAAAAGATCAGGAGGACAGGGTTGGGATGTATTTATAGAAGGAGGAAGGAAAAATACGGGTATAGATGCGATAGAGTGGGTTAAAAAAGTAGAAAGTCTAGGAGCAGGAGAAATACTTCTTACAAGTATGGATGCAGATGGTACTAAAAGAGGCTATGATATAGAATTGACTAAAGCTGTTGTAGAATCAGTAAATATTCCAGTAATAGCCTCCGGAGGATGCGGATCCTTAGAGGATTTCTATAATGTATTCAAGGATACATGTGTAGATGCAACTCTAGCAGCTTCATTGTTTCATTATGGAGAATTAAAAATAAGAGATGTAAAAAAATATCTTCAGGATAGAGATGTACCAGTAAGGTTATAATGACAAGCTCAGAGATATAGGGCATTAATCCTTATATCTTTTTGTATGAGAAAACCCCACGTTAGACGCTATACATTGCACATAAGTTTGGGAATTAATTAGTAAGTAACGTATACAGAGCCAAAACATACATTTGAACATTCATAAATAAATATATTAATATGCATATAAGACTAAATAATTTAGGAGGTTTGTATGCATACTAATGATTGGGTACTACAGGAATTTAATGATGCACCTTTTGCGGATAATAGACTAAATAAGAGGTTAACTAAAATAGCTAACTCTTTCTACGGAAACCCTGAAAGTTCAATACCTCAGGCATGTAAAAGCTATGCTGGAACACAGGCAACATATAGATTCTTTAGTAACAATAGAGTTAAACCGGAGGTAATCCTAATGAGCCACAGAGAACAAACTATCGATCGTATGAGAAAGTATGACACTGTCTTTGCAATCTAGGATACTACCACATTAGATTATAAAGATCATCCTGCAACTAAAGGATTAGGTGTATATGGTAACACTGAACATGATCTTGGGTTGTTAAATCATACCACTCTTGCAGTAACAGTAGATGGTATTCCTCTTGGCATTTTATTAAGACATGTATGGACACATGTTCCAAAAGAACTTGGAAAACGGGTTACCAAACGTGAACGCTCTACATCAGATAAAGAAAGTCAAAAGTGGCTTGACGCTTTAGATTCAAGCCTCAAAGATGTTCCAAAACATATAAATGTAATTGCTTGTAGAAAACCTTGAATAAGCAGTTGAAAAAATCAAATGGTATAGACAACGTTGGAAAATTGAACGTTATCATTATACTTTAAAAAGTTATTTTGGGTAAATGCGAGGAGAGAGTAATTTGAGCAAGAATTATCAAGAACTAATTTTAAATTAAGTATATAATTAATATATCTTCTTGAAAGGAGGATGTATATGGATTACCGCTCAAAGGTGAATGACTCGCTTAAGTATATTGAAAAAAATCTAGATGATAAGATTAGTCTTCAGGATCTTGCACAAAAGGCCAATTTATCAAAGTATTATTATCATAGGATATTCCATAAAATAGTAGGTCAATCTGCAGCCAGATATATAAACAAGCGGCGCATGGAAAAAGCCTCAGAGGAACTTATCCATACAAATCAATCCATCTTGGACATTGCTCTAAAATATCAGTATGGTTCTCAAGAATCATTTTCAAGAGCTTTTAGGAGAGTTTATGGCTTGACGCCAGGAAAGTACAGGAGGGTGTATGGAAGTAATAAATCAAATAATGTTATAAGTATCAGAACATATCTCAATAAAATTACGAATATTGCTGCATAAATGGCATAAGGAGGTTAATATGAGTAATCTTGTACCAATGGTAATTAAACACACATCTCGTGGAGAGCGTTCTTATGATATTTTTTCAAGACTACTAAGTGATAGGATTATAATGCTTAATGGCATGGTAACTAATGAATCAGCAAGTTTAATTATAGCACAAATGCTTTTTCTAGAATCTGAGGACAGTGATAAAGATATTCATTTTTATATTAATAGCCCCGGTGGTTCTGTAACAGATGGGTTCGCCATTATGGATACAATGAATTATATTAAATGTGATGTTTCTACAATTAGTATAGGTCAGTCGGGGAGTGCCGCTTCACTGCTGCTGGCATCAGGGACTAAGGGTAAACGCTTTGCATTGCAAAATAGTGAAGTGCTCATTCATCAGCCTTCAATATCAGGAGGACTTCAAGGGCAAGCCACAGATATAAAGATTCATAGTGATTGGCTTGAAAGGACAAAAGAAAAGCTGAATGAGATATATGCTAATCTTACGGGTCAGCCCATAAAAAAAATTAAAGAAGATATGGAAAGAGATTGTTATATGACAGCTGAACAAGCAAAAGATTATGGATTAATTGACGAAATTTTATCTGAATAAAGCGTCAATTAATTATCTGAGAATTATACTTATACCACGGATATATTATTCTGTCTGCTCTTTTCTGGCATTTATTTCGCTCGATGCCTTTGTTAACAATGGTGAAGCTATATATAGTGCTTTGAGATTATCCCTGAGCATCGTATGCTGCCAGGTGCCTTGGTCTAATTTTTTCTGGGCTTTCTCACTCTTGCTAATCAGTGAAGCTATTGGTGCAAGCGCTTTTTCCAAGTCTTCTTTCGTAAATTTATCTGTTACATCATTCTCTGCTAATTCATTTATTATTAATGACGAGGCTACATAAAGCGCTTTGATCCTGTTCCTTTGCAACGTGTACTGGGAAGTACCTTGTGCAAATTTTTCTTGTGCTTTCTCACTCCGCTCAATCATTGAAGCTATGGCTCGGAGTGCTTCCTCCATATCTATCTTCGTGGAATCATCCATCAACTCAAACTCCTCACAACATATAAATTTGCCACACCTACACGCATTATAATCATAATTATCTATTGTAAATATTATATCAGAATTATTGACTTTTGAGTAGAACGAATAATTATTAGATAATATTCAATCAGAAAATGGGCAACTGTGGCCACCAGTTGCCCTGCTTACCGTTTTGTGAAGGCGAATGCAGGTTATAGAGTCCATGCTCTCACAGCACTATGATGCCCTAACCCTATGGCATGCAAACTTTTGTATGCGTTATTGACTTCAGAGTCAACGGATGCTATACTGAAATAGATATATTGACTTTTAAGTCAATAGAATATGAGGTTGGAGGTTATATTAATGGCGAGGAAGAAAGACGATGCCGAATTTATATGTGAATATAAAATCAAAGACCATAAAATTATGACTATGGAAGAAGAAAAACGTGAACGGGTTATCGCAGAAGCATTTAGGGAATTCAATAAAGGATACCATCTGGCAAATTTAGATGAAATAGCCAAGAAGGCAGGTATATCTAAGGGATTAATATTTCATTATTTTGGCTCTAAAAGGGGGCTTTTCCTGTTTCTCATTAAGTATTCACTGGACATTATTATTATGGAGTATAGAAAGGTTATTTTAGAAAGCAGTGACTTTCTTGAAAATATCAGGATTGTGTCAAAACAGAAACTAGAGATGTTCTTTCGTTACCCGCTTATGTTTGGGTTTCTGGTGAAAACCTACTCTGACTCAGCAGTAAAGGATGTTTTTCCGGAAGGGCTTCCGGGAGATTTGCCGCAATCGTCGCCCTTTATTGCGGTGCAGTTGGTCCGCCAAAGATCCAATCATGACAATATGCTGTTCAAGGATGATATTGACAGTGAAAAGGCACAAAACATCATTATGTGGACGATGCATGGCTACATCGACAGCTTGTTCCGGTATGGCGACGATGTTGACGCCTACAAGGCGCATTCTGAGGAAATGCTAAGAGAGCTTGACGAGTATCTGCAGATTCTTTGCAAAATCTTATATCGATAAAAGGAGGAAGATGATATGTTCATTGATGTTGAAAACATAAAGAAAAGCTACACGACGGGTGTGGTGAAGACCGAAGTCTTAAAAGGAATCGGGATGAAGCTCGATAAGGGAGAAATCGGCGTCATCCTCGGGCCTTCCGGTTCTGGAAAATCCACACTGATGAATATCCTCGGGGGTATCGATCGCGGGGACAGTGGACGGGTTTTCGTTGACGGTGTTGAGATCAACAATCTGAATGATGATGGGTTAACCGATTATCGGCGCCGGGACGTTGGTTTCGTCTTCCAGTTTTATAATTTGATTCCCAATCTTACAGTTGGGGAGAACATTGAAGTGGTATCCAATATAAGTAAATCACCTCTCGATACTGACGAAGTTTTAGCAGCAGTCGGTATGCAGGATAAAAAGCACCGCTTCCCCCGGGAGCTTTCCGGTGGTGAACAGCAGCGGGTATCCATTGCAAGGGCGATTGTCAAAAATCCGAAGCTGCTGCTTTGTGATGAACCAACCGGAGCGCTGGATTTTCAGACGTCTCGCAGCATTTTGAAACTCCTGCAAGAGGTGAACAAGAAATATGGAACCACCATTTTGATGATCACCCACAACGTCGCCATTGCCGGTATGTCGAACCAGGTGTTCAAACTCAGGAGCGGTGAAATCGTGGAAGAATTGGCGAATGAGCAAATTGTTCCAGCGGAAAGGATTGAATGGTAATGGTCATCAATAAGAGAATCAAACGTGTTTTCTTCGAGAACAAGGCGCAATATATCGGCTCCGTTTTACTGATTCTTTTAAGTTGCGTGCTGTTTACGGGTATGGTTTTAGTAGGTAGCAACCTAAAACGGCTAACGAATGAATTTGAAAAAGGATATGTGCAGGAAGACGCTTCTTTTATAACTGACAAAAGCATAGATAGTTTACCCGAGCTTGAACTGGCGGGAGACGCGGTCATTGAGGAAGGCAAAAGCATCGATTATGTGCTTTTAGAAGGGATCACGCTGCGCGTTTTCACTAAAAATGATAAAATCAATATTCCGGTCATCATCGAAGGCAATGAACTAAACGGAAGCGGAGAAATCCTGCTCAACCCGGCTTTTGCCGCCGCCCAAAATTATAAAATCGGTGATGTGCTGACCATAATGGATAAGCAGTTTACGGTTGCTGGTTTTATGGCACTGCCGAATTATATTTATCCGCTGAAATCAGAAACGGACCTCGTATATTCGCCGCAGAACTTTGGTATTGCAGTCGTAAGCCGCGAGGACTTTGCTGCGCTCGGCAAAGGAAGCAGTTTCTACGCGGTGAAATTCAATCATCCGAAAGAAAGCCCGCGTGCCCAGTCGGCAAAATTCATAGAGATGCTGAAAAGCCGGGGTATAGGCATCGGGCAATGGACGGATACCAGCGGAAATAGCCGGGTCAACTCTGCCACAATGAAAAATGATTCCATAAATTTTATGAGCAAGGTTGTACCTATCGCGGTTCTATTGTTGACTGCTGTTTTACTTGGCAACATCATTGGGCGGATGATCAAGCGCGAATCGGTAATCGCAGGCGCATTGTATGCGTTAGGATATAAAAGGAAGGAACTTTATCACTATTATTTGAAATTCCCGCTTGTTATCGCCGCAATCGGAGGTGTCATTGGAACCATCATTGGGTTGTTTACCGTGCGTGCCTTTTTGCTGTTTCTGCTCGGTTACTTCGACATACCGTTGACCAGAATTAATTATAATCCGGTTGTGATCATCACGAGCCTTCTCCTCCCCGTTTTATTCCTTGGATTGAGCGGCTTCCTTGTGATCCATAAAGAGCTGAAATATTCGCCCGCCGAGCTGATGAAGGGGAATAGGAAAAAGAGTAAGGTAAATTTTCTGGAGCGCAGGTTTCATCTTGAAAAACTTAAATTTACTTTGAAATTCAAGATTCGGGAACAACTCCGCAGTCTGTCCCGGCTTGCCTTGCTGCTCGGCGGCTGCGTAGTGGCCACACTGCTTCTGCTCTATGGCTTTTTCCTGAAAAGTGGTATGGATTATCTCCTGACAAGTAATGTGGAAGGCTCATACAATTTCCAGTACGAGTATGTCTTCTATAACCTGCAAAATGGGCGGCCGCCTGCGGGCTCCGAACCTTTCTCTGCATCGAAATTTCTGCCAATGGGTGATGATAACAGAGATTTTTATGTCACTGGTGTTATGCCGGATTCCGCAATGTATACGCTTATGGATGAATCCGGCAACAGACTGAGTATGAATCAGGTTATTATAACGAGGCCACTTGCTGATCGGCTAAAGGCAAAGCCGGGAGACACGATTACCATCGTCCGCAAAGCGGACTATCAGGAATTTTCGTTGAAAATCGACAGTATCGCGGATTCCTATAACAGGTTTATCTTTATGCCGCTTGCCGAGTATAATGAGAAATTCGGGATGCCGGAAGAAAGCTACACGGGGCTTGGCAGTAACAAGCTACTGGATATTCCAGAAAACCAGCCGTACAACGTAGTGTCCATGGAAGAGAAGGCTGCTGCGGTAAGAGAATCCATGGCGCCCGTGGTGTCGCTGATCTTTTTCGTTTCAGCGGTGGCGTTTCTCATTGGAGTGCTTATCATCTATGTTGTTACTTCCATGATTATTGAAGAAAATAAGAACACGATTTCACTGATGAAGATTTTCGGATACCGGAAAAAGGAAGTGAATTCTCTAATCCTGAATAGCTCAACAACTGTCGTGATACTCGGGTATCTCATTGGAATCCCGCTCAGTTTTGCGGCAATGGGAGGGCTGATGAAAGCATTGGAAAACAGCATTACTTTTTCAATGCCCTTGATGATTGATCCTCTTTACATTGTAGTAGGATTTGTCGTCGTAATGGTCTCCTATGAATTGTCGAAGCTGTTGTGCAGGAAAAAAGTCAATGCGGTTTCTATGAGTGAGGCGCTAAAGGTGGGAACGGAATAGAAAAGTTTTTACCCGACACCAAAAAAGCTTCTACCATTGAAAAATAAAAAAAAACCTCGGTTACGACGACTAATAGTCTATAGTTCTCAATAGAACAGCGGTAGCCAAGCGGTGGTTTTGATAACGAAAATCAAAGCCGCTGCTTTTCTTTATCCGAACGCTACCATTGCTAATACTCCCATCTTCTTCAAAGTGGGAGATAAGCACTGCTATGCGCCTGGATAAGTTCTTCCCCTAAAGGATACGTATTCTAAGTGCTAAAGACACTAAGAATACTGTTAATAAGGTTCAGATGGAGATAAGCAGTTCTTAAAGCAAACTCCACCTGAACCTAAGAATCACTTGATCGAAAAAAGAGTGTGCGGAGGGCGTGATTAGTGCGTCCTTTTTTCCCCTTAACGGCAGCGGTGGCTTTGGGATAGGAGGTTTCCATTGTATCAAAGCGGCTTTTTCCTGTTTGTGAGAGGATGTCACTTAATTGTGACGGTCAGATGTAGCAGAAGCTTTAACCCTACATAGCCTCAAAAAATCAAGTGAATATTTTTTCCATGAGTTATTAGATCCTTGTTAATATCTTTTTCTAATTGCTGGAGATATTTTTTAGTTGATTTGGTAACCAATTTCTAACTGAATTCAGTAGAAAAGAAATAGAGAATCTATATTTTAAGAGATGGGAAATTGAAAAAAATATCATACCCTGAAAAATAAGATGTGTATTCCCCATCTTGAAAAACTTGGAGGATTTGGCTAATTACATCCTCATTATAAAGTTATATTGACAACAGATATTCTTCTAGTGTACTATAGTTATAATACACTAGAAGAATATCTGAATAGTATTATCTTGAAAATGGAGGAAAATTATATGATAGAAATAAAAAATGTCTCAAAGATTTATAATATGGGTAAGGAAAAGGTAATTGCACTGGATAATGTAAATTTAACTATTAAAGAAGGCGAATTTGCAGCTATAGTAGGACCTTCAGGTTCAGGTAAATCTACTTTGATGCATCTTGTGGGAGGGCTTGATACACCTACATCAGGAAGTATTTTTATAGACGGAAAGGATATAAGCAAGCTTAAGGATAAGGATATGTCAAAGTATAGAAATAAGTCTGTGGGCTTTGTATTTCAATCCTTTAATCTTGAGAATACACAAACTGCCCTTGAAAATGTGATGATGCCTTTGATATTTTCTGGTATTGATAAAAGAAAGAGGAAAGTAAAGGCAGAAAAGGCCCTTGAAATGGTGGGACTTAAAGATAAGATAAAAAATAAGCCCACAGAGCTTTCGGGAGGACAGCGTCAGAGGGTGAGTATAGCAAGAGCTCTTGTAAATGAACCTAGAATAATTTTTGCAGATGAGCCCACAGGAAATTTGGATTCAAAAAATGGACAACTTATAATGAATCTTTTAAGTGATTTGAATGAGAGAGGGTATACAGTTATTATGGTTACCCATAACATGGAAGAGGCAAAAAGGGCAAGGAGAATTATAAATATAAAAGATGGTAAAGTGCAGGAGGTAGAACAGGATGAAATTTAAAGACATATTAAAAGTGGCTTTAAATGGCCTTGGGAGCAGAAAAGGAAGAACCTTTCTCACTTCTCTGGCAGTTGCCATTGGAACTATGCTGATAGTGACTCTTGTGAGTATTGGAACCTCAGGTGAGAATTTAATTTTAAAAGAGGTGGATGTTTCACAGTTAAAGCAAATTCAGGTAATGAACTTTAAATATTATGATATGTATGAAACAGACTCTGGTGATATTGACATGAATGATATGTTCAAAAAGATTGGTGGAGATACCGTTGAGAAGTTTAAAGATATAAAGAATGTAGAAAATGTACAGGCATTTGTAAATACATCTGCAGAAAATATAAAGATAGAAAATAAGGAAGATAATCAAGGAACTAAAATAACGGCACTTTACAATAACGATAATTATTTTACAGATGAAAAAATTGCATCTGTTAGAGATAAAAATAAAGATAGCAGCTTAAAACCTATAATTGCAGGGAGAAATTTAGTAAAATCAGATAAGGAAGCATTACTTGTAAGCAAAAAATATCTGGACTCCATGGGCATAAAAAATTACAATGAAGTTCTGGGAAAGGATGCACTGATTACACAGTCTAGAACCAATAATTCCAATATTACTCTGCAGCCTTTTCAGATTAAAGCAAAAATAGTTGGGATAATAGGAGATAAGTTCCATGAGGATGAAAAAATAATATCATCACTGGATATTGCTTCAGAAATCAGCAGTTATACTTCGCTTCAGAAGGATTACATAGAAAATTTGGGATATGACAGTGTAATTGTATATACAAAGGATTCGAAAAATGTTTCTGATATAACAAATTCAATAAAAAAAATGGGGTATTTATACGTCAGCTATCAGGATATGATAGAAAAAATACAGAATTCGTTTAAGGTAATAAAAGTAATACTTGCCCTCCTTGGATTAATAGTGTTGTTTGTTGCCAGTGTGGGTATTGTAAATACCATGACTATGGTTATATATGAGAGAACTAGATTTATAGGTATAATGAAGTCATTAGGAGCAAATAGAAATAATATCCACAACATATTTATCACCCAGTCAGGAGTAATAGGGTTTATAGGGGGTATAATGGGAATTGTATTTAGCAGTATAAATTTAGGCATAATTCAGTTTGCCTTGAACATGTATATGAAAAGCAGGGATATAACACAATCTGTTAATTTGAATATGCCTCTTTGGCTTCCACTGGCTACTTTGGCCTTTTCAATTGCCATTTCCATAATATCAGGGATTTATCCGTCCAGAAAAGCTTCAAAGATGAATCCTGTAGATGCTTTAAATTCATAAGGAGGAGATTTACATGAAATTTTCAGATTGTTTAAAAATGGCATTTTCAGATCTTGGCAGGAGAAAAATCCGTACTGTACTTACATCCTTTGGCATAGCTATAGGGGCAATGCTGGTGGTTTTAATGGCAGGCTTTGGACAGGGAATCCAAAAAATAGCCCTGGATCAAATAAAACAGATGGATACCATGAGAATAATTCAAGTAAAACCTGAACAAAACAGCAGTAAAAATTCACAGGAAAATAAAAGTGAATTTAAAAAGATAGACAATGCTGTACTTGATAAATTTAAGAGTATGAAGAATGTAGAGGAAGTCAGTGCATCTATTGACACCCAGATACAGGGGGCTTTTATAAATGGAAAAGAAATTTCCGAGGTAAATGTTAAAGGAAGCAATCTGGAACTTCCCATATTTTTAAACTCACAGCAAAATGAAATAAAGTCAGATAAAAAGAAGAGCAAAAAATATGGATATAATCCCATTATTGCAGGGAAGATTATAAAACAGGGAGATGAAGATTCTGTACTCTTAGGTCAGGGACTTGCGGATAAAGCTGGTATAAAGGACTATAAAAGCATTATTGGAAAAGATATAGAAATGAGAGTTTATCTGCCGTCTATTCCAGGACTTCCTGAGAAAGATCCCCTTATAATAAATGCAAAAGTTTCAGGGGTGGTAAATAAAAATTATGATAATGGAAAAAATGTAATAACAGCTTCCAGTAAAACAGCGGCAAAAATTCAACAATATTATACAGAGGAAGAAAATTACATGGAGGAAAAGGGATATAACAATATAAGTGTGGAGGTAAATACCGCAGAGGGTGTAGAAGGTGTGGACAGCAGTATTAAGAAAATGGGATATGTTACAAATTCACAAGTTGAAAGCACTAAAACCTTAAAAACCATGATGACTATAATAAAGGCACTTTTAACTGCCGCAGGTATAATAGTGCTTCTGGTGGCATCCATAGGGGTAATAAATACCATGACCATGGCAGTATATGAAAAAACCAAATCCATAGGTATAATGAAGGCAGAGGGTGCATCAAGAAAGAATATAAGCAGAATGTTTACAGTTCAAGCTGGAAGCCTGGGATTTATAGGGGGTCTTTTTGGAGGTATAACAGCTCTTGTATTAGGTATTGTTATAAATAAAGTTGTGGTAATGTATAATATAGGGGGCATACAGCCCGGCATGAAAATAATAGATGCAAATATTTCAGTTTTCGTATTTACATTGTTATTTACTATACTGGTATCTGTAGCTGCAGGTATGGTTCCAGCTAGGAGAGCTTCTAAACTGAATCCTGTGGATTCACTGAGAAATGAATAATAGGAGGGAGCTATGAACATTCAAATATTTGGTACTAAAAAATGCTTTGATACCAAGAAGGCAGAAAGGTATTTTAAAGAGAGAAAAATAAAGTATCAATTTATAGATTTAAACCAAAAAGGACTCAGCAAGGGGGAACTTGAAAGTGTTAAAGCTTCTGTAGGTTTAAATAACTTAATCAATGTGAAGGCGAAAGAATACAAGACACTAAATATGGACAAGATAAGAAGCAGCAGTGTAAGAGAAGAAATGCTCTTAAATAATCCTAGATTATATGAAACTCCTATAGTTCGCAACGGCAAACAGGCTACTGTTGGATATGATTCTGAAGTATGGGAAAATTGGGAATAACAGATATTGACCACACCAGTCAATAATGATATAATTTCATTATTGACTGGTGTGGTCAATTTATTTTAATTCATTTGGAAGAAGGTGATATTATTTTTTCAAAATTTTTGAGCTTAAGTGAGGAAAAACAGCAGCGTATTTTAAATGCAGCACTAAAGGAATTTGCACAAAAGGGCTATAAAAATGCGTCTACAAACCAGATTGTTCAAGATGCTGATATATCAAAAGGGCTGTTATTTCACTATTTCAAAAATAAAAAGCAGTTATTTTTATTTTTATATGATTACTGTATAGAACTTAGTATGAAGGAATTTTATAAAAAAATTAATTTAGATGAAAAGGATTTTTTTGTTAAATTGAGACAAATTCAACTGATTAAGTTAGAACTATTAAATAAATATCCAGAAATACTTAAGTTTATAGAGGTTGCAAATGTGGAAGAATCAAGTGATGTGAAAAATGACTTGGAGGTTAGGAACAAAGAAGCTATGAATAGTGCTTCTTCCAAAGTATTTGAAAACATTGATGTTTCTAAATTTAGAGAAAATGTAGATGTAAAGAGAGCAATAAATGTAGTTATGTGGACTTTTCAGGGATTTAATGCCAGGGTGCTGGAGGATGCCAGGTTATCACCTTCAAGACAAATCAATTATGAAAAAGCCATTGCCGAAATGGATATATATAAAAAGATGCTTGAAAATTGTTTTTATAAATAATATTTTTAAAATAGTTAATCCATAAAGGAAGAAGGTGTTTGATATGTTGGATATGGTTAAAAGTTTTAAAGAACTTACTCCAGAACTTGAAAAATTTGCAGGAGGTAAGGGGTATATGCTTTCTAGGATGTTTCAGGATGGCTATCCTGTACCGGAGGGATTTGTAATTTTACCTGCAGCTTTCCAAGAAGGAGAGCTTAAAAGTGAAGCATGGAATAAAATACAGTACTATTTAAATGCAATTAAAGAGAAAAGTGGAAAGTCACTGTTTGCAGTTAGATCTTCTGCTTTAAGTGAAGATTCTCAAAAAGCTTCTTTTGCAGGAGCAACCTATAGTTGTTAAAAATATACCTAAATATATTCAGATATAGACAGAAGTATATTTTTAGAATTAAAAGCTCCCTACATTCGTAAAGAGTGTAGAGTGATGATGTAAAATTGTCCAAAACTCCTTGAATTGCTGGAATACCCTAAAGCTATATTAACTACAACGTAGATATGAAATAGAATCAAGCGTGAATGTTACGAAAGTAGAAAAAATAATGTAGATGGCATAAGGTTAAATCCTAAGTGCCTTAGAAATGGGCAATCAGCAGCTAAGACCCGAATAGGGTAAAGTTCAACGACTAGAGAAAATCTCGTACCTATAAGCATAGGGAAGTGGGGAGAATCCTTGTTTAGAGGATTGTGATATAGTCTGTGCCTATATAAAAATATAGGAAGTTCATAAGAGAACTGCTTGGTATTAGCGACACTAAGTGAACATTCTAAAAACATGTATAAATGTCTCATATTAATAATTCGCAATTACAACCGTATTTTAAAATTTTATAAGAGTTTTGCTAAAAACTATTTTTTTAAATCTTTAATCATTAAATTATAAACATAATTATTAACAGAACGGTGTTCTTTATCAACTTTAATTTTTTATTTACTTCATAGTTATTTTAATTTTTATATTGTTTTTGCTGATAGCCAATAATATTATTTTTAAATATATTTATGTATTTATATTAGTATAATAAATATGTGTAGACAAAATGGGGGATACTTATGTATAAATACATAATAGAGATGAGGCGAATCAATGGCTGCTATTGTGAAAACTGTAAAACAATATTCTTACGAACTGGATGTACAAACTTTAAATGAAGTATTGTTTATTGCAAACCAATATAAAAATGTAAAAAATTATGTGTATTCAAGATACAGTGGAATTAATAGTATTCCATTGTTAGGTAAGGATAGACAAGTAAGAGATGAATGGGTTAGGACTAATTTTTATAGTCAATGGAAACTACCTGCGAGATATTGGAAGTTAGCTTTGAGTGAAGCTATGAGCAATATTAAATCTCAATGGACTAACACTAAAAGAAGGATTAGAGAACAAGTTAAAGTAAATGATAATCTATCGAATGAAGATAAGCATTATATTAATTATGTCTTGAAATTTGACAATTACTATTGGAAAGTGTTAACCAATCAATCTTTTGATATTCCTAGAATATTTGAAAATAAAGACTTGAATTATAAATATCTTCATGGCCTTATTAAAAGGTATACAAGAAGATATAAAGGACAGATACCTTATTCTAAAATAGGTAGAACATTTTCAATAGATGAGGGATTATATTCTTATAAAGAAGGACATATAAGAATAACTTGTACTAAAAAAGGAAAAAGATTACCTATTAAATTGACTGATAATAATAAACATAGTAAGACTTTGATTACCAAAATAGTAAATAATAAGATGGAAATCCATAGGCCTTTAAAAGTACAAATTAAAAAGAATGACAATCAAGAGAATATTATAGGTTTAGACAAAGGATACAGATATTTATTTGTAGTATCAAGCGGCAATTTTTATGGAGATAAGCTGAATAATTTCTTAAATGAAGAAACCGAAAGATTGAATAGGGTAAATTCCCAAAGAAATAGATTTTGGACTTTATACAATCAATATTTGGAACAAGAAGATGTTAAAAAGGCTGCCACCATAAAAGAAAATAATTTAGGAAAAGTGAAATATATTCATAATAAGCAAAAATATGAACAGACAGTTAAATCTTATATAAACCATTCTTTAAACCAATTAATAAAAAAGGAAAGGCCTACTGAGATAGTAATGGAACAATTAGACTTTGTTAATTGGAGTGGTAGATATCCTAAATCAGTTAAGAGAAAATTATCAAGATGGATTAAAGGATATGTAAGAGAAAGGCTTGAATATAAATGCGAATACAATAATATTAGCTATACCTATATTAATCCAGCTTACACAAGCAAGGTATGTAATGTTTGTGGAAGCTTTGGTAAAAGAACTTTAGATGTATTTACTTGTCCTAAATGTGGTAAATTACACTCAGATATAAATGCAAGTAAGAATATATTAAATAGAAAATATGATAAGAAAATAACGCTTTATACTAATTATAAGAAAGTTAAAGAGATTTTAGAAAATAAAATTAGTTAATAAAAAATAAATATTTAATCACAAATATATGTAACTCTTAATAATAAGAAGCATATGTTTTATCAGAAATGAGGGTTGAATACTTATTTTTATAAAATCTTAAAATACGGTTGTAGGATAAATTTGTATATTTTAAAAGATATATAAATGAACTGGTACATTCAGGGCTTAAAATTATCTTTAGATAAAATAAGTGCGAATTGTCTAAAAATGAGTACATTTGTATATATTTTTAGAACCAGAGTTCGAAACAGTTCTCAATGTAAAAACATATGAGGAGATCAAAAATGCCATAGATATAGTTTTTAAATCCACACAAACAGAAAGGGTAAAAGTATATAGTTCTATCCAGGGTATAGACAGCTCCCATCAGATTGCTGTAGTGGTTCAACTCATGGTACAATCTGAAATTTCCGGGGTGCTTTTTACCGCTGATCCAATTACAGGAAGTCATGTGAATATGGTAGGGAATTTTGTATATGGATTAGGAGAAAAACTTGTATCAGGAGAGTCAAATGCACATACTTTTACACTTAACAGACCTAAAGGAAAGTATGAGGGACCTGCAGACTTAAAAAAGTATGCCTCAAAATTATATAAGTATTCATCCAGCCTTCATATAAAATACAATGCTCCCCAGGATATTGAGTGGGCTGTAGAGGATGAAAAGTTATATATACTTCAAGCAAGACCTATTACAACTTTGAGGACAGGTAATCCAGATACCTATGAATGGAATGATTCTCTTGAAGGAGATTATATTTGGACCAATAACAATGTGGGAGAGGCAATGTCAGATGTTTTTACCCCGCTGAGCTGGTCTATTATAAGAGATTTAGATGAAGAACAAACTCCAATCCCCGGATATTATCTGTTTTCTGGTAATGTATATGGAAGGGCATACACAAATATAAGTTATGCATTGTCCATATATCCTGCTTTTGGTAAGAGTATAAAATCCCTTATAGGAATAATGAGTGAAGTATTTGGACAAATGCCAGAGGGAGTAGAGGTACCTGTTTATCCATTTTCCAAGTTAGGTTTGATAAAACAGATGATTCCCACAGTGGGACATCGTTTAAAGAAAATTATTGAAAGTTCCAGTAAAATACCAGACCATTTAAAAGATTCACCTACATGGTGTATAAATATGAGAAAAAGGATTGGCCAAATAAAAAGCAGAGAAGAGCTTTATAACTTATGGAAAAAAGAACTTTTGCCTTATAATTTTAAAGCTTTATGGATTGCGCTTGCAGGCGGCCGTAAAATGGTACTTGCCAATAAACTGAAAAATGAACTTGTAAACCTGGTGGGAATTGAGGATACTAATATACTAATGTCAAATTTCAGGGGAAATTCATCTCTTGAAAGTCTTGGCCCCATTGTAGGAATATCAAAGATTATAAGGGGACAAATGAGCAGGGATGAATACAAAATGCAGTACGGTCATAGAGGACCCCATGAATTTGAACTATCCATACCGGATTCTCTGGAGAATGAAACATGGCTTAATAACCAAATAGAAGAATTTAAAAAATCAAATACAAATGTAGAAAGTCTGCTGGATAGGCAGAAGACAGAATATGAAAATGCTTTAGAGGAATTGAAAAAGCGCTTTCCTCGGAAGGTACGAAGCATTGAGAAAAAAATAATAAAGGCAAATAAAGCAGCACGTCTCAGGGAATCAGTGCGTTCAGAGTGGACAAGGGCATTTAGGGTGAATCGTGCTTTTGCCATCAAGGCAGGAGAACTTACAGGCATAGAAGATAATATATTTTTTTTATACATTGATGAAGTTTTAAATCTGCTTTTAGGAGATGATTCAGCAGTAGGACATATTGCTGCAAGAAAAGATAATTATAATAAGTATAAAAAATTGCCTCCCCTGCCATCCATTATCCGTGGGGCTTTCAATGCTTTTGATTGGTTACAAAACCCAAATAGAAGAAGTGACTATTATGACTCTAATGCAGCTGCAGCTGGCCAATCTGATTCTGAGACACTAAAGGGATTTGCAGGAGCAGCAGGGAAATTAGAAGGAATTGTGAGAGTTATTATAAATCCTGAAGATGGAGAAAATCTTAAAAAAGGTGAGATTTTAGTAGCAGCTACTACTAATGTAGGTTGGACGCCTCTTTTTCCCCGGGCCGCAGCTATAATTACAGATATTGGTGCACCATTATCTCATGCTGCCATAGTTGCCAGAGAACTTGGCATTCCAGCGGTAGTTGGATGTGGTAATGCCACTGCAAGACTTAATACGGGAGATAGAGTCATAGTTGATGGTGGACATGGAATTGTGCAGATTGTCAGTGGAAATGATTGTGTGTCAGAAGATTCATATGGTAAAATGTAATTACAATTTTAAGTCATTAAATGAATTGTTGGTATTAGGAGTTGAATTTATGAATTTACCAGAGAAAAAATTCATTACTATTGATGAATTTTATAAAATGAAGGAAGAAACTGATGATATATTAGAATATATCGATGGAGTTGTATATATGTCTCCTTCACCATCTACAAAACATCAAAGAATATCAGGTAGATTATATGTTAAATTATTCAATTTTTTAGAAGGAAGAGACTGTGAAGTATTTTCAGCACCTTATGATATACAGCTGCATAGGGAAGATATTGAAGAAGATAAGGTGGTAATACCTGATATTTCTGTTATTTGTAATAAAACTGGTATAGAAGACAATAAATATGTTGGTATACCCACTCTTATAATGGAAATAGTATCACCTTCCAATCAATCAAATGACTTGGTGGTAAAACTAAACTTATATATGAAATATGGTGTTAAAGAATATTGGATTGTAAATCCTATAATTAATACGGTGCAGATATATAGCCTTAATGATGATGGATTATATGATCAACTTGATGTTGTTAAAAATAGTGGCAGTATAATGTCCAGTATTTTTACTGGATTTACTGTAGATGTAGAAGAATTGTTTAAATAATTTATGAGATTACTTCATATTTCATATTTGTTTCAGTAACATTGTGAGGTAAGCTGAAAGAAAATACAGCACCTTTGTTCTCTTCGGCAGTTATCCATGCTTTACCTCCATGTCTTTTTAATATTCTCTGTACTATGGCAAGGCCTACGCCTGAACCTTCAAATTCATTTTGTGAATGGATTCTTTCAAATTTATTATAAACTTAATTCAATTTGTGCGGAAAATAAAACTTAATTTTGTTAAGTTTTATTTTTTTGTAAAAAATAGAAGGAAAATTTAAAATATTGTAGAATTTATAAAATAAAGCTTTTTATTCTAAAAGGAGGATATGAAAAATGAAATTTTTTAAAAATGGGCTCTTAAAGAAGAGTATGAAAATGTTAGGTGTTTTGTCTTTGCTTTTATCACCAATAATTTTACATCCAACATGTACGATGGGCCTTCACCAACCAAAATGTCCTGATGAACTTTTGAAATAATCTATAGGGTTTTTATAAATATAGTGTTTAGAGATTTTTATAAAAACCCTAGAATGAAAGGAACAATTATATGCATATTGCTATGAGAGAAATAATTATAGACATTATAGAAGCATTACTTCTTTTAAGTATTTTTGAGGCATTATATGATAATAAAAGATTTGTAATACAAAATAAAATTAGGTCAGCCTTATTTTTTATATTATTTGTTTTCGCAACTTATTGGAGTACATTTTATATATTAAAGGTTTATCATACACTGTTTCTTGTAGTGTTTGATATTTTATTACTTACCTGCATTACAAGAATAAAAATTTTTGATTCCACGGTTATAGTTTCTTTATTTCTTACAATACTTTTAACTACAGAAACTTTTATTGAAATTATTTTAATGCTTATATTTAACATAAACTTAAATGAAATTTTTTTAAATAACACATATGTATTGATAGCTACAATAATTTCTATTTTGCTTCAAATACTTATTGTAGCTATGATTTTTAAGTTTAACTCATATTTTACTAAACTTAGATTATTTGAAAAAGAAGGTGCTATCTTCGCTAATTTAATAATTGAATTAGGCATATTTACTCTATTTATATTTTGTATTAACTATGGCATTTTTCATATAAAAAATATTCAAACCTATAACATTATTATTTTTATCATTTACTTTGTATTTTTAATATCAAAATTCAGAAGCTTAAAAGAAAAACAATTAGCTGTAAATATAAATATCAATTATAAGATTCAAGAAAAACACATTAAACATATGGAAGAAATAATTAGTATAATAAGGCAGGAAAAACATGATTTTGCCAACCATGTCAATGTTATACAGGGATTATGTCTGTTAAATAAGTCTGATACTATAGAAAAAATAGATAGTTATGTACGAAAAATTTCAGATACAATACATTCCTCTTTTAGATATTTGAATACAGGTAATGATTACATAGATGGGCTATTATCCATAAAAAATAGCTATGCAGTAAAAAACAACATAGACTTCAAGGTGATAATTAATGAACCCTTTAGTTTACTAAAAATTGAACAAGATGAATTAATAAGTATTATAAGTAATCTTGTAGATAATGCTTTTGAAGCATTTATCAAATCAGATGTTAAAAATAAGGAAATATCCATCATAACTTTTAAGGAAGATAGAAGCTTTTGTATTGAGATAGCCGATAATGGAGATGTTATTCCTGAAAATATAATAGAAAAAATTTTCAATAGAGGTTTTTCTACAAAAGTTAAACAAAATGATCTTCATGGATTCGGACTGTATATTACTAAACAATTAGTTGAGAAAAATAATGGGACTATATCTGTAGAAAGTATTCCAGAAAAAACTAAATTTTTGATAAAGTTTAAAATAGGGTAAATAGATAAAGCTCTTACATAGAAAAGCAGCTAAAATATGCTGTAATATTTACCGAGAGAATGAAAATGTTTCTAGTTGGCCACCTTCCGGAATTTATCTCTTACAAAAGAGGTCATTGTGGTTAATTGACAGCAGAGGGGGTGGCAATATAAGTGATATTGTGATTATAGTAATATTTATATGCAGCACACTATGCTTAACAGCTGTGGTGATTGTAGGAACATATTTAAAAGATAGATTGATAATCAAAGGTAAGTCTTCAACAGGTAAGTTGACTGAAAACTCAAAAAATTAAACATATTTTTTGTGTATATACAATTTGACAAAACATTGTTTAAGGAATATATTTATAGTGTAGATGCACGAAAATGAAGAAAGGTAATAACTATGAAGAGAAATATTTATGAGAAAAAACCATCCCCTTGTAACTGTCTTAATATTAGAAGAGCTTCACAAGCAATAACAGAAATTTATAATGAATTTCTGCTGCCAAGTAACTTGAAGATAAGTCAATTCTCTTTACTTAAACATATAAACCAATTGGAACCAGTGAGTGTAAGTGAATTGGCTGTAATCATGAGATTAGATAGAACTACCCTTGTGAGAAATCTTAAACCTTTAGAGAGAAGTGGATTTGTAGAAGATATATCAACGGAAACGGCTAGAAATAGACAACTTAGATTAACCCATAAGGGAATTGAAACTTATAAGCATGCAGAAGAACTTTGGAATAAGGCACAAAGTTTTTTGGAGGGGTACCTAGGTAAAGATAATATAGACATGTTAACAGTATTACTTTCTAAAATTGAGGCTTTAGTACCTTGAAATTTTTTGTCAATTAACGTGTATATACACGTTAAATTCAATAAACTTAATAAAAGGAGGAGCTCAATATGCATACAATTGAGAAAATGATTCAAAACAAGGCTTATGAACTGGGTTATGAAAAATGTGGTATTATTCCTATTAGTTTGATGGAGGGCTATGCTGAAAAATTTAAAGAACGTATTGAAAAAGTTCCAAAATCAAAGATGTTTTATGAAAATCAGAAGCGTTTACTTAATCCACTGGCAATGTATCCATGGGCAAAGTCTGTGGTGGTACTTGCGGCATCATATGGAAAGTATAAAATTCCAGAGGTAGTAAAGGGACATATAGCTAAGTCATATTTATTTGATACACGTATTGATAAAAATACAAGAGAATATCAGAATAATCGTGCATTAGAAAAATATATGCAGGAACTTGGTTTAAAGGTGGAAACAAATCAAAAATTTGGAGTGGTTGGAATGCGGTGGGCAGCTTTGCAAGCTGGAATTGGTATTATTCGCAGAAATAATTTCCTATACACAGAGTCTGGTTCATGGGTTCATCTTGAAGCCTGGATAACTGACAGAGAAATGGAGTTAAAAGAAACAAATGAAGTTCCACAATGCCCAAAGGCCTGTAATCGTTGTATAGCATCCTGTCCTACAAAATCTCTTTCTGCTCCCTATACTATGTCGCCAACTGAGTGTGTTTCTTTTCTAACTACCTTTGGTGGACGCAACTTACCCCAGGAACCATTAAGTAGAACATTTGGAAATTGCATTTATGGCTGCGATATTTGTCAGGATGTATGTCCTATGAATAAAGGAAAATGGAAGGAGGAAGAAGAATTTCCTGGCCTTGCAGAATTATCTTCTGCATTAACTCCAGAGAATATTTTAAATATGGAAGAAGAATTTTATCGCGAGAAAGTCCAGCCAAAATTTTTCTATTTATCAGCAGAAGAACTTTGGAAATGGAAGGTAGATGTATTGTGCTATATGCGTAATAGCTATAATGAAACTTATAGGCCTCTTATTATAAATGCCTGCAATAATGAAAATTATAAAATACGTGAAATGGCTTGTTCAATTTGCAGGGAACTTTATTTACAATGATTTTTCACAAGTCCAAATTTAAAATATTTATGATCTAATATTAATTTGCAGAAAAAATATTAAATCATAGCAATTAATAAGTATTTTGTGATAAAATGATAATTAATATACTGTTTAATTCATAATTTGATTACAGAGGAGGCGGAGTATATGCAAGACAAGATAGTGCTTGCGGAAGATGAACCCATTACTAGAATGGATATTTTTGAAATACTTACATGTTGTGGATATAATGTGGTTGGAAAAGCCTCTGATGGACTTGAAGCTGTTGAATTGTGCAGGATAAATAGACCAGATCTAGTCATTATGGATATAAAGATGCCAAACCTGGATGGTATACAGGCTGCTAAAATTATAGCAAAGGAAAATTTGGCAGATGCTGTAGTTATGCTTACAGCTTATAGCGGAAAAGAATTTATGGATAAGGTAAAAGAAGTGGGGGCTATAGGGTATGTTGTAAAACCTATAGATGAAAGAAATCTAATTCCACAAATTGAAATTGCCATATCAAAAAGTAAGGAAATAAAAGACATTAAAAATGAGGCAGCTTGTGCCAAGCAAAAAATTGAAGATATGAAGATAATATATAGAGCTAAAGAGATGTTAATGGACAGGTATTCTATAAAAGAAGAAGATGCCTATAAAAGAATAAGAAAGCTTAGCATGGATAGGCAGTGCTCTATTTTACAGACTTCAAGAAGTTTAATAAGAGGATATGAAAGGTAGATTAACATGCTTAGAAAATTGTGCAGGACATACACAAACTTATCTCAGGAAGATATAAAGATTTTAGAAAATATGGAAAAGTATCTTCAAAGTGTATCCAATCTAGTTAAAGCAGACATTTTTATTGACTGCCTAACCAGAGAATCAGGAACTGCCATTGTAGTTTCGGAAGCTAAGCCTTCAAATTCCATATCTTTATATAGGGGAACAGTAGTGGGGGAACTTGCTTTAATGGAAAATGAACCAGCTGCACTTAGAACGCTTCAGATAGGCATGGGAACTTCAGATTTAAAGGCAATTACCCAGGAAAATAAAGTAGTAAAACAAAATACAGTACCTATTAAAAATAGTGAGGATAAAGTAATAGGTGTGCTTATAATGGAAAAAGACATAACTGAGGATTTAAGTAAAAATAGAAATATGGAAATATTGTCTGAAACCACAGAGCAGTTAAGTCAGACACTTATGAATTTAAAGAGTCCAGAACTGTCTGATACTGTAGACTTTAATCTGATTAATGATGCTATTATTATATTTAATGAGTGTGGAATTTCTATTTATGCTAACCATATTGCAGAGGATATTTACATAAAACTTGGTTATAAAGATAAGATTGTGGGAATGAAATTTGATAATCTTGCTTTAAGTAAAACTAGTTTTTGTAAAGTATTGAAGGAGAATAATTCTATATTATCTGAAGTTTCAATAGGAAATTTTTCGCTGCAGATAAAGTATGCTGTTCTTAAAAAAAATAACAGTATATGCGGGGTTGTTATGTTAATTAAGGACATAACAGATATAAAAGAAAAAGAAAAGCAGCTTATTTTAAAAGCTGTGGCAATAAGAGAAATACATCATAGAGTTAAGAATAATCTTCAAACTATAGCAAGTATTTTAAGGCTGCAGTCCAGGAGGATAAATAACGAAGAAGCTAAAAAGGCATTTAAAGAAAGCATAGGCAGAATACTTAGCATAGCTGCAACTCATGAGGTGCTGGCACAAAATGGAATTGATGATGTGGATATAAAAAATATACTATCCAAAATTAAAGATAATGCCATTAGAAACTTTATTCAATGCAATAAACAGATAGATATAAAATTTATTGGAGATAGTTTTTATGTGGACTCAGATAAGGCTACATCTATAGCTATAGTGTTAAATGAATTACTTCAAAATTCCCTTCAGCATGCTTTTGTAGATAAAAATGAAGGATTCATAGAGATAATTATAAAAAAAGGTATTATGTATTCCAATATATCAGTTATTGACAGCGGAAAAGGATTTGATATAAATCTAGTTAAAAATGAAAGCTTGGGACTGGACATCGTAAAAAGCATAGTAAAGGATAAATTAAATGGAGATATAAATATTGATTCAAGTAAAAGCGGAACAAAAGCAGTTTTTTGGTTTGAGAATTAATATACCAAAGTACATTAGAAATACATTAAATTATAGGAGGATATTTTATTAATTTTTTATAAAAACACTCTTTACATTAACAAATTGTCATGGTAAACTGTATATAAATTATAAATGAAATGCAATGGAGCATTTCATTCAAAATTTATAATTTTTGTTTAAAAATTTATCAAGTGATTCTTAGGTTCAGGTGGAGTTCGCTTATGAGAACTGCTTTTCTCCAGCTGAGACTTAGAAGAACTTATCCAGGCGCGTAACAGTGCTTATCCCCCTACTTTGATGGAAGATGGGGGTGTTAGCAATGGTAGCGCTCGGATAAATAGTTAGAGGGCAGCGGAGCTTAAAATATTTTAGGTATTTTAGGCTCTTTTTCATTTAGTAACCTTGGAGGAGGTGTACCAAAATAGTGAATGACAAAATATTAAGTGTGGGAATTGACATTGGTACCACCACTACACAAGTTATATTTAGTGAAATCACAATACAAAATACAGCGGATTCTTTTTTTGTACCAAAAGTTAAAATTGTAGATAAAAGAATAATTTATAAAGGTAAAATATACTTTACCCCACTGGTATCCAGAAAAAGCATAAATTTAGAAAAACTAAAATCCATAATACAGCAGGAATATAATAGAGCCAATGTGAAAAAAGAACACATTTCTACCGGGGCAGTAATAATAACCGGAGAAACTGCAAGGAAAGAAAATGCACAGCAGGTTTTAAATATTCTTTCAGACTTTGCAGGGGATTTTGTAGTGGCAACTGCCGGGGCTGATCTGGAATCAATACTGGCAGCATATGGGGCCGGAGCTTACAAGGTTTCTAAAAATATTTCCGGGAAAGTTGTAAATTTTGATATAGGAGGTGGTACAACTAATGCATGTGTGTTTAGTGAAGGAAAAATAGTGGATTCTTTTGCCCTGCATATAGGAGGAAAGTTAATTGAATTTGATGACAGCGGTAATATAATTTACATATCTGAAAAGATAGAAAGGCTGCTGGAAAGCTTAAATTTAAATATCAATATCGGCAGCAAGCCTAAATTTTGTGATTTAAATATGCTTGTAAGTAAATCTGCAGATATTATTTTTAAAATTGGAAGTAACATAAATTTATCTTCAGAAGAAATGGAGCTTTTTATCCAGCATAAAAATAAAGAATTGACGGCACCACTATTTATGTTTTCAGGAGGGGTTGCGGAATTTGTATATAGTGATTATGAGGTAAATACACTGGAGGATACTTTAAAGTACAAGGATATAGGACCACTTCTAGGAGTGTATATAAGAGGCATTTTAAAGGAAGGTAAATATAAATTTTTGGAACCAGAGGAAAAAATAAGGGCCACAGTAATAGGGGCAGGAAGTCATTCTATAAGAATAAGCGGAAGTACCATAATTTTTGATGAAGACATACTGCCAATAAAAAATATACCTATTATAAAGATAAAGGATGATTTGTTAGAAGACCAAGATGTGATGTATGAATATGTATCAGAAAAAATTAAAATGTATGGTGATTCTATGGTGGCCATTTCCTTTAAGGGACCATTAAGTCCTTCTTATAGGCAAATACAGCTAATGGCTGGAGGAATAATAAAATGTTTTAAAATTATAAAGGATTATCCAATTATAGTTGTGGTAGAAAATGATTTTGCAAAGGCACTTGGACAGACAATAAAAGCTGGGTGTAATTTTTCTAGAAAAGTAATATGTATAGACGGAATTTCCACTGACAATGGAGATTACATAGATATTGGGAAATCTGTTGGTGGAATTATACCTGTTGCTGTGAAAACTTTAATATTTAACAATTAATTCATTGATGGAAATTATAAATAGTTTTGGGAGGGTTTTTAATGCAAAGTGAATTAAAGAAGACATTATCACCATTTCAGCTTTGGGCTATTATAGTTGGTATGGTTATATCAGGTATGTATTTTGGATGGAATAATGCATTGGCATTTGCAGGACCGGTGGGATTTATAATAGCAATAGTAATTGTAACTGTTTTTTATACTGCTTTTATGTTCAGTTATGCAGAACTTTCCACTGCCATACCTGATGCAGGAGGATCTGCAGAATATGCAACTAGGGCTATGGGAAGATTCGGAGGTTTTTTGGCAGGCTTTTCTTCTGTAGTTGAGTTTTTATTTGCTACGCCAGCTATAGCCATATCTATTGGTGCCTATGTTCATTTTATAATACCGGCCGTACCAATAACTGCGGCTGCTCTTGTATTCTATGGAATTTTTGTAATTATAAATTGTGGGGGAGTTAAAACTGCAGCTATAATTGAAACTATAATTACTATTGTTGCCATTGTAGGACTTGTAATATTTACAGGTGCCAGTTTTACTCATATTGATATTACAAGGATAGTGGGACAGGGTGCTTTCCGTGGAGGGGTTGGAGGCGTATTTAATGCTATACCATTTGCCATATGGTTCTATTTAGCTGCAGAAGGCGGGGCAATGTCTGCAGAAGAATGTAAAAATCCAAAGAAAGATGTACCTAAGGGCTTTATACTTGCCATACTTACTCTTGTAGTGCTGGCACTTGTTACTTTTGTATGTACTGCAGGAGTAATGGATGCTAAGGCACTTGGCTCAACTGATTCACCTCTTCCTGATGCACTTGATGTAATATATGGAAAAGGGAATGCATTTTCTAAATTGATGAGTTTTATAGGACTTTTTGGGCTTATAGCTAGTCTTCATGGAATAATAATTGGATATTCAAGGCAGATATTTGCAATGTCAAGATCCAGATATCTACCTAAATTTTTATCAAAAGTGAATTCGAAAGCCTCACCTGTAGCGGCAACAATTATACCAAGTCTTATAGGAATGCTATTTGTACTTTTAAATAGTACTTCAGTAATTATAGTAATTTCAAGTTTTGGAGCTATTGCGCTTCATGCAGTGAGTATGGCGGCACTGTTAATTTTAAGAAAAAAAGAACCTGATTTAGAAAGACCATATAAAGTTTCAATTACACTTCCTATAATATCCCTTGTACTTGATGTAATTTTACTTGTGACTGTTGGGTATTCGAATATATCAACTGTATCTTTTGTAATAGGTGCTTATATACTTGCCATCATATATTATTTTGTATATTCAAGATTTACTGAAGTATCATCAGAAAAGGAGGCATCACAAAAAATTACAGAACAGGATAGGGCAATTTAAATATGTTTAAGACAGGTGATTTCTATGAATTTAAAGACTATTTTATTTAATAAAGTATACAAATTTAAGGATATAAAAGATTTACTGGCTAAGGCCAATGAAAAAAAATCTGGAGATGCCCTTGCAGGAATTGCAGCCTGCAGTACTGCAGAGAGAATTGCGGCAAAAATTGTATTGGCAGATATAACTTTAGAGGATCTTAGAAATAATCCCGTTGTTCCCTATGAAAAAGATGAAGTAACAAGAATTATACAAGATTCCATAGATAAGTTTGCCTATAATAAAATAAAGCATATGACAGTGGGAGAACTTAGAGAGTTTATATTAAGTGCCAAAGAAAGGGATATAAAATTAATAAGAGATGGATTGACTGCTGAAATAATTTCAGCAGTGACAAAACTTATGAGTAATATGGATCTTATATATGCTGCACAGAAAATTTGTAATACCGCATGCTGTAATACTAAAATTGGGGAAAGAGGAACTCTTTCCTCAAGACTTCAGCCAAACCATCCAACGGATGATATAGAGGGAATAATGGCATCGGTTATGGAAGGACTAAGTTATGGTATAGGTGATGCCGTAATTGGATTGAATCCTGTAAATGACAGCATAGATAGTGTATACAGAATTTTGTGTAAATTTAAGGAGTTTACTTCTGAATGGCATATTCCAACCCAAAATTGTGTACTTTCCCATGTAACTACCCAGATGGAGGTTTTAAAGAGGGGAGCACCTATGGACTTGATGTTTCAAAGCATAGCGGGCTCAGAAATATCCAACAGGAATTTTGGCATAAATACTGCCCTTATGGATGAGGCCTACTTCCTTATGAGAGAAAATAAGTATTCAAAGGGAGCAAATTTTATGTATTTTGAAACGGGACAGGGTTCAGAACTTTCCTCGGATGGAAACAATGGTGCGGATCAACTTACCATGGAAGCCAGGTGCTATGGTTTTGCAAAAAGGTATAATCCATTTTTAGTAAATACAGTGGTAGGATTTATAGGTCCTGAATATTTGTATGATGGAAGCCAGGTTATAAGAGCTGGACTTGAAGATCACTTTATGGGTAAACTTACTGGCTTGCCTATGGGAGTTGATGTATGCTACACAAACCATATGAAGGCAGAACAAAATGATATGGATAATCTAGCAATGCTTTTAACAAATGCTAATTGTGCTTATTTTATGGGAATTCCCTGTGCTGATGATGTAATGCTTATGTACCAATCCACAAGCTATCATGATATTGCAACTCTTAGAGAAATTACAGGTAAAACTCCCATTAAAGAATTTGAAAGAAGACTGGAACAGCTGGGTATTTTACAAAATGGAAAGCTTACAGATATAGCTGGAGATGCTTCACTGTTTTTAAAAAAATCAATGGTCTAGTGAGGTGAGATTGTGGATAGCAATTATGAAATATATAAGCGTATGAAAAAATCAACAAATGCAAGAATTTGTGTGGGCAGGGCAGGAACTAGGTATAAAACTGAAACTCTTCTAAAATTGAGAGCAGATCATGCAGTGGCAATGGATGCAGTTTGGTCACATGTAGATGAAAGTATTATAGATAAGCTTAATTTTTTAAAGGTTCAAACCATGGTAAAAGATAAGGAACAGTATATACAAAGACCTGACCTTGGAAGAAAATTTTCCAAAGAAACTATGGAGTATATAAAGGATAACTGTATAAAAAATCCGGATGTTCAAATAATAGCTGGAGATGGATTAAGTTCTCCGGCTATTACAGTTAATTTAGAAGATATATACGGTATAATAATTGACGGACTTAAAGCAAAAGGATATAAAATAGGAACTCCTATATTTGTAAAGTATGCCAGGGTAGCTACCATGGATAAAATAAGCGAGGCATTAAATGCGAAAGTTACCATTATTCTTATAGGTGAAAGACCGGGACTTGCAACAGGTGAAAGTATGAGCAGCTATATGGCTTATGAATCAAGTACTAAAAAGCCTGAATCTCAAAGAACTGTAATTTCAAATATACATAGAAGTGGTACTCCTCCAGTAGAAGCAGGGGCACAAATTGTATATTTGGTAGATTTGATGATGCAGGAAAAGAAAAGTGGTATTGAACTTAGGATATCAAGTGACATGAAATTAACTTAAAAGATCTGCTGCACAACTAACTGGATAGTTTGGCTGTGGGCAGACCTTTTTTATTTGAGCTAACAATTAAGAGTTTTTGCTTTAAAATCTAATGGGATATAGGAAATAATAATTTATTAATGGCCTTATCTATACTTGTATCATTTGGATTATTAAGCCATTTGGAAGAAATCACAACATATGTACGGTTGACTGATTTACTTTTTAAATAAGAATAGATTATCTGAGATTCGTCCATTTTTTCCTTATGGAGTTCTATGGACTTTTTTGGAGTTTTATTATCAAAGTAAAATAAAATATTACTTTTTAAGGAAGAACTTAATTTTTCAAAACCAAGGCATTTTAGATGATATTTTTTACTAAAGATAATTTCATTTCCTTTAATGAGAAAAAATTTCACACTATTACATTCTAAATATTCAAGCAAAGCTATATTCTTATTCTTTTTTGTGAATTTAGAGATTTTGGCTTTATTTAGCAGATAATTTACTGCACTTATATAATCCCTATATTTAGCGGCACTTTCAAAATTAAATTTTTCTGATGCTTTATTCATGTTGTATTCCATTTCTTTAATGATACTTTTATCAGTGCCGTTGAGCAGATTTATTATTTTATCAAAAATAGCGGAGTACTGTTTTTTTTCAGTACTGCCTAAGCACATACCTAAAC
Source organism: Clostridium kluyveri (assembly GCF_001902295.1). Taxonomy (NCBI): domain Bacteria; kingdom Bacillati; phylum Bacillota; class Clostridia; order Eubacteriales; family Clostridiaceae; genus Clostridium; species Clostridium kluyveri. The sequence goes on along the minus strand of NZ_CP018335.1, from coordinate 2,088,406 downwards.
ATAAGCCTAAAGAATAATTTAAACAGCATGAAGCTTTTTGGAAATTGCTGCTGCAAAATATTTTACAGCATTCCTTTATACCCTGAATACCTCGTTCTACTGTGTTTCTACTTGAGTATGGTCCAAAATAAAGATTTCCATCATTTTTTACATATTCATTGGAGATTTTAATATCAGGATATTTCTGGTTAATCTTTATATAGCAATAAGATTGGGTATTCTTCATTTGTTTGTTATATATAGGCTTTATTTGTTTTATCAATTTACATTCCAGAATAAATGCTTCGAATTCTGTATCCGTAAGTATATAGTCAAAATCTCTTAGGTTTTTGACTAACTTTAGAACTTTTGGAGTATGTGATTTTGAATTTTGAAAATATGATGCAACTCTGCTTTTTAGATTCTTTGATTTTCCTACATATATGACACTATTAAGGGAATCCTTCATGAGATATACGCCAGGAGAAGAAGGAAGTTTTTTAATTTTTTCTTTTAAATTCATAGACATTTTCTCCTAAACATATACATGATTTTAGTATAGTATAGATTAAAGCTGTGATATATACAAGCGAATTCCATGGATTATAATATGGTTGACTAATCAACTGTATTGTGTTATTTTATCTAATGAAAGGGGCAAAATAGAATTGAATGATAAAGCACAAACTTTAATTAAGTTAACTAACAATATATATAGATGTACCCAGGTTTATATTGATAAAAAACTTAAAAAATATAATCTTACTACAGGTACATACCCATATTTACTTGTATTGAATAAAAAAGAAGGTATAAGCCAAAGTGACATAAGCAGAGAACTTAATGTAGATAAATCCATGTCTGCAAGAACTATTAAAAGATTAATATCACTGGGTTATATAAAAAAAGAGGAAAATAAGGAAGATATAAGGGCATATAAGCTCTATATAACGGACAAGGCCAGAAATATAATTCCCGAAATCATAGAAACCATTCACAATTGGATTGATATTTTAATAGAGGGAAATGATAAGAAGAAGATTAAAATATCTATAGAATTTTTAGAACAAATTTTAGAAAATGGCAAAAAATATAGGGAGAAAAACTGCGAAAGGATGAAAAAGAATTGAATAAGACTGAAAATCAAACCTATGAAAAAAGATGGATAATTTTATTTACTGTTATTTCAGCTACTTTTATGGCCACATTGGATGGAAGCATTGTAAATGTGGCCCTACCTAATATGTCAGATAAACTAAATGTTAATATGGCACAAATTTCATGGGTGGTTACTAGTTTTCTTATAACCATTTCAGCTACCATTTTAATATTTGGAAGACTGGGGGATATAAAAGGAAAAACGAGAGTATTTAAGTTCGGATTGGTAGTTTTCACATTAGGTTCTTTTTTATGTGGGCTTACAGATTCATTACCTTTACTTGTAGCCGCAAGAGTTGTACAGGCAATAGGAGCTGCTGCTACAATGGCCACCAATCAAGGAATTATAACTCAGGTTTTTCCAAAACATGAGAGGGGTAGAGCACTTGGACTGATAGGAACTTTTGTTGCACTGGGTTCTATGGCAGGTCCACCTATTGGAGGGCTAATTGTCTCTGCTGTGAGCTGGGAATATATATTTTTAATTAATGTGCCTATTGGAATAATTGTATTTATAATGGTAATGAAAGTACTACCAAAATCTCATAATGTAGTTGAGGAAAAAGTAGATAGAAAAGGCTCTCTTCTATTTACTGTATTTATAGTACTTTTATTTGGAGCACTGCTTCAAGGCCAGAGTATAGGATACAATAATCCTTTTGTAATAAGTGCCTTTATTATTTCATTTGTATCCTTTGTAATATTTATTATTGTGGAAAATAAAATACAAGTTCCCCTGCTTGAACTTGGAATTTTTAAGAAAAGCTTATTTTCTATAAGTATAATATGTGCCTTTATTTCTTTTATTTGTATTGGTGCTTCAAATATAATATTACCCTTTTATTTTCAGGATGTATTAAAATTTTCACCTGCTGCAACAGGGCTATTTATGATGGTATCTCCTGTGGTATTATCTATAGTGGCTCCTATTAGCGGATATATGTCAGATAAGATTGGCTCGGAAATACTTACATTAATTGGTCTTTTGCTTACAAGCATAGGTCTGTTTTTAATATCCAGTTTAAGTGAAAAATCTTCTCTAATTATTTTAGTAGTATATATAGTAGTTATGACTATAGGAAATGGAATGTTTCAATCCCCTAATAATTCACTGGTTATGTCAACTGTATCTAAAAATAAACTTGGTATAGCCGGAAGTGTAAATGCACTTATTAGAAATCTGGGGTTGGTTTTAGGTACAGCTGTTGCCACTTTACTTCTGTATAATAGAATGAGTTACAGGATTGGATATAGGGTAGTGGATTATGTTAAGGGCAGGGATGATATATTTATCTATGGAATGAGATGGGTATATATATCTGCTGGAATTTTATGTTTAGTGGGAGTTGCAATTACAGCTTTAAGGTTTTATCGCAATAAAGGAGATGAAATCAGACTTAAAATGAAAAAATCAAAAACATCGGAAGATAATGCAATTTGACATATTATTTAAATTAGAAGAATATAATAGAGGGTGAAAGCGTGTATATGAAAGGAATCCAGAATGATTTACTTTAGGTATCCTCATAAATATAAATATCCTTTTGAAGCTGAAGAGCCTTATTATCGTAATGACACTTACAAAGAAGATCTTAAAAAATCCATAAAACTGCAGGAACAAAAGCTTGCCCCTGCTAATTTTAGTATACAGTATCCATTTATAGATCCTTTAAATTGTAAAGGAAGTGGTGTGGATAAAGTCAATAATGAAATTATAAATCAGGTAAGTGAACTTTTTAAAAAACAGGTACTTCAAATTGGAGTTGTAGACTTTAATGAGGTGCTTGGAAATTATGAAGTGATGTTAAATAAAAATGGGATTTTAAGCATATTGTTCAGCATGTATATTTATGTAAATAGGGCAGCCCACGGTTCTACTCTGTATTCTTCTATGACAGCCAATGTAAAAACTGGTCAAATTTATAGTTTCAGTGATCTTTTTAATAGCAAAGTATATTATAAGGGATTTTTAGATCCACTAGCAAAGCAGTATATCAAAGAAAATAATATTACTTTAATTAATGAATACAATGGAATTACTGAAAATCAGCAATTTTATTTAACTCCTAATAGTTTAGTGCTTTATTATCAAATTTATGAATATACACCTTATTACTATGGATTGTTTAAAATAGAAATTCCATATGAGAAAATAGTAAGTATATTAAGTCCTGTTGGTCCCATAAATAAATTGATATAGAAGTGCTAATATTTTTAATGAAAGGGGTATTCTTATTTTAGATACCTCTTTTTGTTGTATTTAAAATTAAGTTATGGTGACAGCACAGCTAAAATAGTTACCTTATGTAGGTGGCATTTAAATATATCAGTATCTATTTAAGAAAAAATAGTTGTTAATATATTGAAAGTATCTAAAAAAGATATTATAATATTTATATACCACTGGAAAAAGTACTCTTCATAAGTAAGTTCAATCTGATCCCTAGAATCATCTCATGAGAGTAAATTAAAGGAGTAAAGAGCTTAATGATATTAAAAAAGTTTGATAAAAATTATAATTTTATTTCCATATTTAATACAGAAAATGGATTTTATATGAGAACAGGAATATTGAATGACAGGGGAAAAGACACTGGAGTAGAAGCATTCCAATCTTCTTTTCCCGAACTTATAGATATAGGAATTATGGGTCATTGTATTCATGGAAAATCTGGATTGTGCTTAAAGGCAGGAGTTCAATGCTATCAAGATGGCATGAATATACAGGATGAAAATATGAGTTTAGAAAATTATATTACAATAATAAATGAAATAAAAGGGAAGACTTTCCAGGTAGCCCTTGGAGGAAGAGGTGATCCTAATAAACATGAAAACTTTGGTGAAATATTAAAGTATACAAGGATAAATAATATTGTTCCCAATTATACCACCTCAGGATTTTTGTTAAATGAGACAGAAGTGGAATTGACAAAAAAATATTGTGGCGCAGTTGCAGTCTCATGGTATTTTCATGAGTATACTACAAAGGCCATAGACATGTTTATACATTCTGGCATGAAAGTTAATATTCATTATGTATTGAATAATAAAAGTATTGAAGAAGCATTATACATGCTTCATAATAATAGCTTCCCTAAAGGCATAAATGCAGTTATATTTTTGTTACATAAGCCTGTGGGCCTGGGCAAAGAAGATAAAGTGTTAAAATGTGAAGACATACCTGTAAAAAATTTCTTTAGTAATATAATGTCAAAAAAACATTCTTTCAAAATAGGTTTTGACAGCTGCAGTGTACCGGCATTAATAAATTTTAATAATAATTTCAATATTCATAGTATTGATACCTGTGAAGCAGCTAGGTGGTCAATGTATATTACCCCGGATATGAAAGCTCTGCCCTGTAGTTTTGATCAGAAATTAAAATGGTCTGTGGAGTTAAAAAATAAAAGTATAAGTGATGCCTGGAACAGTGATATATTTGAAAGTTTTAGAAATAAACTAAAAAAATCATGTCCCAATTGCAGGGAAAAAGTTAATTGCATGGGAGGATGCCCATTATGCAGAAGTATTATATTGTGCAATAGAGAGGAAATGTATAAATTATGAAAATAAGAATGGATTTTGTTACCAATAGTTCTTCATCAAGTTTTATCTTAGGTGTAAAAGATGAACTGACAGAGGAAAAAATATTAAATATGATGAAAGTACCCGAAGATTCACTTCTGAGAGGGTTAGCTGAGGAGTTTGCCTCTATTATTTATTCAAACTTATCAAAATTTAAATTAGATGAAATATTAGAAGATTACGGATGTGAAGATATTTCCGAATTGCCAGATATGTATAAGAAAATAATTGGTAATGATGAATTTATATTTTATGAAGGTGCAGTATCAGATGAAATAAGTAATATCTATAGTACTCTATGTCATATGGATTTTGATTATGAAGATGAAAATTTTATATTTTATAAGGAAGCCGGATATTAGAGAAGATACGAATAGTCAATTTGGATTATTGCCTATTCGTGTATATAAAATTTAACATAAACTGCCTTACCAATAACTTTGAAAGAATCTTCTTCTAGATCTTTTTTAGACAATGCTATAGGGTTATATTTATGATTTTCTGGTAATATTATTAAGTTATCTCCACATTTTAATACTCTCCTTAGTATAATACCTATATTTTTCACCTGTATAAGCATTAATTTATTATCTTCTATATAATCCTGTTTACAAATACACACTAAATCGTCTTTAAATATACGGGCATTTGACATGCTGTCATCTTTAATTTTAAAGAAAAAGTAATTTTTAGAAAGCTCCTGAGGCTTGTCAAAATATTCATATCCGCTGATATTTTCAGCGATAAATAGTGATGGATGATTTTTAGTAATTTGAAATATAGGAATCCTTGAGAGGTAATTGGATTCCACTTTTTTTATGTTTGTTACCCCAATTAGATAATCTATTGAAACATTAAAATGATCTGATAAAAGCTTCAGTGTTTCAATATTAGGCTGTAGTCTTCCAAGTTCATATTTTGATATATTTGCTTTGGTGAGATTTAAAATTGAAGCAATTGCTCCTTGGGTTAAATTGTTTTCTTCTCTAAGTTCTCTAAGTCTCATTGCAAAATTCATAACTGTACCAACTCCCAAGTATATTTTATAATAAATACAATAAAAACCATATTTTATTTCTAAAAAAGATATGACATTATAAAAGTTTCTAAAAAAGCTACCCGTATTACTCGAAAATTGTCTAAAATATCTCCAGTAACAGGTTGGTATAAGTACTGCAAAAATACCTAAATATATAAATTTCCAAGAATAAAAATACTTATAAAAGCTTTGGGGATCCCCAGAGCTTTTATAAATTAAAGTAAATTCAACAGTATTGAAAATATTTAGCTTATGGAAATATAAATATTACAAAAATGTAAGATTTATATTTAAGTTGTAAGATTGAAGTCATTGCTATAGTACAGCCGAAAAAATATAATGAAAATAAAGATGATTATCTGTAACAAATTATAGAAAAAGGGGAAAAGCTATGGGTGATATATTGAAAGTTGAAAATTTATCAAAAATTTACGGTGAAGGAGAGAATAAGGTAGAGGCATTAAAAAATGTATCTTTTACTATAAATAGAGGTGAATTTATAGCAATAATGGGAGCTTCTGGTTCAGGCAAGAGTACACTTCTCCACATGATAGGAGGACTTGATAGGCCAACAGATGGAAAAGTGTATGTTGATGGTGAGGACATATATAAATTAAATGAACAAAAGCTGGCTATATTCAGAAGAAGAAATATTGGTTTTGTATTTCAATTCTTTAACCTTATACCGGTGTTGGATGTAGAAGAAAATATATCTCTTCCTGCACTTTTAGATAAGGAAAAAGTAGATAAGAATTATTTAAATGAAGTAATAGATATGTTGGGATTGAAAGATAGGATTGGGCACCTTCCATCCCAGCTTTCAGGGGGGCAGCAGCAAAGGGTATCCATTGGCAGGGCCCTTATAAATAAGCCTGCTTTGATTCTGGCAGATGAACCTACTGGAAATTTGGACAGTAAAAATGGCAGGGAAGTTATAGAACTTTTAAAATTGTCCTCTAAAAAATATAATCAAACTTTGATTGTTATAACCCATGATATGAATGTGGCTGAGCAAGCAGAAAAGATAATTACCATAAGTGACGGGGAGATAAAATGGAATGAGTAAATTTAAATAGGGGGTGATAGATACATGAAAAGCTATAAGGAAATAACAAACAAACATTTAAAACACAATAAAAAGAGAACGGTACTTACTATTTTTGGGATAATACTTTCTGTGGCCCTAATAACCTCTGTGGGACTTTTTATAAAGAGCTTGCAAAATTCATTTATTGAAAGTACCATAAAATCAGAAGGTGGATTTCATGTTGAAATTTCAGATATAAGTAATGAAGATTATAATGAATTAAAAAACAATGCTAAAATTGATACCATAGGTATTCAGGAAAACTGGTTTGAATGTGATGTAAATGGAGGCAAGAAGATAGAAATTGATAAGTTCGATAAAAATTCTCTGGAGCTTTTGCCAGACTATTATAAAGCCATTAAAGGAAGGCTTCCACAGAAAGAAGGGGAAATAGCACTTGAGAATTGGATATTTAAATATATGGACAATTCCACCAAAATAGGTGATACTGTAAAATTAAGAACAGCTGATGGAGAGATAAAAAATTTTAAAATTACAGGAATTATTCCAAATCAAATTCAAACTCAGTACAGTGGAATTGCTTTAGGAATGACCTATTCAAATAAATTTGACATGAAAAGATCAACGATATATATGACTATATATAAAAGTGCAGGAATACGTAATACCGTAGATGAGTTAAGTAAGAAATTTAAGGAAAACTGCATAAGTAATAAGCATCTATTGGATTACTTAGGTGAAGGCAGCAGTGATTTGAATAAAAGTCTGTATTCTACAGCAGCAATAGTAATAGTTATAATTATAATGGCTACTACAGCAGTTATATATAATTCATTTCAAATAAGTGTAATGGAGAGAATTAAACAGTTTGGACTTTTAAGGGCCGTGGGAGCCACACCTTCCCAGATAAGAAAAATAGTTTTAAGAGAAGCTTCCATAATAAGTATTGTGGGGATTCCGCTGGGACTTCTAGGGGGAATATTTGCAATGTTTGTGGTAAGTAAAGTATTTAGTATAATGTCAGATACACTATTTGGGACTTTAAAAATAGTAATTCCATACTATGTACTTATTATAAGTGTTCTGGTAGGATTAGCAGCTGTATATATATCTGCATTTATTCCTGCAAGATCTGCAGGGAAGGTATCACCTTTAGCTGCCATAAGCAGTAGGGCATATATATCAAAGGAAAAGATAAATAGAAACAGAGGAAGAATACTTAAAAATTTTTTAAATGTGGAAAGTGTTATGGCATTTAAAAATATAAAAAGAAATAGGAAAAAGTTCAGAGTCACTGTCTTTTCCATGGTAATAAGTATAGCCTTATTTATATTCTTTTCCGCCTTTATAAGTATGATGCAAAATTTCACAGAGGCTCCGTCTGAAAGTGATAAAATGCATTTTCAGGTTATTGGTATAATTGATAAAAGTGGTGATAGCTCACTTAAGACTGATATTATAAATAAAATAAAGAAAAATAATCTTGTAGATAAAGCATATATATCCTATGGAACCTATAAGTCAAATATTTTTATTTCTGATAGTGAAAAGAACAATTATGTAGATAAAAATGCACCTGAAATATATAAAAAAGTAAATTTTGAAAATCAAGTTATGAATTCTCTGGATACAGTCATTGACATATATGACAAGGATAAAATGACGAGTATTAAAGACTATATAAAAGATGGTAAAATGGATACTGATTACATGAAACAGGAAAATGGAGTTATTATAGTTAAAAATAATATAATAACTGTAAATAAAAAATATTATAATTGTGCAATTAGCAATTTAAAAGTTGGGGATAGTTTTTATATAAATAAAAACATGTTCTATAAGGGCATGACTGGTGAAGATTATACGGAAGAGAATAATGGTTCCAATTTAACAAATTACAACATGGTTAAAGCTAAAGTGGCAGCTGTAGTAGAAAGTGAACCTTATTATTTTTATAATGGTGATAATAGGGCTTTCCATATAATAATGACAAAAGATGTTATGAAAAATATAACTGGAAAAGATACAGATAACCTCCCAATTAAAACAGCAGATATAACGTTGAAAGATGAGAAAAATGAGGATAAATTCAATGAATTCATACAGCCTTTATGTGATAGCAATGGGGTAAAATTAAGAGATATAGTTAAAATAAATCAGTCAAGGAGAGCGGATTCACTTCAGCTTTTAATTCTTATGTACGGGTTTATAGCTGTAATATCTTTCATAGGGGCCGTTAATATAATAAATACCATAACTACAAACTTGGTTTTAAGAAGAAAAGAAATAGCCTCTTTAAATGCGCTTGGCATGACTTATGAAAATATAAGATTTATGATTTTAACAGAAGGAGTTCTATATGGATTATATGGTGCTTTTTATGGAGGAATTGTAGGAAGCCTACTATCTTATGCATTATCTTCTCCTATGAGAAAAATTATGGATTTTACATGGACTATCCCATGGAATATGATATTTATTAGTGCAATAGCTGCAGTATTTATAGGACTCATATCTGTAATTAAACCTCTATCAAAGATTAAAAAAGAAAATATAATAGATGTCATAAGAGAAGAAGATTAGTTATAATCTATCAGATGATTATTACAACACATATTTTAAAATATAATTTTTAGTGGAGGTGGCTAATTTGAATAAAATATTGCTTCTTGAGGATGATAAAGCACTGGCCCTTGGCATTGAATTTACACTTATAGATGAAGGATATGATGTTGTAAAATGCTCATATGCTCGGGAAGCAGTAGAGGCTTTCAATAGTGAAGTTTTTGATATTTTGGTGTTAGACGTGATGCTTCCAGATGGAAATGGATATGATGTATGTAAATATGTACGTAAAAAAAGTCAGGTTCCAATTATATTTCTAACAGCCTGTGATGAAGAAGTAAATGTAGTTTTGGGACTGGATATAGGAGCAGACGATTATATAACAAAACCCTTTAGGGTAAAGGAATTTGTATCTAGGGTTAAAGCTATTTTGAGGAGAACAGAAAGCAATAATTATAAGCCTAAAATATTTAGATGCAAAGATATAGTTTTGAATACAGAAACATTGGAAGCCTATAAAAGAGGACATGATTTAGCACTTTCCATACAGGAATATAAGCTTCTTTTACTATTTATGAATAATGCCCAGAGGGTCATGAGTAGGGAAGAGATATTGGATAATTTAACTGATGGAAGCGGGGAGTACTTTGATACAAATACTCTTTCTGTGTATATAAAAAGGATAAGAGAAAAGATAGAACAGGATTCTTCAAGTCCTGAGTACATAAAGACTAAAAGAGGTTTTGGGTACCAGTGGGATATAAAAGTTGAAAGGGAGTAAAATAATATGATTTTGTACTATGAAAATCCGGAAATTAAGAGGAGTTCATGCATTATATTGATTCTGGCAATAGCATTTATAGCAGTGAACTCTTTTATTCTCCATAGGGGTTATGAAATGGTGAAAAAAGATTATATAAATAACAATGTAGCTTTAATAGGAAAAATAGTAAGAATTCACCCCGAACTTGAAGATGAAGTGGTGCCTATAATAACAAAGGAAAGCAGCTTAAAAGATGTTGAGTTTGGAATAAAAATACTGAATAAGTATGATTATAAGGAAAATTTAAATATAAACTTATTACCTGGATTAAAAGAGGATTATAGTACTTTGAGTAAATCTATGCTTTTTTCTATGGCATGTTTTTTTATAATTGTATTTTTAATAAATAGCATGGAATATGTAAAAATGTATAGAAAGCTGGAGAGTCTTATGTTTGCAGCAAAAAATGTAATAGATTACAATTTTGATGTAGGTATTTATGAAAATACCGAAGGTATATTTGCAAGGCTTGCTCATACATTTAACAATATGAGAGCTATTTTAAAAAATAACTTAATTCAAATTCAGAAAGAAAAAAATTTTCTAATAAATACCCTGTCAGATATATCCCACCAGATAAAAACTCCTATTTCTTCTTTGATAATATATAATGACATACTTTTAAATAGAAAAATAAATGAAGAAAAGAAAATTGAATTTTTAAGGATTAGCCAGAATCAGCTAAATAGAATTCAGTGGCTTGTAAAGAGTTTGCTTCAACTTGCAAGACTTGATGTAGGAGCAGTAAGATTTGAAATAAAAAGTAATGATATAAATAAAACTGTAACAGCTTCTATAGAATCACTTAAAATAAAGTCAGAAAGTGCAAATGTTAAAGTTGAATTTTATCCTGAAGAGAATGAAATTATGATTAATCATGATCCAAATTGGATAAATGAAGCTATTATAAATATAATTAAGAATGCCATTGAGCACACTAAACCAGGTGGGAAAGTTCAGGTATTTACGGAGAAATCTCAGGTATGTTCTAGAATAATAGTTAAGGACAATGGCGAAGGAATACACAGGGAAGAAATTAAACATATATTTGAGAGATTTTATAAGGGAAGAACAAATAGAAGTGAAGAATCTATTGGAATTGGGCTGGCACTTTCAAAATCCATAATTGAAGGAAATCAGGGTATGATTAATGTAAAAAGTAAAATAGGTAAAGGAACTACCTTTGAGGTTGTTTTTTTAAATAGGTTCATTTGATTTATCCATATATCAAAAATTAAGAGGATTATATATAATAAATTATATCAATTATTGAAGAAAGGAATGTGTATGATTTCTGATTTTTTACTGGTAGGAGGAATTATTTGTGCCGCTATAGTTATAATGGTGGTTAAAGATAAAAAATCAAATAAATAACATTCTATATTAATAGCACACAGAATTTAAGATGCTAATATTTTTTAAATCTAAAAAACTACTTTATCTGTCGTAGTAATTGTGTTATAATAAAATTACTACGACAGATAAAGTAAAATGAGGTGAATTCTTTGATAAGTAGTGATGTTATCCGGGGATATAATGATATAATCATTCTTTTTATGCTTTTAGAGGATGAATCTTATGGATATGAAATATCAAAAAATATCAGAAGGTTATCTGAGGATAAGTATATTATAAAAGAAACTACTCTTTATTCAACATTTAATCGACTTGAAAAAAACAAATATATAGAGTCTTTTTATAAGGATGAAACCTTTGGAAAAAGACGTACTTATTATAGAATTACTCCTCTTGGTCGAGTGTATTATAAAGAAAAGTGTCGGGAATGGGATTTGACAAAAGAAGTAATAAATAAATTTATCAAGGAGAGCTAACAAAATGGAAACTATAAAAAATTATTTGGACAATGTATTCGCCGCCCTTCCAAAAACAGATGAACTATTTAAACTAAAAAATGATTTATTGATTAATATGGAGGAAAAGTACAATGAGTTAAAAAGTGAGAAAAAATCAGAAAATGAAGCTATTGGTATTGTAATTTCAGAGTTTGGCAATATTGATGAATTAATCGGTGAACTTGGAGTTAATCTTCATGAAGATGAGATGAATTTTCCAACTATTACTGAGGAAGAAGTAAAGAATTATATGACTATGAAAAAACAAACAGGTATATTAGTGGGAATAGGTGTGTTTTTGTGTATTACAGGTACTGCTTTATTAATATTAATTACTACTCTTGTAGATGAAGGTATTATTGGCAGAGGATTTTCTGAAGATACAGGATATATGATTGGTCTTATTACATTATTCGTTATGATCGTACCTGCAGTGGCTCTATTTATTTATTCCGGTATGAAGTCTGAAAGATATAAATATTTGAAAAAAGGTTTTAATGTGCCCCTTTCTGTAAAATCCCTATTGCAGCAGAGATATAATGATTTTACATCAACTTATATGGTATCTTTAATACTAGGTGTGTGTCTTTGTGTCTTATCTCCAGTTTCAATTTTTGCAGCATCTGTTTTTGGAGATACTGCATCTATCTATGGAGTAATTATCTTACTTATTATAATAGCAATTGCTGTTTTTATATTTATATATTATGGAAGTATTAAAGAAAGTTTTACATTTATTTTAAGGATTGATAATTTTTCAAAAGAAAATGTAGAAAATAATAAAGTTATTGGTGCAGTTGCTGCTATAATATGGCCTTTGGCGGTGTGTATTTTTTTAGTTAGTGGGCTTGTTTTTGATAAATGGTATATTAATTGGATTGTATTTCCTATAACTGGTATTTTATTTGGGATGTTCAGTTCAGTTTACAGTATTATCAAAAAACGAAAAAATTAACAGTTCATTTCCTTTTATGGTGATACAATTAAGATGTAAACTGTCGCATCAATATAGGTGACTGTATTTGCGAAGAAAAAGATGAATATAGTTGCGATGGCTAATAATAAATATTCGTGGATAAATAAAGTGCAGTTATAGTATAGATTTTAATTTGAGAGATTCTGAGAGGACTGAATAGATTTTTCGTCCACCTCCAATAGTGTAAAAAAACCGGGGGTTCGACAAATTAAAAAAATAAGATTTAATAAGGGTTTATGACTTTTGTTAACATTTCATTAACATATTGATATTTTCATAAACCCTGTTATAATAATATGTGGATGGGATTTTAGATTACCTATGAGGAATTGAAACAAAAAAGAAATGATTGTTTTAAGTCTTCAAGGCTTGGGATTTTAGATTACCTATGAGGAATTGAAACTAGGAAAATTACATATTACATCCTTTCCACGTTTTAAGATTTTAGATTACCTATGAGGAATTGAAACCGATGCACCTTCTCCGTTTCTATCAAAGAACGTATTTGATTTTAGATTACCTATGAGGAATTGAAACTCTCATTGATTAATGAAAAATCGTGTTAGGCGGATACGATTTTAGACTACCTATGAGGAATTGAAACCTTTTAAAAAAAATCATACTTTATTCCTCCTGACTAGATTTTAGACTACCTATGAGGAATTGAAACTATTGCATACCTCTGCAAGTCCAATCTGGATTTAATAGATTTTAGACTACCTATGAGGAATTGAAACTCATCAACCAGCATATATCTTTCTTTTCCTTTTCCTGGATTTTAGACTACCTATGAGGAATTGAAACTTAGATATGGTGCAAAACAAGAAATGCTATCTTATAGATTTTAGACTACCTATGAGGAATTGAAACTTATAATACATAAGGACAGTTATACAATAAAAGATTGATTTTAGACTACCTATGAGGAATTGAAACAAAGGGAATGTGTTTTTCCTTCTTTAGAATCCACTAAGGATTTTAGACTACCTATGAGGAATTGAAACAAAGAAGAATTGGAGGGAAATGATGTGAGTAAGAAAAAGATTTTAGACTACCTATGAGGAATTGAAACTTTTTCTTAGGATACTGCTGCAATACAGCACTTTTCAGATTTTAGACTACCTATGAGGAATTGAAACTAACATTCTTGTAACTTAGTAATAGCAATAATTTGTCCGATTTTAGACTACCTATGAGGAATTGAAACCCTCCACTGTATCTCCGACATTAGCTCCTAGTTTTTCTGATTTTAGACTACCTATGAGGAATTGAAACGTAGAACAAGTCTCAAATGTTTTTTCTACCATTTTCAGATTTTAGACTACCTATGAGGAATTGAAACACATCTTTGATATGCCAATCATATTCTTCATCTTGAAAGATTTTAGACTACCTATGAGGAATTGAAACAAAAGAAAATGGAGGGAAATGAATAATGACAATGAAAGATTTTAGACTACCTATGAGGAATTGAAACGAAAATATCATGCGGGAGCAATAGCAGTTACACAGGATTTTAGACTACCTATGAGGAATTGAAACCTCCTCAAGAACAACAGGCTATCATGGATGTGACAGATTTTAGACTACCTATGAGGAATTGAAACAAGCTATAACTTTGGATAATACAGGAAATGCAAGCAAGATTTTAGACTACCTATGATGAATTGAAACAGATTAAGCAAAAAGAGCGTTTTGAAAAAATATTGGATTTTAGACTACCTATGAGGAATTGAAACAGGGCTTTAGCCAAAGAAAAAGGAATTGTATAACTACCAGATTTTAGACTACCTATGAGGAATTGAAACTATAAATCCCAAGGCAAAGAAAAAGGGAACCTAGTAGATTTTAGATTACCTATGAGGAATTGAAACTCTAATTCAGTTTTTAAATTCAAAGGAGTAACTGCCTGATTTTAGATTACCTATGAGGAATTGAAACTAAGTTAAATCTATGCTCTTTATGTTAGCTTTTCTCATGATTTTAGATTACCTATGAGGAATTGAAACTAAATTTACTGAGAGCAAACAGGTTGAAAATAGTTAGATTTTAGATTACCTATGAGGAATTGAAACTTTGATCTGTTGTTAACGTAACTGCATTTAGAGCAGGATTTTAGATTACCTATGAGGAATTGAAACATTGTTTCATTATACTCTTTTATTGTTTCATTTAAGATTTTAGATTACCTATGAGGAATTGAAACTAGTTACTTGTTGGACTCCACCATCACCTAAAATTTCAGATTTTAGATTACCTATGAGGAATTGAAACCAGACTATAACAAAACACATAGAAAATATTCTAAAGGATTTTAGATTACCTATGAGGAATTTGAATCAATAATAAAAATTTTATAATTTTACTAATGTGTTTAAACAACCCCTGGGTTGTTTTTTATAGTTATCATTTTTTGATGATTATGAGAAAGATTATTATGATATAATTATGTAAATAAAGTATTCTAGTTCATAAAAATATAATTTGTGGAAGGGAGAATTACAGTTGGATATAAATGGCGTGTTTTTATGGTATTATAATATTTGCAAAAGAGAATTATGGCTTATGTCCAGAAAAATTGTACCGGATCAGCAGGATGAAAATGTAGATATAGGAAGATTTATACACCAAAATACTTATAAAAGAAACAAAAAGGAAATAAGTTTTGGCAATATAAAATTTGATGTAATATTTCGCTCCAAGGATAACATGGTAATAGGGGAAACCAAAAAATCATCTAAATATAAAGAAGCATCTAAATGGCAGCTGATGTTTTATCTAAAGACCTTAAAAGATGCAGGGATACATGCCAGTGGTCAGCTTCTCTATCCTGAAGAGAGAAAAAGAGAAGAAGTTATATTAGATGATACTTCAAGTAAAGAATTGGCCGAAATGATCTCTCACATAGAATATATATGTAGTTTAGACAAGCCTCCTGGTGTAAAAAAGATTCCCTATTGTAAAAATTGTGCCTATAGAGAATATTGCTTTGCTTAGTTAAATTGGAGGTGGATAAAATGAAAAAGGACATTTACATATTTAATGACGGAGAATTAAAGAGAAAAGAAAATACAATATATTTTGAAGGTGAAGATAACAAAAAACACATACCTGTAGAAGAAATAGATACCATATGGATATTTGGAGAAGTCACATTAAATAAAAGATTCTTAGATTTTGTATCTCAAAAAGAAATATGTCTGCATTTTTTTAATTATTTTGGATATTATATGGGAAGCTTTTATCCAAGGGAACATTATAATTCAGGATATGTCATATTAAAGCAGTGTGAGTTTTATTTAGATTTTGATAAAAGGATAAATATTGCAAGGAAAATTATACAAACTGCAGTGGAAAATATAATAGTAGTTCTTAAATACTATAAAAGCAGGGGAATTGAGCTGGAAAGTGAAATAACAGATATTTTTAATAAGTCAAAAACTATGGAAGGGACAGAAAGTATTGAACAGCTTATGGCATTAGAAGGAAACATAAGGGAAAAATACTATACTTGTTTTAATAAAATAATTAAGAACGAAGAATTTAAATTTAGAGGAAGAAGCAAAAGACCTCCTAAGGATAATATAAATGCACTTATAAGTTTTGGAAATTCTGTTATGTATTCTACCGTGCTGGGAGAAATATACCACACACATCTAGATCCAAGAATAGGATATCTGCATTCTACAAATATGAGAAGGTTTACTTTGAATTTAGATATAGCTGAAATATTTAAGCCCATAATGGTGGATAGATGTATATTTTCACTTTTAAATAAAAACATAATTACAGTAAAGGATTTTCAAGAAGAATTTAATGGTATATTGTTATCTGAAAGTGGTAAAAAGAAATTTTTACAAGAGTATAACAGCAAACTCTACACCACCATAAAGCATCCCAATCTTAATAAACCAGTCAGTTATAAGAGATTAATCAGAATGGAGCTTTATAAAATACAAAAACATATTACACAAGATGAAGAGTATGTCGGCTTTATAGCGAGGTGGTAATAATGTTTGTCATTTTAGTTTACGATTTTGGAGAAAAAAGAGTGGGGAAAGCCTTAAAATTATGCAGGAGATATTTAACTTGGGTTCAAAACTCTGTATTTGAGGGGGAACTCAGTATGGCTAATTTTAAAAAATTAAAAATAGAAATAGAGAATATTATGGATAAAAAAGAGGATTCTGTTATAATCTATAAGTTTAACAGTACAAAATACTCAAAAAGAGAACAAATAGGAGTAGTAAAAAATTCTCAGGAACTCTTTATATAATTTAATAATTGGAGCTGATTGGTATGAGACTGAATATAAATTTAAAATTTAAAGATTGTTTGAATTTACCTATACAGTAACAAAAAGTTTATAAAATTCTATAAAGACCAAAGATTTTTATAAACTTTAGCTGCGTACATTCAGAAATGAGTGTAGGACACAGATTTAATTGCAGGTAACGCCTAAAGCCTTACACCACAATATGCGCGAAAGCAGTATATGTAGGGACGAAAGTAGAAAAAACGTAAGGATGGATATAAGGTTAAATCCTAAGTATCTGTAAACAATGGCTGTTCATGCAGGGAAGCTCCTAAGTCGAAAGATATGGAGAACCTTCAACGACTAGGTAGAGATACCGTAGGGAATAAGTGGTTGATTCTCGAAAAGGTCTGCCCTTAACACGTAATGGTGAAGGAGAAGAAATAGTCTTTGCACGTTCTGAAAGGAAGTGGCTATTAGCGTGAGCGAAATAGCATCCACAGAGTAGCGTTTGTGGGTAAAAGTATAAACTTTGATAATTTATTATAATAACTTTATAAAATATGTTGAGTTGATGGTATTTATTTGCTATGATATCTATAGGAGGGGATACCATGAAAAAATACCCAATTGGCCAATTTGCTAAAATAATAAATCGTTCACAACAAACATTGAGAAATTGGGACAATGCCAACAAGTTAAAACCTGAATATGTAGACCCGAAGACAGGATATAGATATTATACGGATAAACAACTTAAAGAATTCAATGGTGAAGTGAACAAAGACAATAAGATAGTCGTTGGATATTGTAGAGTTTCAAGTAGTAAACAAAAAGAAGCATTAGAGAGACAAATTGAAAATGTAAGGATTTATTTAATTTCAAAAGGATATAAATTTAAAATAATAAGTGATATTGGTAGTGGTATTAATTATGATAAAAAAGGATTAAATGAATTGATTGAACTTATTCTTCAAAATCAAGTTAGTAAAGTTGTAATATTGTATAAAGATAGACTTGTTAGGTTTGGTTATGAACTTATAAAGAATATATGTGATTATAAAAATGTTGAAATTGAAATTATAGATAATACTGAAAAGACTGAGGAAGAAGAAGTTGTAGAAGATTTAGTTCAAATAATAAGTGTATTTAGTTGCAGACTTCAAGGTAAGATAGCCAACAAGACAAAAAAGATGATTAAGGAACTTACTGAAGATGATTAGAGGAATTAAAGTTAGATTATACCCTACTAAAGAGCAAGAAATATTAATGTGGAAAAGTGCAGGAGTTGCAAGATTTACTTACAATTGGGGGTTAGCTTACTTAAATAGCTATTATAAGGAAAATAAGAAATCTTTATCAATAGGAGAATTAAGAAAAATATTTACCGAGCTTAGAAATAGTGAAGAATATCCTTGGATTAGAGAAGTGTCTTCGGAAATACCACAACAAGCACTTAAAGACTTAGGAGATGCTTTTGAGGAGTTTTTTGAAGATGAACATGGTTATCCTAAATTTAAAAAGAAAAATAAGTGTGAAAATTCATTTTTTCATCTAAATAATAAATTTGTAGTTAAAGATAAATTTATTAAATTGGAAAGAATAGGATTCGTTAAGATGAAAGATGAAGGCAGACTTCCCATAGGAAATTATAAAAAAGATAAAATAAAAGTAACTAATCCAAGAATAAAACATAATGGACACCACTGGTATTTATCCTTAGGTTTTGAGGTAGAAAATACCCATAAGCTTTGTCTCACTGGTGAGAGTATTGGCGTGGATCTAGGAATAAAGGAACTAGCTGTTGTAAGTAATATTGATAAACCTTTTAAAAACATTAATAAATCTAAAAAAGTTAAGAAATTGAATAAAAGATTACTAAAACTTCAAAGGCAAATTTCAAGGAAATATGATAAGTTGAAATCTGAAAAAGCCTTCAAAAAAAGTGAAAAACCGAATAAAACAAATAACATCATAAAACTTGAAAAGAAAATTAAGTTACTACACAAGAAAATATCCGATATACGTTTAAATCATATTCATCAAACTACTAATGCTATAGTGAAAACCAAGCCAAGCAGAGTAGTTGTTGAGGACTTGAACGTGACTGGTTTATTAAAAAATAAACATTTATCTAAAGCTATACAAGAACAATCATTCAATAAGTTTATAAATACTTTAGAATATAAATGTGAATGGAATGGTATTGAATTTGTAAAAGCTGATAGATTTTATCCTTCAAGCAAAAAATGTTCATGTTGTGGAGCTATCAAAAAAGATTTAAAGCTATCTGATAGAATTTATAAATGTGCGTGTGGGATTGTAATTGATAGGGATAAAAATGCAAGTATTGATTTAGCAAATTATAAATTAGTAGGATAATCACATGAAAGATACTACTAATATGTAGGTATTGACGAGACCGAATTTAAGCCTTTGGAGCATCATATCAAACCAAAGTAGCTTAGGCAAAATGGGGTGTATTGAAAAAGGAAATAAGTTTTATAAATTTATAAAGTTTTTATAATAAATTATAAAGTTTGTACGTCAGTATAATAGTATAATGCAGGCAGTAATATTAAACTGGCTTGGAAATGAAAACTATCAAAAATTTATACATGATTGTGGATTTAAATTTGAAAATAGAAGATATAAACTTTTTACATTTTCAAAAATATATGGCAAATTTAAAATATACAGAGATAAGAAAATTATAAGTTTTTTTGATAACGCCAATTTCACTGTTTCCTCCCTTGAAGACAGATTTTTGAATTATCTTGTATTAAATGTGATAGCAAAGGATAATTTTAAATTTGGAAACAATATAGTTGGTATAGAGGGTATTGAAAGTGCCTACAGTAAACTTTCTGAAAAAGAAATAGTGTATACAAAATCTCCTATAGTTGTCTATAGTACATTTCAAAATTATCAAGGTAACAAAACTTACTATTATAATCCTTTAGAAAGTGAGTTCAGTGAACTTATAAGAAGAAATTTGATACATAAATATAAAGCCTATTATGGGGCAGAACCTTCAGATAAATGTTTTTCAATAACTCCTTTATATAGGGAAAAGTTAAAACAGAGAATTGTAATGTATAAGGGGTATGTTATAAAAGGATGGGATGGAGAATTTTTGATTCAGGGTTCAAAGGAACTTATGGATATAGCCTACAATGCAGGAATTGGCTCCAAAAATTCTCAAGGGTTTGGATGCATTGAAGTAAAAAGAAAGTAGAAGTCTGGAATAATGTTGTATCAATATTTGTGGTTTATATTTTAAGAGTAGATTAGAATATATTTAAGGAGGATTTTAATGTCTTATAAAGATTGTATTAAAGTTTGGAGAAAAGGTATAAGTGAAGAATTGTTAGATAGATTTTTTCTTAAGTTTACATATTCTTCGAATAAAATAGAAAATAATGAGACAAGATTGAGAGATGTTGAAACTATCTTTAAAGGGAAAAAAGTTGCAGATTTTAAAGGAAATAAGAAAACACTTGTGGAAATAGAGAATCACAGGGAGTTATGCAAAAATATTTTTAAATTATGTAAAAAATACGATTCAAAGGTATCTATTGATTTAGCAAAAAAAATTCATTATGCATTGATGAAAAATTGTTTTTCAGAGCAGTTGTTATTAAAAGGAGAAAGTCCAGGAGAATTTAAAAAAGGTGATTATATAGTTGGCTTACATGACGTAGGGGTAAGTCCTGATGAAGTAGAAGAAAACTTAGATTCTTTGTTTAAAGAAATTAATGAAGTGAAAATAAATGATAATAACGTTTTAACAGTGATTTCATATTTCCACTGCTGGTTTGAAAATATACATCCTTTTGCTGATGGAAATGGAAGAACGGGCAGGATGCTGGTCAATTATCTTCTTATAGGCAATAACTTTCCACCAATAGTTTTATTTGAAAATGACAGGGAACAGTACTACCTGGCTTTGGAATATTTCAATGAAACGCAGGAAATATCTAAAATGGTTGATTTTTTGGAAGATCAAGCTTATAAAACATGGATTAAAGATTATAATATCAAATTAAAAAATTTAAAGGATTTTTTGGATTAGATGATAAAGGTAACACCAATAATTTTTCCGTCGACCCCTAGTAGCGTAAAAAACCACGGGGTTCGATAAATTAAAAAGATGAATAATGATAAGGGTTTGTGATTCTTATTAACACTTCATTAACATGTTGATATTTTCATAAACCCTGTTATAATAATATGTGGATGGGATTTTAGATTACCTATGAGGAATTGAAACTATCGTATAAATATAGACTGTATCCTATATCTCCAAGATTTTAGATTACCTATGAGGAATTGAAACTCGGCACTGGTACTCGCACTTCAACGAACTTAAATTCTGATTTTAGATTACCTATGAGGAATTGAAACCATTTATATTCTCCAAAATATGCTATTCTTACTGCTTCGATTTTAGATTACCTATGAGGAATTGAAACTATGCATCTTTCTTTGTATTTGCATTTCTACCAGAAAGATTTTAGATTACCTATGAGGAATTGAAACCAGGAACTCCTATGAATTGGCTCCCTGGACTGGAAAGGGATTTTAGATTACCTATGAGGAATTGAAACCAGTATATCTTTTCTCATTAAACTCAACTTCTGTTTGATTTTAGATTACCTATGAGGAATTGAAACAGTACATATAAGCTACTTTGTAGTTTTGCACCTCTATGATTTTAGATTACCTATGAGGAATTGAAACCTACAAACCTTCCTCAAATAATAGCAACTGGGATGCAGGATTTTAGATTACCTATGAGGAATTGAAACGCAGATATTAAAGCGAAGAAAAAAGCTGAACAAGATGATTTTAGATTACCTATGAGGAATTGAAACTTTAATGGTGTAGTAGATATTATTAAAAAGGCTTATGGATTTTAGATTACCTATGAGGAATTGAAACATGGCTATCGCAGGTGTTTTATATCCTTCAACTTGCGGATTTTAGATTACCTATGAGGAATTAAAACTCTTGGGCTTGCAGCAGCAGCTTTCGGACCAGTTATGATTTTAGACTACATATGAGGAATTGAAATGACAAATAAACAAAAATGTGTATACAATATTACACAGATTTTAGATTACCATGGTATGCTTTATTTATTTTTTGGTATAATTATTTTAGTAGGATTTTATTCGAATGCTGGAATTAGCCAATGATACTATATTTTTGAAAGTAGGAAATAAGCAATGATATGCGTCTGGATAGGTTTTCCCCCTGAAGGATACGTATTCTAAGTACTAAATACACTAAGAATACTGTTAATAAGGTCCAGATGGAGAAGAGCAATTGTCTATAGCAAATTCCACCTAAACCTCTGAATTACTTGAGTCTAATTCTGAAAAATAATTTTATGATTAAGGAGATATATGTTATGATTTTTAAATCTAAAGCTGGTGGTAATAATTATGAATTAAATTACTTATTGTCTGAAACAGAAAGGATACTAGAACAAATACAGCATGGAAACTTAAAAGTTCGCGTCGATTATGGAAATTTCTCATCAGATATAAAAAAAGTTATTGAAAATATTAATGGTATGCTTGACTCATAACAGAGTTCAGTCGATTATATGGTTCAGCGTTTTCAACTAGTAAATAAATTAATCAATGCTAGTCTATGGGATATGGAGGTTATAGCTCAGGATCCGGTTAATGCTGATAATAAAATTATATGGACAGATGAATTTCGCCATATGCTAGGTTATTCAAATGAACAGGATTTCCCAAATATTTTGAGCAGTTGGAGCCATAAATTACATCCTGATGATTATGATAATACTTTAAAAGCTTTTGTTACTCATCTAAAGGATTATTCCGCCAGAGCTCCTTATAATGTACAATGCAGACTCAAATTAAAAAGTGGTGAGTATCATTGGTTCTGCATTCTTGGAGATACAATGCGAAGGAGTAATGGAGAGCCAGTGCATACTGTAGGATTATTATATGATATTCATGATAGTAAATTAAAAGAAGAGCAAAATGAATTTATACTTACAAGATTTGAATTGGTAAACAAAGCTTCACAAATTGGTCTATGGGATATGGAGGTTATAGCCGGAGATCCAGTTAATCCTGATAACAAATTTACGTGGACAGATGAATTTCGCCATATGCTAGGTTATTCAAATGAACAGGATTTCCCTAACATTTTAAGCAGTTGGAGTGATAAATTACATCCTAATGATCATGATAAGGCTTTAAAGGCTTTTGTTGATCATTTAAACGATTACTCTAGTAAAACTCCTTACAGTATAGATTATCGTCTTAAGTTAAAGAATGAAACCTATAGGTGGTTTCATGCAGAGGGTGGCACTATTCGTAATAAAGAAGGGATTCCTCTGCGTGTTGCAGGATCTATAAGAAATATTACAGATGAAAAGGTGAAAGAAAAATTGAATATTAAGCTTTCAAAAAAGATAGAAGATTTTTATCATTCCATGAAAGAAATGGTGGGGAGCATTGAAAGTATAACTACTACAGCTCAGGAATTGGCTAATTTTCAACAGGAAACCATGAAAATAGCTCAGGAAATAAAGACTAGTACAAAGGAAACAGAAGAAGTAATAGAATTTATTAAAAATTTATCAAATGAAACCAATTTATTAGGACTAAATGCATCTATTGAAGCTGCAAGAAGCGGCAGCGAAGGACGTGGATTTCAAGTAGTGGCTTCAGAAATACGTAAGCTATCAGTTAGCAGTTCAAACGCTGTAGAAAAAATAGGCAGCGGCCTTAAAGATATGAATTTATCTATAGAAAAAGTTGTCGATAATATAGGAGATATTACTAATATAACACATTCACAAGCGGCTGCTACAGAAGAAGTAAGTGCCTGTGTAGAGCAAATTAATATTTTGACACAAGACCTATTAAATCTTGTGAGGAAAATATGGAAAAAGGCACAAAAACTATGGGCTAATGAATATAATGATTACCTCTTTTAAATTAAGGAAATTTTAAGAAATAGTTGATAAACTTTAGTTATACAGTAAATATTTTATAATAGGCATGGGTGTGATCAAAATTAGATACATAAGGTGATAAGCACTGGTGCTATTTTTAAAATTGAAGGGGTGATATTCATGAATACTATAAGTAATGATCAAAACACAATCAACTGGTATAATCAAAGTATTCAAAAAATTTTAAGTTCACAAGTTGAAACTTCTACAAATGAGGACGAAAATAAAACGGAAAGTTCTATTGGAAGTATAGGACAAGCATACCGAAGTTCTATTTTTGCTGGGGGCACATCAAACATAATTAATTCTCTAGACAATTTAGTATCTAATGGGACTATTACTGAGGATCAAGAAACTATTATACAAAATGCTTTTAATGCTGCTTTTAAATCAAACCAAACAAATTCAGGAACATATAATAAAGTGTCTAACCCATTAGACAATCTGGTATCTAGTGGAATTATTACACAAGAACAAAAAACTGCAATAGAAAGTAATTTTAAACCAGATGAAACAAAAGAAAACAATAATGTAAATCCATTGGATACTCTTGTATCTAACGGCACTATTACCCAAGAACAAGAAAACGCTGTACAATCAGCTCTTGAAAGTGCTTTTTCAGAAAATGAAACACAGCAAAAAAGTGATAATGGTTTAACTTCAACCTTAGATAGCCTGGTATCTGATGGTACTATTACTCAGGCTCAGGAAGATGCCATAAAATCTGCCTTTGAAAGTGTTTTTGCTCAAAGTCACATACAGGGAAGAAAAGATGATGGAGTGGATTCTGTTTTGGATGACCTGGTATCTGAAGGAACTATTACACAAGAACAAAAAACTGCAATACAAGAAAGTTTTAAATCTGCTTTTAAGTCAGGTAAATCAGAAGAAAATAATAATATAAATCCATTAGATAGTCTAGTATCTAGTGGAATCATTACTCAAGAGCAAGAAAATGCTATACAATCTGCATTTGAAAATGCTCGTACGGAAAGTGAATCACAAGAAAAAGGGAATAATGCGTTAACATCTGTTTTAGATAATTTAGTATCTGATAATACTATTAGTCAGGATCAGGAGGATGCTATAAAATCTGCTTTTGAAAGTATTTTTGGTCAAAGGGAAAAGCAAGGAAATAGCAGGATAGATTCTATTTTAGACAATCTGGTATCTGATGGTACTATCACTCAGGAGCAGGAAGAAGCAATACAAAGCATATTTTAATCTTGATATTTAGTTTTGAATTTACTAGCTGTCGTCATAAAACGTATATTTAAATGATGACAGCTTTTAAATATACGTTTTTGGAAAAATTCAGATTAATATTTCAGTAATTGTTGATAAGCTATAGACAAAATTATTATAAATTACAATAAGATCGCTAAATTGTGATTTAGCGATCTTACGTGATATATATTAAAAAATAATTTGGGCTTTGTTGTTGGAATTATTTTCCGGGATTTATGAACATCTGAACCCAATATGGAGTTCCATTTTTATCTTTAGCAACTCCAACTCCAATTTCTGTGAAATTAGAATTTAATATGTTTGCTCTATGACCTGAAGAATTCATCCAGGAATTCATTACTTCTGCTGCATCTTTTTGTCCGTAAGCAATATTTTCTCCTGCTGCTGTATAGCTTATACCAAATTTCTTCATCATATCAAAAGGTGAGCCATATGTAGGAGAAGTGTGACTGAAATAACTATTGTCAATCATATCTTGAGCTTTTGCTGTGGCTACTTTGGATAATTCAGCATTTGCCTTAAGCGGAGATAGTCCATTTTTACTTCTTTCTACATTAACTAATCTAATTACTTCATTTGCTTCTGCACTTATGGTAGAAGTTTGTCCACTATTTTCTGTCGGCTTAGTGGTAGTGGAAGTTTGTCCAGTATTTCCTGTATTACCGGTGTTTCCGGTATTTTCTGTTGGTTTAGTAGTACTGGTTCCATTGTTGTTTGTTGTTGGCTTAGTAGTAGAATTATTATTTTTACAAGCATTTTTTGAAGTAACAACTGTGTAGTTTTTTAGACAATTCTTAAGCTGGGAATAGTTATTTAAATCATATTTCAATGAAACCTGCTGAACTACTGGACTACTGCAAGTGTTTGATGCTGCTTTTGCCATAGTAGGAATAACAGTTGGTATGCCTGATGCAATAATTAATGACGCAATTAACAATTTGATTTTTTTATTCATAAAGTAAACCCCCTAAAATTTTTATGAAATTATATTAAATTTCATATTAAGTTTTTACATATTTATTAAAAACTTATCTTAGAGTATAAATAATAAATATGAATAAATTAATTCTATTTTATGAATGAATTACAAACATTTTTAAAAATTATCAGAATATTATGGTGATAAAGTAATATTTTTTATATACATCTATATATATGAATAAAAATTAATAAATCTTTTCCTTTAATGTATATCACAGGTAATATTTTTAATAATACCTCAATGAAAAAGTCTTTTTGTAGAATTAGCCTTATTGTAAGGTTTTTGTAATATAATCAAAGTGTGAAATTCAAGTAGGAGTATTCACGATTAAGTAGTAGTAAATGGTGAGCTAAAACATAGGCAAGGGTATGGTTTGGTATCATATTCAGGCTTTATTTGTATATAAATAAAATGCGTGTATTGTATATATTTGTAGCAAATTTCATAAAAATAATAAAATATTTTCATATGTCAATTTAATATGAATATTTTGAAAAAAATATATATAGAATTTTATATTTTATTTACAAGTTATAATTAATTTATAAAATTTAATTTCTATGAATATTTTTGGTAAAATATTCATGTATCGAAATATTCGAAATATATTATCCATAATAAAATATATTTAAATTTTGTATTGACAAATATATTTTATTATAATACTATATATAAAAAGTTTAATTTCCAATAAAGTAAATTTTAATAGTAAAATAAATATTATAATTTATTAAGGTTCACTAGTAAACTAGAGGCCAAAATTATGTTCTAAAGTTATAGAATGTAATTTTGGTCTTTTTAATTTATCTGAACGCAGCAATTAGCTAATACTTCCATCTTCTTTAAAGAGGGAGATAAACAAGGATAATGCGCCTGGATAAGTTCTTTCCCTAAAAGGATAACAGTATTCTAAGTGCTAAAGACACTAAGAATACTGTTAATAGGGTTCAGATAGAGATAAGCAATTATCTGAAGCAAACTCCACCTGGACCTCTGAATAACTTGATTACACTAAAGGATTTAAAATTTATCTTAAAAAGTAAAATAATAACTTAAAAGATTAGGAGAAGCTTATGAGAATAGCTGAATTTATACATGATAATGACTATCCTAAGCTCACAAATTTAGATTATTGGTTAAAAGATAATTTAAATTATGAAACTAAGAAAATAGTTATAGATGAACACACTAGATTTTCTGAAATTAAAGACTTCGATTTAATAGTACTTCATGGTGGAATACAGCATCTATGGGATAAAGAACAGGATCCATGGCTTTATAAAGAAATTGAATATATTAAGTGGGCATTAAATAACAATAAAGCAGTGATAGGATTTTGTCTTGGAAGTCAGATTATTGCGGAAGCTTTGGGAGAAATGGTGTACAAAGCCCATAAGGAAGAAATAGGATGGTTTAGAGTACAGCTTAGAGCTGAGGCAGAAGAACATATTTTATTGAAAGATCTTGGACAAAATTTTATATCTTTTATGTGCCATTCAGATCACTATGATCTTCCTGAAAATTGTAGTTCCTTAGCCTTTACAGAGACAGCAAAAAATCAGATTTTTGTTAGCAATAAGTTTCCAACTATTGGTTTTCAATTTCATCCTGAATATACGCTGAAAAATATCAAAGTATTACTTGAAACTTTTAACGATAAAGATTGTTTTGGAGAAGAATATAGGTTAAGAAAGGTAAACATAATTGAACAAACAAAGGCATTTTCAAGTACATATGGTTTATTTAAAAAATTAATGGACAATTCTCTAAAATGGTTTTTTAAATAAAAAAGATGAAAAAGGAGGGAAAAATATTTTAAAAACTTTTAAACAATTATCTAGAGAAAAACAGACATATATTTTAAATGCAGCTGCCAGTGTATTTGCAGAAGAGGGGTATCATCATGCAACTATAAATAATATATGCAAAGAGGCAGGCATTTCAAATGGAGCACTTTATAAATATTTCAAGAATAAAGACTCATTGTTTTTTTCAGTTTTAGATTATATTACAAATATATTAGAGGAGAAAGTTTATAGAGCAAATGTAGAAAAATCAAAGTTTTTATATGATTATATCTATAATTTATTAAAGGGAATTGAACAATTAATTGAAGATTATCCTGATTATATTTCTATTTATTGTGATTTGGGTTCTAGTTCAATGAAAAGATTTGCAACTAAGTCATCAGAAAAATTAAGAAAGGCCACTAGTATTTATACTATTAAAATGGTTAAAGAGAGTAAAAAGCATGGAGATATAGATAAAAATATAAAAGATGAAGTAGCAGCTTATTTAATTGATAATTATATTACACTTTTTGCATATTCCTTAGTCTCAGAATACCATAGTAAGAGAATGAATGCATTTTTTTGTTCTAAGAATACGATTTTATCAAATGAAGATAAATTAAATTTGACAGTTGAATCATTAAAATGTGCCTTAAAAAGTTTATGACAAAAGAGAGCAATTACTCACTCTCTTTTGTATGATAAATTGTATGTAAAAATATTAAAATTAATTTAAATTAGCGCCAGGAGGATTTTTATGAGTAATATTAAAAAAAATAATTTTGAAGAAAATAAAGTGGGTTTAAAATCAGAATATTTATCTTTTATTGAGATATTGGCACAATCTGTTGGAAGCATTGCACCTACTGCTTCTTTAGCATTTGTTATACCTCTGGTTTATGGTACTGCAGGTAATGGTACCTGGCTTGCATATGCTTTTGCACTTATAGCCATATTATTTGTAGCAATAAATTTAAATCAGTTTACATCAAGATCTGCATCCTCAGGATCTTTATACATGTATATTGTCAGCGGACTTGGACCTACAGTGGGATTTATATCAGGATGGGCACTTCTGCTGGCATATGGGCTTACTACAAGTGCAGTTTTAAGTGGTTTTATAAATTTTGCAAATGTACTGCTTCAGTATCTGGGAATTAATATTCCACTTGTTGCATTAGGTATAGTTGGTGCAGCCACTGCATGGTATGTGGCATATAAAGATATAAAACTATCAGCTAAACTTACCCTCATATTAGAGGCTGTTTCAATAATATCCATATCTATTTTAGGTATCATTGTAGTAGTTCATAATGGCTTCAAAATAGATTTGGCACAATTAACCCTTAAGGATGTTTCACCTTCGAGCATTAGAATAGGGCTTGTAATTGCATTTTTTAGTTATGTTGGATTTGAAAGTGCATCCTCTCTTGGGGAAGAAGCAAAAAGACCATTATACACCATTCCAAAGGCAGTATTAGTTAGTTCGGCTATAGTAGGAATTTTATTTATTATATTTGCATATATAGAAGTCCTTGGGTATATTGGAAGTAAAATTAAATTAAATGAAGCGCAAGCACCTCTTACCACTCTAGCAAATTTAAATTCTGTTGGTTTCTTTGGAGTAATCATTTCTTTAGGTACTTTGTTCAGCTTTTGGGCTAGCTTCCTAGCTTGTGCCAATGCAGGTGCTAGGGTGCTATTTTCCATAGGCAGGCACGGTATAGTAAATTCTTCCATGAGCAATGTCCACAAGAATAAT
This sequence comes from Clostridium kluyveri, assembly GCF_001902295.1. Classification (NCBI taxonomy): domain Bacteria; kingdom Bacillati; phylum Bacillota; class Clostridia; order Eubacteriales; family Clostridiaceae; genus Clostridium; species Clostridium kluyveri. The sequence goes on along the minus strand of NZ_CP018335.1, from coordinate 2,058,337 downwards.
AAAACACCTCATATATCAATTGCATTAATTTCACTAATTGCTACAGTAATCCCTATAATTCTAATATGTCTTCATAATGGTATATTTGATATTTATGGTTGGTTGGGAACAATTGCTACTTTCGGTTTTCTTTTTAACTATGCACTTGTTACAATAGCTTCACCAGTATATTTGTACAAGGAAAAAGAACTGAAGCCTAAACATATAATAGTTTCTATAGTAACTTTTATTATACTTTTAATTCCTATTGTAGGAAGTATATATCCACTTCCGGTGTATCCATATAATATTTTTCCATTTATGTTTTTAGCATGGTTAGCTGCGGGTGCCATCTGGTTTTTTATATGTAAGGCTAAAAATCCTAATTTAGTTTCTGATATTGAAGTTAACGTAAAAGATATTAATGAACAATTTAAAATCGATAGAAAGAAAAGTGCAATATAATATATTTTTCAGTGTTCATGGTATAAAAAGCCATCATTTCCTGTTTATAAAAAATATTATTGAATGAGAGGATAGATAGATTTGATAGATGAATTGGAGAAAATAATTAAAGAAAAAGGCATACATACCATAGAAGTTGTGCATGCTGATACTCTTGGAATATTGGGAGCAAAGATGATTCCTGCTAAAAGTTTTTTAAAAAATTATAAAAGTGGTTTTGGAGTATGTAGAGCTTCTTTGGGTTGGGATATACAAGGTAATCTTTTTGAGGGAGTGGAAATTACGGATTTTAATACAGGATGTCCAGATGTAATAGTGAAACCTATACTATCAACATTTAGAGAGATACCATGGAGAAAGGGCAGTGCTTTTGTATTTGGCGAAATTTATGAGGAAAATGGTGAAATTTTTAAATATGCACCTAGAGAGATACTTAAAAAACTTGTTATTAGGTATGAACAGCTTAAATATAGGCCTCTAGTAGGGGTAGAATTGGAGTTTTATCTACTTGATAATGAGAGGCAGAAACTGCATCAAGGAATTCATACCTATTCCTTAAGTAAGGGATTAGAATTAGAATATATCCTTGGAGAAATACGTAATAATTTAAATGACATTGGTATAGAGCTTGAAGCTACCCATATGGAATATGGACCTGCACAAGTTGAGATAATAACTGAATATGGTGATGCTTTAGATGCTGCGGATAAAACTGTACTGCTAAAAAGCATAGTTAAGGAAGCAGCAAGAAAGTATGATCTTTATGCAACGTTTATGGCAAAACCTTGGACTCAAGAGTCTGGAAGTGGATTCCATGTTCATCAGAGTCTATGGAATTTAGAATTAAATAAGAATATATTTCAACATGACAAAAAAATTGCAAATCGATATCTTGCAGGCTTAACCAACACTACCAGTGAATTCATGGCATTTACATCTCCTTCTATTAATTCATATAAAAGATTCAATAAATATTCATTTGCGCCTGTTAGTGAATCTTGGGGGTATGACAATAGGACGGTAGCTGTACGCTCGCTTCTTAGCAATGGGAAAGGTAGTAGATTGGAGCAGAGAATAGGCTCTTCAGATGCAAATCCATATTTAGCAATTGCAGCTAGTCTTGCAGGGGGATTGTATGGATTAGAAAATGAACTTAATTTATGTGAAAGTACCTCTACTGATGCATATTTAACTACTGAAAAATTGTTACCTAAAAATTTAGAACAAGCTTTAGATAAACTTGAGAAGAGCAAAATAGCTAAAAAGTATTTTAATGAAGAATTTATAAAATTGTTTTTAGCAATTGGAAGAAATGAAATAAATCTTTACGAACAATCTGTAACAGATTGGGAGTTTAATAGATATCTTGAATATAGCTAATATATTATTTTTAATCTATAAAAAAATTAAATATATTTCAATTTATATATTGACAAAATATTTCAAAAGCCTTATAGTGTATTTAAATCAAAAATGAGTTAATTAAATATAGATTTCTTATCAAGAGAGACGGAGGGACTGGCCCTATGATGTCCGGCAACCAGAAGATTTGTATTTCATGGTGCTAATTCCAGCAGGTATTAATATGAGAAGCCTGATAGATAAGAGACGATTAGGATATAAACTTCCTGAAGTTTCTTCAAGGAAGTTTTTTATTTTAACGGTAAGCCTAAAAACCCCATAAGATAATGAAAAATATATAGAATTGACTCGCTATTTTATATTGAGTAATGAATTGGAGGTAATAAAAATGAGTAGATTATTTACATCAGAATCCGTTACAGAGGGACATCCAGATAAAATTTGCGATCAAATATCAGATGCCATATTAGATGCCATTATTGAGAAAGATGAGAATGGCAGAGTTGCTTGCGAAACAGTTGTTAATACTGGAATTGTAATTTTAGTGGGGGAGATATCAACTAAAGCCTATATAGACATACCTAAGATAGTGAGAAAAACCATAAGTGATATTGGATATAGTAATTCAAAATTTGGATTTGATGCAGCTAGTTGTGCCATAATAACATCTATAGATGAACAGTCTTTGGATATTGCACTTGGAGTAAATGATTCTCTGGAATCTAGAAATGGTGAAAAAGATAATATTGAGGCAATTGGAGCGGGAGATCAGGGAATAGTGTTTGGATTTGCAACTAATGAAACTCCTGAATATTTACCTCTTCCTATAGTATTAGCTCATAAGCTTGCAAAAAAGCTTTCAGAGGTGAGAAAAAGCAATATAATTCCCTATTTAGGACCTGATGGGAAGACCCAGGTTACAGTAGAGTACGAAAAAGGAAAACCTGTTAGAATAGATACTGTACTTGTATCTTCCCAGCATGAAGATAATGTAAATCATGATGAAATTGAAAAAGATATAATAGATAAAGTTATAAAAGCAGCAATACCAAGTGGGCTTTTAGATTCCCATACAAAATATTTGATTAATCCTACGGGACGATTTGTAAAAGGGGGACCGGAAGCAGATTCCGGACTTACAGGGAGAAAAATAATAGTTGATAGTTATGGAGGATATGGCAGACATGGTGGTGGAGCATTTTCAGGAAAGGATCCCACAAAGGTAGATAGGTCAGGAGCATACGCCGCAAGATGGGTGGCAAAAAATTTAGTGGCAGCAGGTATAGCAGATAAAATTGAAATAGAAATAGCTTATGCCATAGGTGTTGCTTCACCTGTATCTGTAAGTGTAGATACTTTTGGTACAGGTAAAGTGATAAGTGATGATCAAATAGTGGAAATTATAAATGAAGTGTTCGATTTGAGACCAGCTGCTATTATAAAAGAACTTGATTTAAGGAGACCTATATATAAAAATACTGCTGCATATGGACATTTTGGGAGAACTGATATAGATGCTCCTTGGGAAAGATTTGACAAAGTTGATGAAATAAAAAATATTTATAAGAAGAATTACCAACAATTAGTAAGTAGTTTTTAATTCATTGGTACCTTAAAGGAATAATTATTAGTATTGCATAATGCTGAGGATACCGGGCAGCATTATGCATCCATAAAATATTGGAGGGAAAAGTATAAAATGATTGATAAGAACAATATTGATTTTATAACAAAATGTATTCATGTAGGGAATGGAATTGACAAGGAAACAGGAGCTATAAGACGTCCTATAACTATGGCAAATTGCTATAGACTGCCTGAAGATGCATCTTCTATAAATTGGAGTGATGCAGATCAATTACTATATACAAGAAACACTTCCGCCAATCAAGTTTATCTTCAGGAAAAGTTAGCTTCCCTTGAAGGGGGAGAGGACTGTGTAGTGCTTGCAAGCGGTGTATCTGCACTGGCTGGAGTGTTTTTTTCTTTTTTAAATAAAGAATCTCATGTGATTTGTTCAAATGTTTCATATATAGCAGTATATAGATTGCTAAATGAATATCTTCCAGATAAATATGGCATAGAAACAAGTCTTGTGGATACTTCTAATTTGGAAAAGATAAAAAAAGCAATAAGGCCAAATACAAAACTGATTCATATTGAGACTCCAGGAAATCCTACTACTAAAATAAGTGATATTGAAGAAATATCTAAAATTGCAAAATCCATTGGAGCACTATTGAGTGTTGACAGCACTTTTGCATCTCCATTTCTACAAAGACCTCTACAGCTTGGAGCTGATCTTGTCATACATAGTTTGACAAAATATATAAATGGACATGGAGATGCCATGGGAGGGGCAGTAATCGGGAAAAAAGAACTTATAGATAAGATAAAACGTGAGGCCATGGTTAATCTTGGAGGGACAATAAGTCCTTTTAATGCATGGCTAATTATGCGTGGAGTTGTAACTCTACCTCTGCGTATGAAACAGCATAGTGATACTGCACTGGAGGTTGCCGAATTTCTGGAGTCCAATCCGGTTGTAAAGTTTGCAGCATACCCAGGACTGGAAAGCCATCCACAGCATGATATTGCCAAGAAACAGATGAATATGTATTCTGGAATAATTGCTTTTGCACTTAAAGCAGATGTAGATACCCACAATAAATTTATTAATTCACTGGAATTGATTACCCAGGCTGTTTCATTAGGGCATGACGAAAGTTTGATTGTCTATACCGGACCAAGTGATGAGAGAATTAATTTTTATCCAGAGCAGTTTAGAGAAGGATATATTAGATTTAGCATAGGACTGGAAAGTGCCAGTGACATTATAGCAGATTTAAAACAGGCATTAAAAAAATGCGGATTATAGTAATTGGTAAATAATAATTATAATAAATAGGAGCAGATTTAATTTTTATATAAATCTTGCTCCTATTTATTATAATGAGATATTATTAGAGTTTATTTAAATCATAAGGTGTTTCCTGATATACATAATAATTAAGCCAGTTTAAAAATAGCAGATTAGAATGGCTTTTCCAATTTGATAAAGGCATTTTATCTGGATTATCATCTGGAAAATAATTTTTGGGTACATCTATAGGTAAATTTAGTGCTATATCTCTTTCATATTCTGATTTTAATGTTAAAGTATCATATTCAGGATGTCCAGCAATAAAGATCTGACGACCACCTTTTGTAGCTACTATATAGACACCAGCTTCTTTGGATTCAGAAATTATTTTTAGTTCAGGAACTCTTTCAATATCATTTCTTTTTACAAAGGTATACCTGGAATGTGGTGCATGAAATACATCATCAAAACCTCTAAAAAGTTTAATATTGGCCTTGTTTAAAGTATGAGAGAAAATACCGGATATTTTTTGTTCCAGAGCATATTTTGGAACTTTAAAGTGATGGTAAAGTCCTGCCTGAGAGGCCCAGCATATATACATAGTGGAATAAACATTTCGGGTGCTCCAATCCATAATTTCAGTTAATTCTTTCCAATAATCAACATCTTCAAATTCGAATTTTTCTACAGGTGCACCAGTTATTATCATACCATCGAATTTTTTGTCTTTTATTTCTTCAAAGGTTTCATAATATTTAATTAAGTATTCCGCAGGAGTATTTTTTGAATTATGAGATTTTAAATACATTAAAGATATATCAACTTGTATAGGTGAATTACTTAGCAATCTTAAAAGTTGTATTTCAGTAACGGTTTTAAGGGGCATTAAATTTAATATAATTATATTAAGTGGTCTTATATCTTGTCTTACTGCATGATTTTCATTCATAACAAATATATTTTCAGCCTTTAATACTTTAGAAGCTGGAAGATTATTAGGTATATTTATTGGCATAAAATCCCTCCTTAAATTATAATAGTTTTAGTGGCAATCAAATAAAAATTTTATTATTCAAATTTCGATTTTGGAGTTAAAATAAATAAAAGTTATTTTTCTGTAAGAAAAATAACTTTTATAATAAACTAATTTAAAACTATTTTCCTTATCTCTCAGAAATAATCTGCTGGAATTGACACCATACATTTTTACATTTTAATGAAATGTTGGTTGTCGGGTTTCATAGGGCCAGTCCCTCCACCACTCTTGATAAGATTTAATTTGATTTTACATTACATTCTATACTAAAAGTTTATTTTTGTCAATAACTTATTTCGAATGAAAAGTACTTCATTTAAAGACCTGATTCTCTAAATTTGTGCTCTGAAATTTCTATCAAATTATGCAAAGGTCGTTTTAAAAGGGATAAAAGTAAAAATACACAGGAAAAACCAGCCATTGCTATAAGATCTTTATATACATCTTTCCATAGAGGGCCACCAATGGCTTCCCTGAATCCTCTTATGGCATAAGTGAAAGGCCAAAAAGGTGCAAGTGTACTAAATATTTTTGGAAGAGTTTCTATAGGATAAATTCCTCCGGCCCCTGCAATTTGAAAAACCATAATTATTACCGCAATAGCTTTCCCTATATTTCCCAATATGGATGCCAGTGTATATATTATAATAGTAAATGTGATGCTGCAGGCCAATGATATCAATATCATAAGACCCATACTCTGAGGGTAAACTTTTATCAGATAAACATCCCCTAGTATAGTAATAATAGTTTGTATGAAAGATAATATTAAAAACAGGACTAATTTTCCAAAATATTTATGTGTTACTGTCAGTTTTTTGTTATCGTCAAAATCCTTGCAGTGAAAAGATAATATAGAAGACAATAGTAGTACCCCTACCCATATTGCCAGTGTGGTATAAAAAGGAGTTACTGCATATCCAAATAGTCCTGAATTATAAACCTCAACATTTTTTATATTTATGGGAGATGAGAGTAAATTTGAAAGTTCATCCGGGTTTTTCTCCATAAAATCTATTATTTCATTTAAATTTTCTTCATTTAAATTTTCCATCTTAGAGCTTAATTCATTTAGTTTACTTTGAATATCTTCTAATTTCTTATTTAAGTTATCAGTCTGGCTAACTGAAGCTTTACTGCTTAATATTTCAGAATTGGCCAAAGTATTTAGTTGTGGAACAAGAACTTTTGTGGATTCCAGTATAAAATCTATATTATTTAAACTATTTGTTAAGTTGTCTGTGGCAATGTCTATTGACTGATAAGTGTCCAGATAAAAAGCGTTGGATACAGAGACAACATTCATAGATATTTGGTTGCTTAAATTAGATAGTTCATTTATAACTGAGGTAATGTTATCTTCAGAGGAATTACTGTTAATTAAAGATTTTAATCTATTTAAATATGTTTTTTCAGTTTGTACTGAATTTTTTAGTATATTAAGTGAATCTATAAGTTCACTTGCACCTTTATTCGGAAGAAAATCATTAATGAAATCCAGAATGTCAAGGGTGTTGTTAATTTTTTTAATGAGGGAGTTATCCAGATTAATTAATTGGTTTATTACGGTAATATTTAAATCCGAACCAATATTTATTTTGTTTATGTTATTTAAATTTGTTAAAAGATCCTGTATCTGATTATTTAAAGATTGAATTTCATTTATATCATTGTTTAAATTGTTTTGTGTTGAATTTAAGGTTTGTTTGGTAGACAGAACCAATAATTTGCTTTGTGCCAAAATATTTTGAACACTATTTATTTGCTGTAATAACTTAGGAAAATCAGATTTTTGTGTGTTTAAATATTTTTGTAATTCTTCTGAACTAGTATTTATTTCTGATATGTATTTTTTTATGTCATTTATACTAGAAACAGTTTCAGGAATAGTATCCTTTAGTTGTATAATTTGGGGCTTATCTGTTTCTAAATCTTTTCCTAAGGAGTTTAATTCCTTAAAAACCTCCTGGCTGGCTGTTTTTATAAAATTACTTTTTATTTTGTTTATTAAATTGGTTTTTGCAGAGTCTGTAATTTTAGTGGCTACAGCATTTAATTTTTCATTAGATCTATATATAATGTTAGGCTTTTCAGGACTTTGCGTTGTTACGGTTAGCATTTTACTGGAAAAATCCTGTGGTATTTCAATTAATGCATAATATTTACCCGTATTCAATCCGTAATTTCCCTGCCATTCATCTATGAATACCCAGTCAAGAGTTGTATTCTTTTTTAACTCTTTAACAACTTCATTGCCTATGTTTATATTTTTATTGTTGAAGGTACTTCCGCTGTCATTGTTAATTACAGCTATGGGAAGTCTTCTGGTGTTGATTTCAGCATAGGGATTCCAAGAAGCTTTTATATTAATCCATGCATAGAGAGAGGGTAAAACACAAAATCCTAAAATTACTATAAATACTGAGGGATTCTTTATTATATTGATTAAATCTCTTTTTAAAATTTTAAATATGGTTTTCATATACTACCTCCAAAGCTGACCTATTCTCCTATACCTGAATCTTTGAATTTTACTTGGAATTTATGAATTTTATTATGCAGTGGCTCTTTAAGGAATAAGCCAATTAATATAAAAAATATTGAAATTAAAATTAATACTACAAAATCTAAAACTACAGTTGATATAAGGGGACCTGCAACAGCCTCTCTAAAACCACTAACAGAATAAGTAAATGGAAATAGAGGCTGTAGTATTCTAAAGATCAATAATTGAAGCTGTATAGGATAAGTGGCACCGCTCCCTGCTATCTGTATTATGAGAAAAATAATAGAAATAGCTCTTCCGAAGTTACCTAGTATAGATACCAATGTATATACTATTACTGTAAATGTAATGGCTGAAACAAGTGCAACCATTATCATGAGAAAAACATTTACCATTTGAACCTGTAATAAAAATTTGTCTCCCAGTGTAACTATAATACCTTGTATTGCACCTAAAGCTATAAAAGTCAGCAATTTGCCTAAATATTTTTCTTTTAAAGTAAGGTTACCACTTCCCTCAAAGGGGGTCACATCTACTCTTAATAGTGTTACAAGCATAATGGAACCTACCCACATGGCAAGAGCCGTATACATAGGGGCCATGGATGAACCAAAGTTAGAAACGGTATATATATTTTCTTCCTTTACATTAAAAGGACTTGATATAAAATCCCCCATTAATTCAGGATTGTTCTGCAATATAGTAATTATTTGTATTATATCGTTGTTTGTAACCAGTTTTAATTCATTGCTTAATTTATTTATATTGTCTTTAAACTGAAGTAATCTACTGTTCAATTTGCCAGATTCAGCAGCAACTAATTCACTTCCATGAATTAAAGTATCCATGGCATTATCGCCCTGTTTGTTAAAATCCTGAACAGATTTTAGTATTGAAGAAGTATTATCTGTATAGTCAGTAATTTCTTTAGCTATTGAATTTAATGCATTTCTTGTGTTTTTGTTATATTCATTTTGAGCATCTATTAGTTGGACTTTTAGATTTGTTATGTTATGTGACATAGAATTTAGTATATCTTCATTAATTTGATTAGTATTAGTAAGTTCATTTTGTAGGCTCTTTATATTATTTTTTTCATTTTTTAAGGATTTCTGTATAGTATTTAAAGACTTTAACAGATCCGATATTTTGGTATTGCTTTTAAAATCATTGATCTTTTCAAGGAAATCAATAATGGGGTCAATCTCATTGATTAATATGTCAATTTCATAGCCAATTTTGTCTACAGTAGAATTTATACTTGAAGAATTTGACTCTGTAATTAAAGAATTCAAATTTTCTATTAAAGCTTCAGTTCTATAAATATCACCTTTGGCATTCTCAAGGTTTATAGCAATATTATCAAAAGTATTATTTAGTGAAGGCTGAAGAGAGTTTATAAAGTCTTTATTGTTATCATTGTTTTCTGATAAAATGTTTATTCCTGAATTCATCAAAGGAAAAGTAGTTTTTATTTCATTTAGTATTGGAGTTAAGTTACTTGAACTGTTCTTTATATTTCCAAGAACATAGGTTATAAGATCCATATTGTCATTTAATTTTATAATGTTATCTTTTAAATTTATAATATCTTCTTTATTTTTATCTGCATCTTCTCCAATAGTATTTAAAAAGGAGAAAATGGTTTTATTAACAGAGTATACAAAATTAGATTTTATTGAATCCAATAAGGTATCTTTAGCAGAACTGGTTATTTTGGATATAAGAGGACTGCTCTTTGTATTTACCTTATAAACAATTTCTGGTTTTTTAGGATTATCAGAGGTTATACTTACAAGGCGGGAAGAAAAATCTTTGGGAATTTCTATCATTGCATAATAAGTTCCGTTTAAAATGCCTATATTGGCTTTTTTAGAATTGACAAATTTCCATCCTATTTTATGGTTATTTTTTAAATTGTTAACAATATTATTTCCGGCGTTTATATTTTCACCTCTAAAACTTGTACCATTATCATTATTAACTATAGCTACAGGAATATTACGGGTTCTTACTTCTGCATAAGGGTCCCAAACGGCTTTTATATTAATCCATGCATATAAGGAAGGTATGATACAAACACCTGTAATAATAAGAAGTGCTATTGGATTTTTTATTATGCTTTTCATATCTCTTTTGAATATTTTTATAATGTTTTTTATCATATTTCAACACTCCTGTAAACTCTAGGTAATAGGATGGTTCAGATGGAGTTCGCTTATCAAAAATGCATATCTTCATCCCTTTGGATTAATTATATTACTGACTAGTCAGTAATATAATTAAACATCTTTTTTGTACTTGTGTCAATAAATTTAAATCTAAAAATCACTTGATCTAAAAGATAGTTTTTAAAGAATTATATGCAAAATTTATTAATTTTTCAGATATATTATATATTAGTGTTATTTTGTGTATTAATGGTTTTAATTATTACAAGTTTAGATAAAAAAGAATATGCTCTTTGATGGCAGATATTAAAAGGATAGTTGAGGATAGGGTGGTGTTAAAAATTCCTCTCATAGGAAACTCATATAATTTATGGATTATGTGATATAATATATAATACTAAGAGTTATTGATGTGATTGTGTTACTGGTTATAAATTGTTAACAATATTGACACATAGGTGTAATAACTATTTAGTAGTATGTAATAATATTCATTATTATAAAATTATTATAAAAGCCTTTTTGGCGGAAATGGAGAAAAATTATTATGAAATTTGAAAGTAAGAGAGTATCTAAAAAATCAAGTAAGTTTTCCAGCTGGACTGCTTTTTATATTGCTGCTTTGGTGACGCTGCTAGTTGGAATAGCATTATTAGTAAATGATATTATATTATTTAGAAAAACTGTAAATCAATATGTGGCTCAAGGATATTCTGCAAATGTTGTACTTGGGCAATTAGTGCCGTCTCAATTATTGCCGGGAATATTTCAATTTATTGGTCTATATGGAGGAATTGTATGTATTCTAATAGGTATAGGTATAATTAATAAAAAACTTTCAAAAATTTTTGGTGAATCATATAATTGTGACGATAATTCACAGGAGGACATTAAAGAACAAGAAGTCATAGATGTAAATGAGGTAGAAGATGTAGAAGGTGAGAAGGACACAGAAGTAGAAAAGCAGGATGAAAACAAAGATATAGGAGAAACAAATAAAGAACAGTAATTATGTAAAAAAGTTTTACTTTTTAATCTTAAGTCAGTACATATTAAACATATAATATAAATAAAAAAATAAATTATATTATTTTATTCCAATATTGAAGAAAAGATTATATAATTTAATTAAAACAAAAATATGGGGGATGTTTGCTGATGGATTGGAAAGAAAAGTATATTTATGAATTATGCAGTAAAACAATTGACAGTGAAAAGGCACTAAGTGCAATTAATAACTTTGCAGCTGATATGAAAGGTGTACTAGACAAGTATTCTGTAAAAAATTCTACTGTAGAAGTTAATGAAAATGAAAATACTGTTAAAGTTTATGGCAATGTTATAAAATGGGATATTACTGGAGAAAAATTTGAATTGAGCTCTAATAATGGTAAAAGTATAAATGTATCTGTTCATAAAAATAAATATAAAATTAGATATTGTGAAGGAAGTCATACTAAGAAATCAGGAGTGTATGTTCTTAATAATAGTGATGCATATAATCGTTATGTAGATGAAGCCTTTGAATATTTGCTGATGTTAGACAATTGATATATTAAATTTTAAATGTATTCTTCTCTTGTATTAAAAAATAATATGTGAATTATATTACAGTATAAATGAAAAAGAATAGTGGCAAGATATAAACGTAATTTCAAAGTGTCAGACTATAGATTTGTAATATGGGAGGAGAATAAAAGTATGAATATTAATGATAAGAATTTACAGGAAGCCAGACAATTAAATCAACAATCTAGAAATAAAAAAGCAAATGCATCAAATTCTATGAATTCTTTGGCGAATAATGGTTCAAACATTCAAGAAACCAGACAATTAAATCAGCAGTCAAGGGAAAAAAGTAATTCCACAGGTTTTACTAATAGTGTAAATAATTTGGAAGAAACTAAAAAGTTAAATCAACAATCAAGACAAAATAAAAATAAATAGTAACTGATTAATTTTACTATCCAAATTTATAAATGAATCCATTATATTTATAATACTTTATCATAAATTGATAAAGTATTTAATATGATGGATTTTAATGAATATTTTATCCGAACGCTAGAATTAGCTAATACTCCCATCTTCTTCAAAGTGGGAGATAAGCACTGCTGCGCGCCTGGATAAGTTCTTCTAAGGTTCAGATGGAGATAAGCAGTTCCTGCAGCAAACTCCACCTGAACCTAAGAATTACTTGATAAAAAATAGAAGGAAGTGATATATATGGAAAGGACATTGGTTCTTATAAAACCAGATGCCATGGAAAGAAAATTAATGGGTGAGATAATATCTGTTTATGAAAAAAAAGGTTTACATATAGCTGCTTTAAAGATAGTAAAGCCAACTATAGATATAGCCAAAAAGCATTATAATGAACATAAAGGTAAGCCCTTTTTTGAAGAATTGATTAATTTTATTACACGCGGTGAAGTCTGTGCTTTAATTATAGAATCAGACAATGCAGTAGAAGTAGTTCGAAAGATAAATGGAGCTACAGATCCCAAAGATGCAGATGTAGGGACTATAAGAGGAAAGTTTGCACTATCAAAATCTGAAAATGCAGTTCATTCCTCCGATAGTGTAGAGAGTGCAGTACGTGAAATAGAAATATGGTTTTCTGATAGAAGTTAACTTTAAGAAAAATTATTTACACTGTTTTATTTACAGTAATCTTTAACTGCATCCCTCCATACTATATATCCTTTTCCGTTTATATGTAGTCCATCTACTGTATATTCCTTGTAAAGTTTATTTTCATTAGGTAAAGTAAAAAGAGAGTATAAGTCTATATATTTAATATCAAAATTTTTGCAAAGTTCTTTTAAAGAATTGTTTAGCTCTATTATTTCTTTACTATTTGTAGTAGTTTTAAATAAATCCTTATTTATAGGTAATACGCTCTGAATATATATGGTGGTGTTGGGGGAATTCTCTTTTATGCTTTCCAGTATTTTAGAGTAGTTACTTATTATATTTCTTGATGTTAACCCTTTGCCTATATCATTTATTCCAAGCATAATAAAAATTTTGCTGGGTTTTAATCTTGTTATTTCACTTATTCTATTTAATGCACCAGAAGTTGTATCATAACTTATACCTCGATTTAATACATTGGGATTATTCAATAGTTCATTCCATTCAGCAATGTCTGTCAAGCTATCTCCTAAGAATATTATTTTTCCATGCCCGCTATATGTATTCATAAAAGTGGTTACTCTGTTTATGTAATATTGTTGATATATATCAGTACTCAAATTTATATTGGCCATTTCCGCCATGTCTTTTGAATTTGAAGATGTGGCGGTATTATTTAAATAACTGGAATTTGAATTTGAAGATGTGGAGCTGAAAGGTGTATATATTTTATCAATATGTTCTTTACAGTTTACTAAAATAATTAATAATATCAGGGTGAATATAGTTAATGTTGAAATTTTTTTGATTTTCATATAGTATCTCTCCTACTTCAATTTTTTAATTTATATATTTATTTTTTATAAAATTTAAATAAATATACTTCTATAAATTTAATCATATAACTAGAATAACATGTTATTGAAAAAATTGTTTAAAAAATATATAAAAATTACAAGGAAAATCAGATATTAATAAAAAATTTGTTGTTTTTAAATATATTTTTGAATATATGCCTTGTATATGTTAAAATAAGCTGGGTAGTATCAAGTTTGAACTACACTTTATTTTATGGGAGGAAAACAATGCAGTTAAATATGCTGAAGTCTAAAATCCATAGAGCTACTGTTACGGAAGCAAATCTTAATTATGTAGGAAGTATAACAATTGATAGAGAGCTTATGGAAAGTGCCCACATAATTGAGTATGAAAAGATTCAAGTTGTGGATATAAATAATGGAAACAGACTTGAAACTTATGTTATAGCAGGGGAAAAAGGAAGTAAGGTAATCTGTTTAAATGGAGCTGCTGCAAGATATGTACAGCCAGGAGATAAGGTTATTTTAATGACTTATTGTCAAATGGATGAAGAAGAGGCTAAAACTCATAAACCCATAGTGGTATTTTTAGATGAAAATAACTCGATTTTTCAAATAACTGATTATGAAAAACACGGACAAGTAAAATGATAATTGGATAAAATTAAGCCTCTTTATTTAAGTAGGCTTAATTTTTTGCATTCATTTAATTTTAAGATAACTCACGCCATTTAGTTTTCATTATAGGAGGAGTATAATTTTTCATTTTTTCTATTAATGAGAGAGGGTTGTCCGATATTGAAATAATTTTTAAGCTGGATTGGTTCATGAAACCTTCTATACAGGTAGTATTAAGCATAGTCATAAGAGGGTTAAAATAGTTTAATACATTTAACAATCCGATAGGTTTCTTATGAATGCCAAGTTGAGCCCAGCTGAGAACTTCAAATAACTCTTCATAAGTGCCAAGGCCTCCAGGAAGGGCTATAAATCCATCAGATAAATCAGACATAACTTTTTTTCTTTCATGCATATCTTTAACTTCAATAAGTCTGGTTAAGCTTTTATGAACTGATTCACCTGAGAAAAGTCCTCTTGGGATAACCCCTGTAACTTTTCCGTTATTTTTTAAAACTTCTTTTGATATTTCTCCCATAAGTCCTGCGCTTGAACCACCATATATTAATTCTATTTTATTTTCAACTAATATTTTGCCAAGGAGTCTGGCATTTCTTTGGTATTCTGGGTGTAAACCGGGATTAGAACCAGAATAAACACATATTGTTTTCATTTATATAAACCTCCTGAAATGCATTTTTAAACTTCAATATTACTTATTTTTTATTTATATTATATGAATAAGTCCTTAATAAACTTACAACAGTTTTTATTAAATTATTATTTGTCATCATATAAGCTCATATGTTTTATAATGTCTTTATATTTCTGAGATACTTCAGGATAGACTGTGAGCATGGTATCAATAACGTAATCAATATTTGTGTCATCAATTTTTTTTGCGTTGGTATCATTGAAAACTATCATATCCTTGCTGTCTAAAGAATTATAGATTTCATTTACAATAGGGGATTGCATAACCTTATCGTTTTCTATGCATTTTTCTGAAAAATACAATATATCTTCAACTACAATAAGCTGACCATAAGCATATTCTTTTTGACAAGGTTCTGAAGTGGAGTCTAGGGTGCAGTCAAACATAGTGTGTTCAACGTGTTTAAAATCAAGTACATTCTCATATTCCTTTCTAGTTAACACACATCTTACATCTAGTTCCATCAACCTTTTTTTCATATGTTCTGAAAAGTTTTTTCCAAATTCAGCAATGAACATTTTCATTGATATTGTTTTTTTCATTTTATAATTTTTTTTATACATATCATATCTCCTTTTTATTTATATATAAAAAACCACCTTTTAATGGCGGTATATCAATACAGATTATATATTAAAGCTAAAGTTTTAAATTTATAGATTTTTGCATAAATAACAAGAATATACTACTTTTCATTTAGAATTTTTATATTTATTTTTGAGGGCAAATTAACCACTATTTATTATTATAACATAAATATATATATAATAGTAGAAGAATAAAAACTTCTGTGCAAATAAATGATTTGAGACACTAAATAATTTGTATAAAAAAGTGAAATTATAATTTATAAAACTTGCATAGTATAAAAAAATGTGATAAAATCATTATTAAAATATTAATAAATTTATGATAGCTTTAATGTGAGGTAATTAAAATTTAAAGATATTATTGTATTTATTGATAATAAAGAAGAATAGGTTTGAGGTGCATTTCTGGGGCTTAGAGAAATGCATTTTTATTCAAAAGTTTTTTAGATAGGGGCTGACGATATGAATTATAGTTTGGGATTTCCTTCAAAACAAGGGCTTTATGATCCTGAATATGAGAAGGATTCTTGTGGAGTGGGTTTTATAGCCAGTATAAAAGGTGAAAAAACCCATGATATTGTAAAAAAAGGTATTCAAATTTTAGTTAATTTAACTCACAGAGGGGCAGTAGGTTCTGATACTAAAACTGGAGATGGGGCAGGCATACTTGTTCAAATTCCAGATGAATTTTTTAGAATAAGCTGTGACAATTTGGGAATGGAATTACCGAAGTCTGGAGAGTATGCTGTTGGAATGGTGTTTTTTCCTAAAGAAACCGCTTTAAGACTGCAGTGTGAAGGAATACTTGAAAGAGTGACAGAAGAGGAAGGACAAAAGGTATTAGGATGGAGAGATGTTCCAACTGACAATAGGAGTATAGGAGAAACAGCAAAAGGCACAGAGCCTATTATAAGACAGATATTTATAGGAAAAAATTTAAAAGATCAAAATGCATTTGAAAGAAAATTATATGTAATTAGAAAAAGAGTGGAAAATGAAGTAGGAAAACTTCTTGGCGATACAGTAAAATCCTTTTATATATGCAGCCTTTCAAGTAGAACTATAGTTTATAAAGGATTATTACTGGCAGAACAAATAAAAAGGTTTTATATTGATTTAAATGATATAAATTTTAAGAGTGCTATTGCACTGGTACATCAAAGGTATAGTACCAATACTTTCCCTACCTGGGATTTGGCACAACCTTTTAGATATCTTGGCCATAATGGAGAGATAAATACCATAAGAGGAAATAGGAACTGGATGAAGGCGCGTGAAGGTGTACTTAAATCTGATACTTTTGGGAAGGATATACAGAAGCTTTTTCCAATAGTGGATTCCCAGAGTAGTGATTCTGCTTCTCTTGATAATGCACTGGAATTGTTATATCAAGATGGAAGGTCTCTTTCACATGCACTTATGCTGCTTATACCGGAAGCATGGCTTGGAAACCATCATATGGAACAGTACAAAAAGGATTTTTATGAATATCATGGTTCATTAATAGAGGCATGGGACGGACCTGCTGCGGTTTCTTTTTCTGATGGTATACAAGTAGGTGCTACCTTAGATAGAAATGGCTTGAGGCCTGCAAGATATATAGTGACAAAAAGTGGACTGGTGGTAATGGCATCGGAAGTTGGAGTACTTGAATTTAAAGAAAGTGATATAGCAGAAAAAGGAAAACTAAAACCAGGAGAAATGTTTGTTGTAGACACTGAAAAGGGAAAAATCATTAAGGATAAGGAATTGAAAGAAAAAATATGTAAAATGAAGCCTTATGGGGAAATATTGAAAAAGCTAAGGTTTACCCTTGACATGTTCAGTTCTGTTAAGGAAAAAGAGGAAATAACTCCTGATGTATTAAAGGAAAAACAACAAGCTTTTGGATATACTATTGAAGATTTAAAGAGAATAATAGAGCCTATGTCAAAGGATGGTAAAGAGCCAGTGGGTTCTATGGGAAATGATGCACCTTTTGCAGTGCTTTCAAATAAAAGTCAGTTATTATTTTCTTATTTTAAACAACTTTTTGCCCAGGTAACTAATCCTCCTATAGACCCTATGAGGGAAAGACTTGTAATGTCACTTTTTAATTATATAGGTTCTACTCAGGCAAATGTATTAAATACTGAAATTTCAATTGATCCTTTTATAGAAATATACAGTCCTACACTAACAGATGAGGAAATATCAAAAATAAAGAGTTTAAGAGATAAAAATTTCAAGACTACAACGGTACCTATCACTTTTAAATATGATATGGGAATAGAGGGATTTAAAGAAGCTCTTAAAAAGATTTGTGAGAGGGCGTCAAAGAGAATAAAGGAAGGCTACAATATACTAGTGCTCAGCGATAAGAATGTAGATTCCTATGAAGCGGCTATACCAAGCCTTCTGGCAGTGTCAGCTGTACAACATCACCTTATCAGGGAAAAGAGTCGTACAAAGGTTTCAATTATAGTAGAAACAGGAGAAGCAAGAGAAACTATGCATTTTGCACTACTTGTAGGCTGTGGTGCTTCAGCAGTTAACCCTTATCTGGTATATCAGACTATAGATCAGATGATAAAAGATGGTGATATGAAGGATATTACACCGGAGGAGGCAAAGAAAAATTACATTAAAGCTGTAAATAAGGGTATACTTAAAGTTTTATCAAAAATGGGTATATCTCCTCTCCAAAGTTATCATGGGGCACAGATATTTGAGGCTATAGGACTGGATTCAGAGTTTATAGATAAGTATTTTGAAGGAATGCCTTCTAGAATAGGGGGAGTTGGCATTGACGTAATAGCTCAGGAAGTACTTACAAGACATAACAATGCATTTAATAAAATAAGAAAACCTGTTTCTCAGCTGGATGTAGGGGGTAATTATTCATGGAGAAAAGGAGGGGAATTTCACCTCTTTAACCCTGATACCATATATAAGCTTCAAGTTGCATCTAGAACCAATAACTATGGACTTTATAAGGAATATGCAGATATAATAAATAATCAAGATGAGCATTTATGTACAATAAGAGGACTATTTAAACTTAAAAAAGGAAAAGAAATTCCAATAGAAGAAGTTGAACCAACAAGTGAAATACTTAAAAGATTTTGTACTGGAGCTATGTCTTTTGGGTCTATAAGTAAGGAAGCTCATGAAACCATAGCTATAGCTATGAATAGAATAGGGGGAAGAAGTAATACAGGAGAAGGTGGAGAAGATCCTGAAAGGTATATACTTGAACCTAATGGTGATTCCAAAAGAAGTGCTATAAAACAAGTGGCTTCAGCACGTTTTGGAGTAACTACTGAATACTTAGTTAATGCAGATGAACTTCAAATTAAAATGGCTCAAGGGGCAAAACCAGGTGAAGGTGGACAGCTTCCAGGGAGAAAAGTAGATAAATATATTGCAAAGACGAGACACTCAACGCCTGGAATAGATCTTATTTCGCCACCTCCTCATCATGATATTTATTCCATAGAGGATTTGGCACAGCTTATATATGATTTGAAAAATGTAAACCCCCAAGCAAGTGTCAGTGTTAAATTGGTTTCAGAGGTAGGGGTAGGAACAATTGCCGCAGGAGTGGCAAAGGCTCATGCAGATTTGATATTAATAAGTGGACATGATGGTGGCACAGGGGCATCACCAATTTCATCTATTAAACATGCGGGAATACCTTGGGAACTTGGGCTATCAGAAACCCAGCAGGTACTTTTATTAAATGATTTAAGAAGCAGGGTGAGGATTCAAACTGATGGACAGTTAAAGACCGGAAGAGATGTAATTATTGCAGCCCTGCTTGGAGCAGAAGAGTTTGGATTTGCAACTACAGCTCTTGTAGTAATGGGATGTACTATGCTTAGAAAATGTCATAAAAATACCTGTGACATGGGTATAGCTACGCAGGATCCGGAACTTAGAAAGAATTTTAAAGGTAAACCTGAATATATAATAAATTTCCTTACTTTTATTGCACAAGAAGTAAGAGAATATATGGCTAAACTTGGTTTTAGAACAGTAAATGAAATGGTTGGAAGGGTAGATATGGTAGAAACAAAGGATGCTATTGACCATTGGAAAGCCAAGGGACTGGATTTATCTTCAATTTTGTATAAACCATATATGCCAAAGAGAATTAAATCTTATTGTGTAATACCTCAGGATCATGGGCTTAGTGAAGCACTAGACTATAAACTTATTGAAATGTCAAAGAAAGCAATAGCAGATAAATCTAAAGTTGATATTAACATGGAGATAAAAAATGTAAATCGTTCAGTAGGTATAATGTTAAGTGGTACAATTGCTAAAAAGTATGGAAGTGTTGGACTACCTGAAGATACTATTACAATAAATTTTAAAGGCTCTGCAGGACAAAGCTTTGGTGCTTTTGGAGTACGTGGACTTACTTTGACATTGGAAGGTGATGCCAACGATTATGTGGGCAAAGGACTATCAGGAGGTAAAGTTATTATTAAAACTCCAGAAGAAGCAACTTTTGTAGAAGAAAATAATATTATAGCGGGAAATACTATTCTATATGGAGCTACATCTGGAAAGCTGTTCTTAAATGGAAGTGTAGGAGAAAGATTTGCTGTAAGAAATAGTGGGGCCTTGGCAGTAGTGGAAGGTGTTGGAGATCACGGCTGTGAATATATGACTGGAGGAGTAGTAGTTATTATAGGTAAAATGGGTAGAAATTTTGCAGCTGGTATGAGTGGCGGTATAGCCTATGTACTGGATGAAGATAATTCTTTCAATGATAAATGCAACATGGAAATGGTAGAAATTCAGGAGAATTTAGATAGTGACGATATGGAAATGATAGATAGTCTGTTGAAGGAACATTATAAATATACAGATAGTGCAAAGGCTGAAAAAATTCTTAATCAATGGAATACTTATAAAACCAAATTTAAGAAAGTAATACCTACTGCATATAAACTTATACTTGAACAACAAAAATCAGAAGCAGCTGCTGCTTCTAATATGTAGGAGGTATATTATGGGAAAATTAACTGGTTTTAAAGAATATGAAAGAGAAAATCCAAAGAAGAGGGCAGTAGAAGAAAGAATTAAAGATTATAAGGAAGTATATTATAAATTTCCAGAGGATAAATTGAATTTACAGTCAGCAAGATGTATGGATTGTGGCACTCCTTTTTGCAATTGGGCGTGTCCTATTCAAAATTTAATTCCAGATTGGAATGATTTCATATATAAAGGTGAATGGAAAAAAGCATTTGAGAGACTTTCCCTTACCAATACTTTTCCAGAATTTACAGGAAGGATATGTCCTGCGCTCTGTGAAGGCTCTTGTACTCTTGGAGTAAACAGAGAACCTATATCAGTGAGGGAAATAGAGCTTAATATAATAGAAAAAGCTTTTGAGAAAGGCTGGGTACAACCTGTTCTTCCAAAGGTAAGAACGGGGAAATGTATAGCTGTAATAGGTTCAGGACCTTCTGGGCTTGCTGCAGCTGCAGAACTTAACTCTGTAGGTCATAGTGTTACTGTATTTGAAAGAGAGGATGAGCCAGGGGGATTACTAAGGTATGGTATTCCTGATTTTAAACTGGAAAAATATGTGGTAGCTAGAAGAATAAATATAATGAAAGAAGAGGGAATAGTTTTTAAAACCAATACCAATGTGGGAGTAAATTACTCTACCTGTGAACTTTTGAAAAATTTTGATGCAGTAGTTTTAACAGGAGGTTCTACTATTCCAAGGAATCTTAATATTGAAGGAAGAGAACTTGAAGGGGTATATTTTGCAGTGGATTTTTTAAAGCAGCAGAATAAAAGAGTGTCAAAAAAATCCATTAAGGGGAAAAGTGTAACTGCAGAAGGGAAAATAGTAGTAGTTATCGGTGGAGGAGATACAGGATCGGATTGTATAGGTACTTCCATAAGACAAGGGGCCAAAGCTGTTTATCAATATGAAGTTATGCCAAAACCTCCAGTGGAGAGAGATGACAAAATGCCTTGGCCAATATTCCCTAAAACTCTTAAAGTAACAACTTCTCACGAAGAAGGATGTATTAGAGAGTGGTGTGTAAGCACTAAAAAGTTCATAGGGGAAAAGGGAGTATTAAAAGCTCTTGAAGGCGTAAAGGTTCAATGGAAAAATGACAATGGCAGGATGATAATGGAGGAAGTTCCTGGCACGGAGTTTCAACAGCCAGTGGATATGGTTCTTTTAGCTATGGGATTCCTTCATCCTCAACATGAAGGGCTGTTGGAAGAACTTGGAGTAAAATTTGATGCCAGGGGAAATGTAATAGCTGATGAAAATTATATGACTGAAAAAGAGGGAATATTTGTAGCTGGTGATATGAGACGGGGACAGTCTCTTGTAGTATGGGCATTAAATGATGGAAGAAAAGTAGCAAAAAGTGTGGACGAATATTTAATGGGAGAAACATCTTTAAGGGGATAGTGAATTAATTCACAATTCACGATTCACAATTCACAATATATATTTGATTTTAAATTATAGTGCTTGATGTTGATTGTGCAGCTATTTCAAGGAAACTCACTTTATGTAGGCTAAATACCACATGAAGTGAGTTTGCTATTTTCTCTTTAACAATATTTTAATGTATAGAATTATATAAAAATTTAAAAAATCTATTGACATGTAAATTGATTTATATTATACTTAGTTCATATTTAAATAGTAAAAACTATGATAGGGAACAGTAGATATAGAGAGTGTTTTAAAGAGAGTGGGAATTGGTGAAATCCCATAGGCATGTTGTGTTGAACTCGCCCTTGAGTTGCAGGCTGAAATAGTAGTAGGCTGTGCCGATATGAATCGTTATTAAATTAAGTAATAAATTTGGGTGGTACCGCGAACAGACTTCTCGCCTCATAAGGAAGCCTGTTTTTTTATGTTTGTTTTAATAATAAAGAATATTTACTGCAATATTATTGATGTTTAAAAATATTATAATTGGGTGTATAAAAGCTATGATAGGGGCAAGTAGGTTTATAAGTATTTTAAAGAGAGTGGCAATTGGTGAAAAGCCATAGATACTTTATACTGAAACTCACCCTTAAGCTGTAGACTGAAATTTAGTAAGTCGTGCCGGCATGTGTCGTTATTTAATTGAGTAAAATTTGGGTGGTACCGCGGACAGACTTCTCGCCCCATGAAGAGGTCTGTTTTTTTGTACTTAAAAAGCATATTAACTACAATCTGCTATTAATATTCACTACATAGAATTTACTAAAAATATCAAATTAAATTTACAAGGAGAGATGACCATGAAAGTTGCTGAAGCAGTTATCCAATGTTTAAAACAAGAAAATGTGAGAATGGTATTTGGGTATCCTGGTGCTACAGTAGTTCCTATATATGAAGCTTTTAGGAGATCAGATATTGAACATGTACTTGTAAGACAGGAACAGGGTGCAGGACATTGCGCTAGCGGGTATGCTAGGGCTACAGGAGAAGTGGGAGTCTGTGTCGTTACCTCAGGCCCTGGTGCAACAAATGTTATTACAGCCATTGCTGCGGCATATATGGATTCTATTCCTCTTGTTATCATTACAGGTCAGGTTAAGTCCGTATTAATTGGAAAAGATGTGTTTCAGGAAGTAGATATTACAGGTGCTACAGAATCTTTTACAAAATATAATTTTCTTGTAAAAGATGCAGAATCCATACCTAAGACTATAAAAGAAGCTTTTTATATAGCAAATACTGGCAGAAAAGGACCTGTACTTATAGATATACCTACGGATATAATGGAAGAAGATATTGACTTTGAATATCCTGAAAGTGTTAATATAAGAGGATATAAACCTACTACCAAAGGACACTTAAAACAGATAAATAAAGTATTAGACAGACTTAAAACCAGTGAAAAGCCAATTATCTGTGTGGGTGGAGGAGTTATACTGGGAAAAGCTGAAAAAGAACTAAAAGAGTTTGTGGAAAAATCTCACATACCTGTTATACATACTCTTATGGGAAAAGGGAGCATGAATGAAAATAGTGAATATTATGTGGGCTTAATAGGGACTCATGGCTTTGCCTATGCAAATAAGGCCGCTGAAAATTCAGATGTTTTAATACTTATTGGAGCTAGAGCCTCAGATAGAACTACCTTTGGCGTGAAAACTTTTGCCAAAAATGCAGATATAATTCATATAGATATTGACCCTGCAGAAATAGGAAAAAATTTGGATACTTATATTCCAATAGTTGGAGACTGTGCTAATATTTTAGCGGAGTTAACAAAAGAAATATCACCTATAGAAACTAAGAATTGGCTGAATGAGATTAAAGAATGGAAAGAAAGCTTAAAGGTAGTTAGAAAACCTACAGATAAGGTAAACCCTAAATATGTTTTAAAGGTTGTATCTGACATGGTAGAAGAAGATGCTATTTTAACAGCAGATGTAGGTCAAAATCAACTCTGGTGTGCACGTAATTTTAGAATAACAGGAGATAGAAAGCTTTTGACATCTGGGGGACTTGGTACCATGGGATATTCCCTTCCAGCAGCTATTGGAGCCAAGCTTGCTTGTCCAGATAAGAGAGTTATAGCTTTTGCAGGTGATGGTGGATTCCAGATGAGTGTATTTGAACTGGGTACCGTTACTGAAAAAAATGTAAATCTAATTATAGTGGTTTTCAATAATTCAGGACTTGGTATGGTTAGAGAAATTCAAAATAATAGATCCCTTGATGAGTTTGGGGTTAACTTTAGAACTAATCCAGACTTTATTAAACTATCGGAAGCCTATGGATTACTAGCAAAAAGAGTGGCAAATGATAATGAATTTGAGGAAGTTTTTAAGGAAGCTTTAAATTCAGACAGAGCATTTTTAATAGAGTGTATTGTTGATCCACATGAAAGAACTTTTTAGGAAGAGGTGAGTACCATAAAAAAGCATATATTATCAATATTAGTAGAAAATCATTCAGGTGTTTTGAGTAAAGTAGCTGGCCTGTTCAGTAGAAGGGGATATAATATCCACAGTCTTACAGTAGGAATCACAGAGGATCCTGAAATATCCAGGATAACCATTGTATCTATTGGGGATGACTATGAGGTGGAACAGATTAGTAAACAGCTGAATAAGTTAATTGAAGTTATAAAAATAATAGATTTAACAGATGATCCTTCAGTGTATAGGGAACTTTCACTGGTAAAGGTGTCTGCAGAGCCAAGTAATAAATTGATAATTATGGAGACTGTAAATACTTTTAGGGGAAATATAGTTGATATGGATGAAAAGAGTATGATGATTGAAATAACTGGAGATGAAGATAAAATATCCGCTTTTATTGAAATCATGAAACCTTATGGGATCAAAGAAATTGTACGTACAGGACTTACAGCTCTTCAAAGAGGAGGATGTAAAGCATAATTTAAATTCATAAATTGAATCAAAAAGAGAAGTAAAAATGCTTCTCTTTTTAGTTTATAACTCACTAATCATAAATATAGAGGATACAGGCCACTTGTTTATCCTCCAATAGTGGCTTTCCATTTTTAATAAGCGGTATTTGGGAATTTACAGCTTCAGTTACATTCATTTTTTTCAACTCCTCAATGGAATATTCGCCAGAAATCAATACATTTTTATCAGTAAATCCTGCTATATTATATTTTGTAATTACTTCTCATAGAAATTTAAGAACCTATAAATCCTCCACCATTTACATGAAATATTTGTCCCGTAACATAAGTGGAATCATCAGATGCCAGATAAACATATACTGGTGCAAGTTCAACGGGCTGTCCTGCTCTCTTCATAGGAGTATCCGTACCAAAAGTTGTAATATATTCTGCTGAATAACTTGAAGGTTGAAGAGGAGTCCAAACAGGCCCTGGAGCTACACCATTAACACGTATGCCTCTTGATACCAGAGAAAGGGATAATGAGCGGGTAAAACTTACAATGGCACCTTTAGTTGATGAGTAATCAATAAGGAGTTTACTGCCTGCATAGGCAGTAATGGAAGCTGTGTTTATAATTACACTTCCCTTTTTAAGATGAGGTAGAGCTGCCTTAGTAACATGAAATAATGGAAATATATTAGTACGGAAAGTATCCTCCAACTGCTCCGTACTAATATCTTCCAGTCTACTCTGTGGAAATTGTACCCCTGCATTATTAATTAGTACATCTAAGCATCCAAAAGCAGAAACAGTATCTTCAACTATTTGTTTGCAAAAAGATTCTTCTCTCAAATCCCCAGGAATTAAAATGCACTTACTACCTTCATTTTCTACCAGTTCTTTTGTTTCTCTTGCATCCCTATGTTCATTAAAATATACAATGGCAATATCTGCTCCTTCTTTTGCAAAAGCTAGTGACACAGCTCTCCCTATACCGCTGTCTCCACCTGTAATCAAGACAACCTTATGTTGTAACTTGCCGCTTCCCCTGTAATCAGGATTGTTAAATATTGGTCTTGGACACATAATATATTCAAGTCCCGGCTGAACAGGTTGATGCTGGGGTGGGAATGCTATGGGTACCTCCTTGCATTCTCTTTTATAACCTAAGTATGGATAGTAAAACTTCACATATACTCCTCCTAAGAATATCTACTTAAATAGTATATGTGAATACTCCATTTATGTTATCAAGTGATTAATTTTTAATCACTACCTTTTTGCCACAGGTATCTTTAGTTTTTCTTCTTCTACAACAGGACTTACTTTATCAAAGGCATTTATATACATCTGTTTTATTTCACTTATAAGCGGATACCTTGGATTTGCCCCTGTGCACTGATCATCAAAGGCCTGTTCCGACATATCATCTAAGGTAGCATAAAATTTTTTCTCCGCAACTCCTGCCTCTCTGATGGTTTTAGGAATGTTTATCTTTTCCTTTAGCTCATCTATTGCCTTTATCAAAAGTCCTACCTTTTCATCTTCACTATTTCCGCCTAACTGCAGATGATCAACTATTCTGGCATATCTCCACTTGGCATTGGGGTATTTATACTGAGGAAATATTGCCTGTTTTCTCGGATCATTTACTGCATTAAATTTTATAACTTCATCTATCATAAGTGCATTGGCAATTCCATGAGGTATATGGTGTGCTGCTCCTAATTTGTGGGCCATGGAGTGGCATACTCCCAAAAATGCATTGGCAAATGCCATACCTGCCATAGTTGAAGCATGTGCCATTTTTTCTCTGGCTTTTACATTAGTAGTTCCTTCCGCATAAGCCAGTGGTAAATAATTAAATATCAATCTTATTGCTTCAAGTGCCAGCCCATTGGTATATTCTGAAGCCATTACAGATACATAAGCCTCCAGGGCGTGGGTGAGTGCATCTATACCCGATGCTGCAGTTAGTCCCTTTGGCATATTCATCATAAGCTCTGCATCAATTATAGCCATATCTGGTGTTAATTCATAATCCGCCAGAGGGTATTTGGCTCCTGTTTTTTCATCAGTAATTACTGTAAACGGAGTAACCTCTGATCCTGTTCCTGCAGATGTAGCCACCGAAATCATCATAGCTTTTTCGCCCATCTTAGGGAATGTATAAACTCTCTTTCTTATATCCATAAATCTCATGGCCAGGTCTTCAAATTTTATTTCAGGATGTTCGTACATCACCCACATAATTTTTGCAGCATCCATTGCGGAGCCGCCGCCAACTGATATAATAGTATCTGGATTGTATTCAAGCATTTCTGATGAACCTTTTTTAGCTGTGGCAAGGGTTGGATCTGGTTCCACATCTGTAAATATTTTATAACCTACTCCCATTTCTCCAAGAATTTTTGTAATACTATCTGTATATCCTAATTGATAAAGAACTTTATCTGTTACTATGAAGGCCTTCTTCTTATGCATAGTCTTTAATTCTTTCAAGGCAACTCCAAGTGAACCATATTTAAAATAAATTTTTTCAGGAACTCTAAACCAAAGCATATTTTCTCTCCTCTCAGCAATACTTTTTATATTCAATAAATGTTTTGGTCCAACATTTTCCGATATGGAGTTTCCTCCCCAGGAACCACAACCAAGAGTCAATGAGGGAGCCAGTTTAAAGTTATATAAATCGCCTATAGCTCCCTGTGCTGACGGCATATTTATAAGGGTTCTGCCTGTCTTCATAGCTTCACCGAATTTTTCCACTTTTTCTTTTTGGGTCATAGTATTTACATAAAGTACAGAAGTATGGCCTATGCCTCCCAATTCAACCAGTCTTGCTGCCTTTTCCAGACCATCATTGAAATTTTTAACCCTGTACATAGCAAGAACCGGAGATAATTTTTCACGGGAGAATGGTTCTTCAAGTTCTACAGAATCTACTTCACCTATAAGTATCTTTGTTCTCTCAGGCACTTTCACTCCTGCCATTTCTGCTATTTTACAAGCACTCTGTCCAACAATATCAGGGCTTATGCTTCCATTGACTAAAATAGTCTTTCTGACCTTATCTATTTCATCATTTTTCAGTATATAGCCTCCTCTTTCCGAAAATTCCTTCCTTACTTCCTCATATACTCCATCTAGTACCATTACCGACTGTTCCGAAGCACAAATTACACCATGGTCAAAGCTTTTTGAAAGAAGTATGGAATTTACTGCCATTTTAATATTTGCGCTGTCATCAATTATAACAGGGGTATTTCCAGGGCCAACTCCTATGGCAGGTTTTCCCGATGAATAAGCTGCTCTAACCATACCTGGCCCGCCTGTAGCAAGAATTAAATCTGCCTCCTTCATTACTAACTGAGAAAGTTCAATTGACGGCTCATCTATCCATCCTATAATTTCTGCCGGTGCCCCTGCCTCAACTGCAGCATCAAGGACTATTTTTGCTGCAGCAACAGTTGATCTTTTAGCTCTAGGATGAGGTGAAAAAACTATGCCATTTCGAGTTTTAAGGGCTATTAGTGCCTTAAATATTGCCGTAGAGGTGGGATTTGTAGTGGGCACAACTGCTGCAATAACACCTACAGGTTCTGCAATTCTAACCATACCAAAGCCTTCATCTCTTTCTAAAACTCCGCAGGTCTGTTCATCCTTATATTTATTGTACACATATTCTGAAACAAAATGGTTTTTAATAACTTTATCTTCTACAATTCCCATGCCAGTTTCTTCTACAGCCATTTTAGCAAGTTTTATTCTGGCACTATTGGCTGCCATAGCTGCATGTTTGAAAATCTCATCTACCTGTTCCTGAGTATAAGTAGAAAATTTCTCCTGTGCCTCTCTTACCTTTTCTAATTTTTCCATTAATTCCTCAACATTTGTAACTTTCATAAGCAACACCTCTTTTTTAATTTTCTAATAGTGTTAGCATATGTATGGTATATTTATTCTTCCAAGCAAAAAAGTTGTAGAAAACTACAACTTTTTTAAAATAAAATACTATTATTGATTTTTCAATGGGTCATATCCAACTACAGTCCATATTCCTGTATTATCTTCTCTTATAAGTCTTTTTAAATACACTCTTTTTATAGTGGTTTTATCTCCGCCTACCTCTACAATTGCCTCTTTGCCGGTATTTTCAATCATCTTTAATTCTTCATATTTAATAGGATACTCTCCTTGAATACCTTCAGGTGAAATTTTTAAACTTGCGAAAACCTGAGCTACAAAAACAGGATCTAATTTCCATGGTGAATGTCCTACATCCACATTTCTCTGTTCCTGTTCTTCTACTTTTAAATCAACAGGAACTTCAATTTGTGGTTTATCTGATGACTGTTCTTTTGATGATATATCAACTATACCACTAGTTAACCCCTTTATGAATACTTCTAACTCTTCTAAATAAGTGTTTCCAACGACAGCATATTCAAAGCCATCTTGCTTCCACCTAACCGAACTTATACCTGTTATATCTGCATAAGCTCCTTGTCCTTGAAGAACTCCTGCCTCACTTTGTATAGGCGATTGAATTTCTGCTATATTGTTGTTTACCTTTCCTAAAGCTGCCATAGATGCTGGCTTAAATTCACTATCAGATTTTTTTTGTAAAATCACAACCTTCTTTTTGTTATCTTTAGAGGTATAATTTATTTTAACAACTTTAGCATCATTTACTATGGATATATTGTTTTGAACAAATGATGATGGTACATCTTCAGGTATTGTAGGTGTAAACCTCAAGATTTCTTTAACATCTTCCAGACTATTTACAATTTGCTCTGTATTCGTATCTATTTCTTTAAACTCTTTTGGTACATTGTAGGCTAAAAGTTCCTTAGGAATGGTTTCAATAAAATCTATATTTGTATAGCATACCTTATATTGAATGGAGTACTGCATGGCAGATTGTTTTTGAAGTGGCATTTTAGTGTCTTTATCAATCCATATTTTATAGGGGATTCCTCCCTTTGGAGTTACTTCCATTATAATAGCAGCTCTTCCTGAAACTTTCTCCTCACCTACAATTTTAGTTTCAAGTGCATTTTTTACGTCATCTATCTCTTTGCCCAATTCAAATGTAAAACTATAGGGATCTGGAAAAGCAGCTAATACCTCTACTTCCTTTTGCCCGGGCTGAATCTGCCACTTCTTTTGTCCATTGTTTACAGTAATCACATCCTTTTGTGATCCTTCCAACCCTTTAACATAATATTTTCCTTCCTTATCAGCCCATACTTCAATTTTTGACTGCACTACAGATTTTCCCTGTGCATTAGTTTCTACAACCTGAAGAACCCCATGATAAGCTTTTACTTCCTGAAATGCCTTCTCCATGGCATAGACCATATCCAATTTTCCAAAAGGCCGCAGTATATTTAATATAACGATTAATGCAACAGCTGCAGCAGCAGAAGCTATTCCTAAAAGCCGTCTTTTCCCTGACCTCTTTAATGCTTTTTCTCTCAGAAGCTGCTTACTTACATTATTAGCTAAATTTTTAACATAATTATCTTCTGGAAGAGCTGGCTCTTTTAAACTGCGTACTAACCTTACAGTTTCAAAAAGTTCCTCCATTTCAGGTGTATCTGCTGCGTTTCCATGTTCTTTAGGCTTTTTTTCATTATTTAAACTATCAATATAATCTGTTAATTTCTTTTCTTTATCAGTCATTAATTCACACCTCCATAATTTAATGCTCATCCTTGAGAATTTTTGTAAGGTTTTGTAATGCCCTATATTGTAAAACCCGGATATTGCCCTCTTTTTTATTCATCTGCCTTGCAGTATCCTCTACGGAGAATCCTTTTAATATTCTCAGTTCAATAACAGTGCGCTGTTCCTCATTTAAAAGCTTTAATGCATTTTGTATAACTTCACGCTGTGCCATATCCTCTGTGCAATCTTCCACTGACGCTGACTCCGGGTTTATATTGTCAAAGTTAACTATGCTGCCCTGCCGTTTGCTTTTACGCCATTTATCTCTCAGGATATTTAGTGAAATAGTTTTTAAGAAACCTATAAATTTATCCACTTTTATATTATTTTTTTGTATATATGAAATAGCCTTAAAATAAGTTTCCTGAGTAATATCTTCAGCTTCTTCACGATTTTGCACTTTAAAGTATATAAAACGATACAGCGTTTCCC
Organism: Clostridium kluyveri; assembly: GCF_001902295.1. NCBI lineage: Bacteria > Bacillati > Bacillota > Clostridia > Eubacteriales > Clostridiaceae > Clostridium > Clostridium kluyveri. Next base: position 2,027,053 of record NZ_CP018335.1, on the reverse strand, counting down.
AGGTAGCCCCACACATCCTGTCAATAGATTTTATGTCATCTACCCCAGTATTCTTTTCATCATCCATCATAAGTTACAACCCCCCTTTACAAGTTACCTAGTTACACTAATAATGACGTTGAAAATGGTATAAAAGTTACAATTTAAAGATATTATTTGATAATATTCTTAATGAAAATTCAATATTGTAAGTATTTGTTTATACCATTAAAATGATGTGTAATTTACATTAGGTCATGATTGAAATAGTTTTAGAAAGTAATTTATCCGATCGCTACCATTGCTAACACCCCCATCTTCTATCAAAGTGGGGATAAGCAGTGCTTAAATTCCATAATTTACATAAAAATTATTGAATTATTTTTTTACATCAGGGTATATTAAATAGTGTAAAGAGCATGAGAATTGAGCCGAAGCTTATATATGTTCTTATATTTAAGAATATATATAAGCTAGCCTAAAATTGTATATAGTTTTTTAGAAATTTAGTAGATAATTTTAAAATACTTCTTGGTAAGTTTTTGTAATGTTCACGCTAAAAGTTAAAAAATATGATGTATACAATTAGAGGTGGATCTTATATGTCGGTGAAAGGTTTTATTATAGTTAATTATATTGATTATAATAGGATCCCAAATTGTTGTATAAGGTTCAGCGAAGGTCATTCAGGGTGCTGAGATGGTTGTATACAGCTAAAGGGTTGTATATGGCTGTGTAGGTATGCTGCATGGTTGAACGAATCATCAATATAGGTGGTGAACTGTTTAATTATAGTTTTTAACTTATAGCAATATAATAAAAGATTATAATTGGATATTAAATTATATATATTGGTGTAAGGTAGATTCTTGTGTTCTTTATGTTTTGTATACAAATATACTTCTTCTATAATATATAGACCAAAGAAAGTAAATTAAAGCCGTACTATAATTGTTGTTATTATAGTGCGGCTTTTTTGTAAAATTTTAGTTTTCAAATATAATTAGCTGTGATATAATAAAATTTAGCGAAATTTAACTTCAGAGGTGATGCTATGCCAATAAAGATAAAAGATGACCTACCTGCTGTTGAAATTTTAAATAGTGAAAATATATTTATTATGCCTGAAAATGTAGCTTTTCATCAAGATATAAGACCGCTTAAAATTGCTATTTTAAATCTTATGCCAATTAAAATTACTACGGAGGTTCAATTGCTGAGACTTATAGGTAATACTGCACTGCAAATTGAGGTTGAATTACTCCATTTAAAAACTCATGTCTGTAAAAATACTTCAGAAGAGTATTTAACCAATTTTTACAGAACTTTTGATGAGATAAAAAATGAAAAATTTGACGGATTAATTATTACGGGAGCTCCAATAGAACAGTTGGAATTTTCTAAGGTTAATTACTGGGAAGAATTGAAAGAGATAATGGAGTGGAGCAAATATCATGTATACTCTACATTACATATATGTTGGGGGGCACAAGCTGGATTATACTATCATTATGGTATACCAAAGTACATATTAAAAGAAAAGTTATTTGGGGTATTTAAACATGAAGTTACAGAGGAAAAAGAAAAATTAGTACGAGGATTTGATGATGAATTTTATGTACCCCATTCTAGGTATACAGAAGTGAAAAAAGAAGATATTGAAAAAGTTAAGGAATTAACTATACTGGCACAATCTAAAGAAGCAGGAGTTTATCTGATTTTGGACAACAAAGGAAGAAGGATTTTTGTAACAGGCCATTCAGAATATGATCCTTTTACATTAAAAGATGAATATATGAGAGATATTTCAAAAGGTGAACATATAAAAATACCTAAAAACTATTTTCCAGATGATAATCCAGATAAAAAGCCTGTAGTAAAATGGAGAAGTCATGCGGATTTGCTGTTTTCAAATTGGCTTAATTATTATGTTTATCAGGAAACACCTTATGATTTAAGTGAAATGCCGCCTTCTTTTTTATAATGGAATTAAAGTTTTTACATATTGGAAAGGGGATTAATTATGGATTTGAATATGAAGGTAAAAGAAACAGTGGAGTATATAAACTTTAATATAAAAACCACCCCTAAGATAGGAATTATACTGGGATCAGGGTTGGGAGACATGGCAGAGGAGATTGAAGAACCTAGAATTTGTAATTATAATGAAATACCACATTTTCCTGTTTCTACAGTGGAAGGACATAAGAATAGATTTGTTATAGGAAATCTTGAAGGTAAATATGTAATTGCAATGCAGGGAAGGTTTCATTATTATGAGGGGTATTCAATGGAAGAGGTAACTTTTCCAATCAGGGTAATGAAAAAATTGGGAGTAGAAATTCTCATAGTTACTAATGCTGCAGGAGGAGTAAATAAAAATTATAAAAGCGGGGAGCTTATGCTTATAAACGACCATATAAATTTATCTGGACAGAATCCACTTATAGGACAAAACTTAAAGGACTTTGGAACTAGATTTCCAGATATGTCCGAGGCCTATGATAAAGAACTTATAAAAATAGCCAAAAATGCAGCTCTTCAATTAAATATACAGCTGCAGCAGGGAGTATATGTATACATGAGTGGACCAAGTTATGAAACACCTGCCGAAATAAATATGTTAAGAGTACTAGGAGGAGACGCAGTAGGCATGTCTACAGTTCCAGAAGTCATTACAGCAAATCATAGTGGTATGAAAGTTATGGGAATATCCTGTGTAACTAATATGGCGGCAGGAATACTCAGGCAGCCCTTAAGTCATGATGATGTTATAAAAACTTCATCTATGGTATCTGAAAATTTAAAATTACTTTTAAGAAAAATATTGAGAGAACTATAAACTAAGGCACTAAATCTAAAGGTTTGGTGCCTTAGTTTATAGTTTTAACGTAAATATACATTTAAAGTATTTTATACATATCTTTTTCATGTTTTTGTTTTACCTCTAGCATATTATGGAGTACTAGTTTTATAGCTATAATATCATCTAAATAGCCTATTGGAAATATATAATCAGGTATAATATCTACAGAAAGTATAAAATAAAGCAATCCACTTCCAAGTAGGGCATGAATCTCTTCTGGAAGACTTTCATCACAGAATTTTTTGTACATTTCCTTTAATTCCTCTATAAAAAAACCATCTCCATTTACAGCTTCTATTTTTTTATTAAAATTTTTATATATGATGCTTTTCCCTTCTTCTGTAAGAGCATATATTTTATACTTTTCCAGTTCTTCTTCTATTTTTGACAAATCACATTTGTAATTTAATAAATCAGGTAATTTTAAGAGCTCATGGATGTTTTTTATAAGGGAAGGTGAATCCATGGGATCTTCATCATTTAAAGATGTCATGTCATATCCGTCCGCTATTAATAATTTTTTTATAGGCACATTTAAATATTTAGAAAGAATCCTAAGGTGATTCATATTTGCTCTTTGTTTGCCATTTACAATTCTTGAAATGGTGGCAGTATCTATTCCACTTATAGAACTTAATTTACGCATAGAAAGTGAATTTTCTTTTAATAAAGTTCTAATCATGGAGCCTAATTCAGATTTTTTTTTGTTTTCATACACGCTTATCTCACTCCTTAATTAATTAAAAGGTTATTTAAGCTAAAATCAATAATTAGTTATATTAAAGTATATGCATTAGACACTACGTTAGTATAATTGACTTTAATAATTTTGTTAATGTTGAATTTATTTCAATATTAATTTGAAAAATAAGAAACAATTTCTACATATAAGTATACTATGATATTAGATTCAGTTAGAGATGTAATCTATTTTGGAGGTAACAATATAATGAATGGTTCAAATGAAAATAGATTAGAAGGATTTAATATAAGTAAGTCAAAATTTTATAATACTATAGATAGAAAAGAAAAAAAATATTTAAGTCGCAGTACATTATTATGGACAGTTATAGGACCAGGACTCTTAGCTGCCATGGGAGACAATGATGCTGGAGGGGTAATATCTTACTGTGTAACAGGTATGAAATTTGGCATAAGTCTATTTATACCTCTGTGTATTTCTCTTATTATAATACCTTATGCAGTTCAGGAAATGTCAATGAGGATTGGAACTATAAGTGGAAGCAGTCTTATAAAGCTTATCGGAAAATATTATGGAGGATATTGGGTAAAATATCATGTAGCTGCTTTGATTGTTGAAAATATTTTAATGCTTTCCACAGAATTTATAGGTATGACTGCAGGCTTAATTGTTATTGGAATACCTATTTGGATGGGGACAGCTATCAGCTTAATACTTGTGTTATCAATTATTATATTTGCAGGATATAAGAAGAAAGAGAGAATGGCACTTTTAATTGGTAGTTCCAATGTGATATTTATTGTAATTGCCTTTATTGTTCATCCAAGTGCAGTGACTAGTTCATATAATTTTATGTCTTTAAATCTAATCCATGGAAATAATGATTTATTATGGTATACTGCAGCTATTGCAGGTAATTCAATAGCTCCATGGATGGTATTTTTTCAAAACAGTGCTTATATGGATAAAGGAGGTACAGGAGAAAGTCATATTTTTGCAAGACGTCTGGATATTCGTATAGGATGCATAGTTCAGGTAATAATCGCTATTTGTATACTTATCTCTGGAGCGGCATTGTTTGGTCATGTACAGAATATAGAAAATGCAGGACCTGCTGAATTGATACTTGGTTTTACAAATTATTTTGGCAGAGGTATAGGTATATTATTTGCTCTTGGCATATTTAACGCAGGCCTTCTAGCCTCAATTACTATATCACTATCCTCTTCCTGGTGTGTGGCAGATGCCTTTAATTGGCCCCATAGTTTAAATAATAAAATAAAAGAAGCCCATAAATTTTATGCCGTATATATGGGAAGTGTAGCTGTGGCCGCACTAATTATTTTAGTACCTAATCTCCCTTTAAATTATATGGCACTTATTACTCAGATAATAGGCGGAATTATAATGATTCCTATTATAATTTTTATTATATTGCTTTCAAATAAAAAAGATATTATGGGCAAATATAAGAATAGCTTGTTCATAAATATAAGAGCTTATATAATTGCAGTAGTGCTGATAGGAATAACTATACTTCTTTTATGGAGTTTTTTATAAATATATAGTGTATTAAATTCATAGAAGTAAATACTTGTACCTTAAGAACTTTCGTGATACCATGGTACAGTATGGAATAATCTATTTAATATAATATATGAGAGTATCTTTTATCTTTATTTAAACATGTTTTAATTCAGGGAGAAGGTTTCAGAGTGAAAAATGATAATATTTCTATTTGGCATAGAACATTTATTTTAACTTTTACACTTATATCTATTATAATGTGTATAGTTTTTAACGTACTTTTATTTTATGGACTGTTTATAAGTGTAATTTTTTCTTTATGCATGTTCAAAGTATGTGGTTTTACTTTTAAGGAACTTTTAATAATGATTATAAATAGTTTTATAGAATGCAGGGAACTTTTTATATTAATAGTACTCATAGGAATAACTATTCCAATATGGTTTTCTTCAGGGATCATACCTGCTATGATGTTTTATGGATTTGATTATATAATAGGCAAGAATTTAATATTTGTAGCATTTATATTTACATCCTTAGTTTCAATTTTTATTGGTTCTGCAGTTGCATGTATAAGTACTATAGGAATTGCATTACTTGGCCTCGGAAAAGTGTTTCAGGTTCCAGATTATATTCTCCTTGGGGCCATTGTTTCAGGTGCATTTTTAGCAGATAAACTTTCTCCAATTTCAGGACTTGTAAATCTTATGATTTCTACTATTAGAATATCTTATAAGAGAGCACTTATATATATGTTGAGGACTACTTTACCTGCTTGTATAATTGTATCTATAGTTTATTTCTATATGGGCAGAAATTATACTATAGCAGAATATGCATTAGGTGATTTCCAAAAATCTATTGGGGAAAATTATTTTATGTCTCCTCTGCTTTTATTAGTACCAGTTTTAATATTTTTGTTATGCTTTTTGGGCATAAAGATGGTTAATTCCCTACTTGCAGGAGTAACTGTAGGAACAGTAATAAGTATCTTTTGTCAAAAAGTATCTTTAGTAAAAATTTTTAGTTATATACTATTTGGATATAAAGGTAATACTACTTCTTTAGAATTGAATAAAATATTGGTGGGAGGAGGAATTCAGTCAATAATCAGCATATTTTTTATAATAATGATGGCTGTTGCTTTAAGCAGTATATTTAGTGGCACTGGAATTATAAATCCCATAATAAATAAAATGATTTCTAAAGTAAGATGTAAAGAAGAGATTATTATAAAAACAGGGATCATAAGTGCTATATTAACTATAATCTGTGATCAAAGCATGGGAATAATATTACCTGGAGAACTTTTAAGAGATAAATATAAAAAATTGAAAATTGAAAATTATGTTTTAGCTAGAACCATATCTGATACGGGAGTTGTGATGGCTCCATTAATACCATGGAATGGAAATTCGCTGTTTATTCTAGCACTTACAGGAATATCATCAATTAAATATGGACCTTATGCATTATTGTGTTATGTTTTACCTATAATTACTTTATGTCTGAGTATTTTTACAAAGAATATTCCGAAAAGAGAATTGACGGATTGCAAAAAACTTAGAGTTTAAGCTTTTGTCTTAGATGAGTAAATATTGGAATAATACAATAAATAAGTATATTTATAGTTGCAGAAGGGTAAATCCTTATATATAATAATAAATAGGTAAATTTAAAATCACGGAGGTGTATATTATTAATAAAGTTAATAACTTAAATGAAGAAATTAGAGTAGAGAAAGTCAGATTGGTAGGGGAAAAAGATAGTATTATTATAAATACTAAGGAAGCTTTAAATATAGCCAGGGAAAAGGGTATGGATTTGGTGATGGTGTCACCACAGGCTAAACCACCTGTATGCAAGATAATGAATTATAGTAAGTTTGTCTATGAACAGTCTAAGAAGGCAAAGCTTGCTAAAAAAAATCAGAAAATTGTTGAGTTGAAAGAAATTAGACTAAGTGCTACTATTGAGGAAAATGATATAGAGATTAAAGCTAATAATGCAAGAAAGTTTTTGGATAAAGGTAATAAGGTTAAAGTATCTATAAGGTTTAGAGGGAGACAAAATAATTATACAAATTTAGGTAGAAATGTTTTAAATGTATTTTTGGGTAAAGTTGGAGAGGAAGTATCTGTAGAGAGAGCTCCTAAATTAGAGGGGAATAATATGTTTATGATTTTAGCTCCTAAAAAGCAGTAGGTCTAATAAAAATATAGGAAGTTCTATCAGGACTTGGCGAATTAAGTCCTGATTTTATTTTTTTTGCAAAAAATACAACAATTTTGCATACTCTGTTTACAAAAAAAAATTAGTGTATTATAATAAAAATATATAGTGAATGATATTGAATGTCATTATCGTAAATTTAATTGAAATATATTTAGTTATTGTATGGATAATGATTTGTGGGGAGAATGTTTTTTTAAAGAAATAATGCCTAGCATGAAGAAATAACGTTTTAAATAAATTCATATCATGGTTTTTGTAGAATTTGTAGAAGAGGAGGAAGTATATTATGATGCCGATTACAATGATAAAGGTAGGAGAGACAAGTAGTATTAAGAATATTCTAGGTAATGACGATGTTCGCCGCCATTTGGAACATCTCGGATTTGTTCTTGGGGAACATGTAACTGTAGTGGCTGAAATAGCTGGAGATATTATTGTAAATGTAAAAGATGCTCGTATTGCCTTAAATAAATCTATGGCAAAGAGAATTATTGTATAGCATATTTATAAGGGAAAGGAGATAAGTATATGAAAACATTAAAAGACATCAAATGTGGTGAAACAGTTACTATTGTTAAGGTACATGGAAAAGGTGCCATTAAAAGAAGATTTATGGACATGGGTTTGACTAAAGGTACTGAAATATATGTGCGTAAGGTAGCTCCTCTTGGAGATCCTGTAGAAATTAATGTAAAAGGTTATGAACTCAGTCTTAGAAAAGAAGAAGCTTTAATAGTAGAAGTTAGTTAGATTAACACTTCACTAAAAGTTATAAATTTAAAGTGATTGACACCAATTAGGAGGGATGTAAATGTCAATTAAAATTGCTCTTGCTGGTAATCCAAATAGCGGTAAGACAACTATGTTCAATAATTTAACAGGCAGTTCCCAGTACGTGGGCAATTGGCCTGGTGTTACTGTAGAAAAGAAGGAAGGTAAACTTAAAGGTCATAAAGATGTTATTATTCAAGATTTACCGGGTATCTATTCTCTTTCTCCCTATACTCTGGAGGAAGTTGTTTCAAGAAATTATTTAATTAATGAAAAGCCGGACTGTATTATAAATATTGTTGATGGTACCAATATTGAAAGAAACTTATATCTTACTACACAGCTTACGGAAATTGGCGTGCCTGTGGTTATGGCTTTAAATATGATTGATATGGTTCGTAAAAATGGAGATACCATAGATATAAGGAAACTAGGAGAAGCTATTGGCTGTGAAGTTATCGAAACATCTGCATTAAAAGGCATTGGCTCTAAGGAAGCAGCTGAAAAAGCAATACAGCTTGCCAAAATGAAGGTTGTTTCTTCACCAGCGCATACTTTTTCAAAGGCCGTAGAAAGTGCTTTGTCAGAAATTGAAAATACTATAAAAAATAATTTAAATGGACTAAATTCTCGCTGGTTTGCTATAAAATTATTTGAACGGGATGAGAAAATTGAAGAACAGATAACTCTCCCAGATGATATAAAAGAACGTATAGAAAGTATTATAGATGAGTGTGAGAGAAAATTTGACGATGATAGTGAAAGTATTATTACAGATGAGAGATATTCTTATATAAGCAAAGTTGTAAAACAAGCTGTTCATAAGAAGAATAGAAGTAAATTAACAGTTTCTGATAGAATTGACAAGATTGTAACCAATCGTATTTTGGCATTACCTATTTTTGCAGTTGTTATGTTCCTTGTTTATTATCTTTCTATTTCAACAATAGGATCATGGATGACCGATTGGGTAAATGATGTTTTGTTTACTGATATTGTACCTAATGCAGTGGAAGGTTTTCTAACAGCTATAGGTACTGCTCATTGGTTGAATTCTCTTATTTTAGATGGTATCGTTGCCGGTGTAGGTGCTGTACTTGGCTTTGTGCCTCAAATGATGGTATTATTCTTATGTCTTGCTTTACTTGAGGACTGTGGTTATATGGCACGTATTGCATTTATTATGGATAGACTATTTAGAAAATTTGGATTGTCAGGTAAGTCTTTTATTCCAATTCTTGTGGGAACAGGCTGTGGCGTTCCAGGCATTATGGCAAGTAGAACCATTGAAAATGAGCTTGATAGGAGAATGACAATTATGGTCACTACTTTTATACCTTGCGGTGCAAAATTACCTATCATTGCCTTAATTGCAGGGGCTTTATTTCCGGGTTCTGTTTGGGTTGCACCTTCTGCATATTTTTTAGGAATTGCAGCTATTATTGTTTCAGGTATTATTCTAAAAAAGACGAGGGTTTTTGCAGGAGATCCGGCTCCTTTTGTAATGGAACTTCCAGTATATCATGTACCAGGTGCTAAAGGTGTTCTCATTCATACATGGGAACGTTCAAAAGCATTTGTTAAGAAAGCAGGAACTGTAATACTTCTTGCTACTATCGGCGTTTGGTTATTAAGCTCATTTAGCTGGACTTTTAAAATGGTGGATATAGAACAATCCATACTTGCTAGTATAGGAAATGTAATTGCACCTTTGTTTGCACCACTTGGATGGGGTGATTGGAAGGCTGCTGTAGCTTCAATAACTGGATTAATAGCTAAGGAAAATGTTGTAGGAACTTTTGGTATTCTTTATGGTTTTGCAGAAGTGGCTGAAGACGGTGCACAGGTTTGGGGAAGTCTTCAAGCGGCATTTACTCCTCTTTCAGCATATACATTCCTTATATTCAATTTATTATGTGCTCCTTGTTTTGCTGCCATAGGTGCTGTTCGTAATGAAATGGCTTCAGCAAAATGGACATGGGCTACTATTGGCTATCAGACTGTATTTGCCTATATTATTGCATTGATTGTATATCAATTAGGTTCATTGTTTGCAGGCGGAGGTTTTGGCATAGGTACAGTTGTTGCTATTGCTCTAGTTTGTGTATTGATTTACCTCTTATTTAGAAAACCTGTTAAGGTTAATAATAAAGTTAGTGATTCTAAAAAACAGGAGGCGGTGGTATAATATGTCTACTGTCATAGTTGGAGTAATTTTATTTGGCATAATAGCATTTGCTGGATATAAAACTTATAAGTCTCACAAAGGAGGCAGCGGTTGTGGCTGTGGTTGCTCTGGCTGCGATAAATCTGAAAATCATGAACACTAAAATATAAAAACAGCTGGAAAATCTGTCCAGCTGTTTTTATATTTTAAAACTGTGATTCTTTAATGAAAAAAGTCTAAAATGGTTAAATTACAAAGTAGTATATTCAATAAAAAATGATCCTTTGATATAGTGTAGTGTATTTACAAAAAAAAATTAGTATATTATAATAAATTATGTATAAATGATATTGAATATCATTATTAGAATGTTTTTAATAGAAATTTATCTGAAGATTGCCGTTTTTTATTATTTCCCAATTGTTTAAATCAGAGGACAAGCATCGGCATGCTTCTGGATAAGTTATTAGTTTAGATAGAGAAAAGTAGCATTTATGTTATGGGCGAACTTTATCTGAATTTTAGAATAACTTTATACATAATTTAAAGTTGGACAAGATAATGATCTAGATGTGAATGAGAAAAAGGAGGAGGTGCCATGTATGATGCCATTAAATGGTGTAGCTATAGGGAGATATGCTGAGGTTAACGATATACAAGGCAGTGAGCGTATATGTAAAAAAATAATGGAAATGGGATTGAATAAAGGAATGGTTATACAGATGGTTAGAAATGACGAAGGACCTTTAATTATAAAAATAGGGGAAACCAGACTTGCACTGGGAAGGGGAATGGCGCAAAAGGTTATAGTGAAAGAAGTGTAAAGTAAATAGTTAATTCATGAACTCTTATATATTTATTATTGATAGTGAAATTTAATATCATTACATAACAATTAATATACGGTAAGAATTTTAAAACAGTAAATTTGAGAGTGTTATTATCATACTAATAAAAACGGCATTAGGAAATTGAGGTATTTTCTGTTGCTGTTTTTGTTTTATTATAATTAAAAACATTATCTAAAATCGAGTAAACAAAATGTCAGAAACTCTTCAGGCACTTCGTGTTAATTTATGAGAAGCTTCTTGAAGGAAGAAAAAGGGGAAATTTAAATATTGGATTGCAGCTATAGTAAAATATAAAGCTATAGATTATAAAAGAAAGTTTTTTAAACAGAACACCAGATGAATGTATAGATAATTATAATTCCAGGGACGATATAAACGTATAGAATGTTCCCTGATTGTTGAATTTTGACGAGCACTTATGTAATGTGTAATGATGCCTTAAAAGGGGCACTGTAGTTTACTTAAGCTATTTTTATTGACAAACTAATATATTTGTTATACAATCTATATGACCAAATGTTTAAGTATAGTCATATGGATAGGAGTGATATTGTGCCAAAAGGTTTTACTGAAACTGAAAAAGAAAGAATCATTACTATTTTACGAGAAGAGGGACAAAAACTATTTGTGTCACATGGTATTAAAAAAGTGACAATTGATGAACTTGCAAGTGCTGCACACATTGCAAAAGGTTCATTCTATTCATTCTATCAAACCAAAGAAGAACTGTTTTTAGATATTAGTACTTACTACCAGCAAAAATTATTCAACGACCTTGAATCAATTCTATCGTTTGATAATTATTCTGATAAGAAAAAGGTTTTTCTATTTCTGAAAACCGCCTTAGAAAAGCTTACTGAGTATCCTTTGCTTGGTATGGTGAATTCTGAAATAATTGAACTTCTATATCGTAAATTGCCACAGGAAAAAGTTGATGCGGAATTAAAATCTGATATTTTAAGGCTTGAAATATTTAAAAATCATAAAATTAGATTTAATTATCCACATCCTATAGTGGCTAAGGTGTTTCAAAAGGCAATGATAGCCTGTATACAGAATCAATCTGATAGTGATAACAGCATAATAACAGATATTTTACTTCAAAGCATTGTTGAAAAGGTTGTGAAGGATTATGAATAGTATCATTGCAACAGATAATATATCTAAATATTATGGAAAATTAGCAGCAGTAAATAATGTTTCATTAAATGTTTCTGAGGGTGAAATTTATGGATTTTTAGGTCTTAACGGTGCAGGTAAAACCACAATGATAAGAATGCTGCTAGGAATGATTAAGCCTTCAGAGGGCAAGGCTTATATAAATGGCAATATTGTGAATGCAGGAAATTATAGGTTATGGGAAAATGTTGGCTATATGGTTGAAATGCCGAATGCCTACCCCGAACTTACTGTATATGAAAACCTTGAAATTGCAAGGAAACTCAGAAATATAAAAGATATTTCAGTTTCAAAAAGAATCATTGAAAAGCTTGCTTTAACTGAACACATCAATAAAAGATCAAAAGCTTTGTCACTGGGCAACAAACAAAGGTTGGGCATAGCCAGAGCACTAATACACATGCCGAAAATATTGATTCTGGATGAACCGACAAATGGGTTAGACCCAGCTGGAATTGTTGAAATACGGAACTTGCTTAAAGATCTTGCTGCAAACATGGGGATAACAATACTTATTTCAAGCCATTTGCTTGGGGAGATTTCTAAAACAGCAAGTAGAATTGGTATCATTCATCAAGGAAAATTGATAAGTGAGTTCAATGCTCATGATTTTGAAAATTTGAGGGAGAAAACGGTACTAATTGAAGCAACTGATAATAATCGTGCAAAATCAATACTTTTAAATAATGGCTACAAAATTACTGAAAGTAAATCTGTTCTAACATGTTGTGATGAAAAAGCTGTTATGCACCCGGAGAAAATAGCTGAAGTACTTGTAAAAAACGAATGTCCTCCTAAATCTTTATTTACAAGGAACGAGGAGCTTGAGTCGTATTTTTTTAGAATTATCGCACAAAAGGAGGTTTGATGATGAACGCTTTATTTACAGTTGTGTTAACAGAATGTCTTAAAATAAGAAAATCAAAGATTTTTTATATATCCGTTATCAGTTTCTTATTCTTGCCTTTGGTTTGCAGTTTATTTATGTTTATAGCAATGCATCCCGATTTAGCACAAAAGTCTGGAATAATAACGCAAAAGGCTAAAATTATATCGGTTGCAGGTTGGCAGTCGTATTTAGGTCTGATTTCTCAGATGATTTCGGTTGGTGGTATTATACTTTTTGGATTTATTACAAGTTGGACTTTTGGAAGGGAGTACTCAGATGGTACGATAAAGGATTTACTTGCCTTGCCATTGGCGAGAAGTATAATTATAACTGCAAAATTTATCTCGGTTATCCTTTGGAGTACATTTTTAGCCATCACTGCATTCCTAGTAGCGACCATTATTGGGGTGTTAATTTCTATACCCGGATTTAATATGCAGATTTATTTAATAAATGCTGGTACGTATTCTGTTTGTAGTTTAATAGCGATTTTCTTAAGTTCTCCAATCGCTTACTTTGCTTGTTTTTTTGACAGGCATCACTGGTGCAATAGCAACATTTGTATGGTGGAGATATGCAGATCAACAATAAAACTCAACTAATAACTATATTCGGTTGAGAATATTATTAAATTTACTTTCAAGTAATTTGAGTTTCCGGGGTGGAAAGCTTAATTAAGGTTTTCAATCTCTTTTCATTTTTGTAAGATAATTTTAATGATATAAGAAAGGATATGAGGTATGAAAAATAACACAAATAGTAAAACTTATAGTTTTTTAGATTTTTTTAAAAGCGAATCTTTTAGTGGAATAATATTGTTAATTTGCACTGTTACTGCAATCCTACTAGCAAATTTAAGTTTTGCTCCAATTTACAATGAAATATTACATAAGAATATAACAATTGGGTATAAAGCAACATCTGTATCAATGCCAATTTCTCATTGGATTAATGATGGATTAATGGCAGTATTTTTCTTTGTAATTGGTATGGAAATTAAGAAAGAGCTGTTAATTGGGGAGCTTAAATCCTTAAAAACAACTATACTGCCAATTGCTGCTGCTATAGGTGGAATAGTTGTACCGGCAATTCTCTATGCATTATTTAACTATAATCAACTAACTATCAATGGTTTCGGAATTCCTATGGCAACGGATATTGCATTTGCATTAGGGGTAATTTCTTTAGTTGGTAAAAAAGCACCTAAGGGGATTGTAGTTTTTCTTACAGCTTTGGCTATAGTTGATGATTTGGGAGCAATTATTGTAATTGCAATATTTTATGGCACTGAAATATCATGGTTTTACTTTTTATTAAGCTTAGCTATTGTTGGTGTGCTTATATTAGCAAATAAATTTAAAGTGAAATCTTCAGCTATTTTTATTATTATTGGAATTGTACTATGGTTTACTATGTTCAAATCAGGTATACATGCTACATTGGCAGGAGTATTACTTGGAATGATAATACCTGGTTCAAGAGATGAAGAAGTATTTAAAGAATCAATGCTAAATAAACTTGAACATGCAATATCACCATGTTCTTCTTATTTAATTATGCCTATATTTGCATTAGCTAATGCAGGAGTAGTTATAAATATGAGCAGTCTTTCAACAATTATGTCAACACCTGTTAGCGTAGGAATTATTTTAGGACTTTTCTTAGGAAAACAATTGGGTATATTTGGAGTTTCAACAATATTAGTAAAATTAGGTATTGCTAAGTTTCCTTTAGGAGTAAACCAAAAACACTTATATGGTGCAAGTGTGCTTGGAGGCATTGGATTTACAATGTCAATATTTATTTCATCTTTATCATTTTCAGATGAAGCTATATTATCTACAGCGAAGATAAGTATAATAGCAGCTTCGCTTTTATCTGCAATATGGGGATTAATAATTTTTGCACTTATAAAACCTGAAACTGATAATGTGAATATTGTTTAAGGATAGTAGAAAAGGAAATTTCAAATTAAAATGGAAAACAGCCTCAAAGAAATTTCAGACCAAAGTTAATGAATTCAATAAGTGGATAAAAGAAAATAGAAATCTTCCACTAGGTCTAATATGGGAAAAAGTAAATTAAAAACTACAAGGATATTATAATTATTATGGTTTTAGTGATAATTGGGGTAACTTACTGAAATACAAAAGGCAAATCATAAAATCACAATGTATTACTGGTTAAAGAAGAGAAGCCAACGAACTAAATTAAACTGGGATAAAATAGGCAGATTGTTAGAATATTACCCATTCGTAAATCCTAAACCCAATTCTTTAGTTAATCTAAATCCTACTTATGAAATAGGTTCATATGGGGAGCCGGATACCTTAATTGGGCACGTCCGGTTCTGAGAGGGGCGGTATCTGTGAAGATTACCGTCTACTTACTTAACCAGGAGCAAAGTAAAAAGTATACTCATAGCTTTAAAGAGTATACTTAGAATATAGAAGTTAAGTCTGTCCTACAATGTTATATGCGTCTATAGGAATCTTTGAGCCATATTCTTTTGAGATAATACTTGTTGTATCATCAATATATATATACTAGACAATTTTGTAATAGATGAAGACTTAATACTTAAAGTTCTTGATCTTCAATTTTATTTGTTGATATTTCATCACTTTTACCATAAAAAATGAATTAGCTGAGTTCCAATTTTCAACTACATTAAGTCCTTCATGTATTTCTATTCTCAATTCTTCTGAATTTAAGGTATCCATCAACAGCTAAACTATATCCAAATTTATAATCTATAGCTGCCTTTTAATTTTTTATAGAAGAATAAAAATTATTAAAAAAATCTATAATATTATTTTTTGACACATACCATTTACTTGATAATACATTATTTTTACTATCACATGATGTAATATATATTTTGTTAGAAAATATAATTAAAGTTTGATAAGCTATTTTTGATGATGGTTTATTTACTATTTTTATTGAATATATATTACCCTCTAAATTATTTTCTGAATCATTTATTTCTGTTAAGTTTAAAGAATTTTTAAATTTTAAGATAGTGTTTTTATCAGTACTATTTATAGATTTCATTTCACCTAATTTATATATGTAAATGGTATCTATATTTTTACTTAAAAAATTCTTGGTCGTATTATTTCTATTTATATACATTAAGCATAATAAAATACAAATTATTATACTTAATAAAAAAATTAAAATATATATTTTTTTCATATATACACCTATTAAATAAAATTTTACCATTAGAGGCAATGCCGGCCGCCTTGTCATATACTGAAAAGCATATATCGTAAAGTAACTAGTAAGCGTTTATTTTATCCAATGCTGGTATTACCCCTATTAGAAGTACCTACAACGAAAATCTTTTTACATACTAGTTTAAAATTTAAACCAAACATACTGTTGCATACCAAGTCATGGTAGTATTTCCAAAAATAAAGTAAAATGTATTTCCTGAAGAATATGCTTGTTTATAACATTCATAAGCAGGATCCATTAGGAGTAATGCATTACCATCTGAGGATGTTATCCATCCATTTATGACTGTAGCATGGTTTCCTATATTAGAAGTTGATCTCATGTATACAGGTTTATTATTATTAATATAACTAGTAACTTGTTGAAAACTAATTGGTGAACCTACTGCATATGAAGATACACCATATATGTTAAGTGCAAGGCTAGCAGTATTTCCATTTGCTCCAGTATCGTAACCAATATTCATTAAATTACATACATCAGCAGCTGTTATATTTTCACCCAATTTATAATTAACAATACTTGCAACAGAAGCTGCCCAACACATACCATGTTGTACTCCATCTGAAGTTCTTTGTGTAACTATAGGTACTTGTAAATATCTCCAGTCATAAGATGTTGAGGTTTGCATATTTATGCTCTTTTGAGCTGTTGGTAAAATATTTTTTACATCTACGGTATTTACGCTTTTTACATCTATTTTTTGTGTACTTAGAATTTTATTTAAATTGTTCTCATCAATTGAATGATTACTGCTAATACATATATCACTTAATTTAGTTGTTCCATAGGTATTCTTAGCTATTAAAAATCCTTTATATGATAGTATTACTAATCGCTTGTCCAAAACATTGTGTACTTACAATCATTGATAAAATAAGTGCAAGTACTAAAAATTTGCAACTTTTTTATATCATATAGTATAATATAATTATATTGTGCCATTGTCCATTTTAATTATATTATGTTATATTTTTCTCAAATACCATTCATTTAGCCTAACGGGAGCATCTGTGTTCTGTACCGCTTCGTAATATACACTGTATGCACTAAATATTCATATGTTTTTGCATAAAATTGATTTAAGTAAATAGAGAATAGTTGAAAGTTATTTCAAACAAGAACACTATTGACAAACCAATTCTCAATAGTGTTTTTTATTTAGGGAACTATTATGGAGATAAAAATTAAGGAGAAGTAATCTTTCTAAATAATAAATGGATATACTAAAGAAAAACTGTAATATAGTTGGGTTTGGGGTATAGTATTACAAGAGGTGATTAAAATGGAACAACAACTCTGGTGGAAAGAAGCGGTATTTTACGAGATATATGTGAGAAGCTTTATGGATTCTACAGGGGATGGTATAGGGGATTTAAAAGGTATAATTTCAAAATTGGATTATTTAAAGAATTTGGGTATTGATGTGATATGGATTTCTCCCATGTATAAATCCCCTAATTGTGATAATGGATATGATATCAGCGATTATAGGGATATTTCACCAGAGTTTGGAACATTGGATGATTTTTATGATCTTCTAAAACAAGTTCATATGCGTGATATGAAGATTATAATTGATTTAGTTATAAATCATACCAGTGATTTACATCCATGGTTTATCGAATCTAGAAGCTGCAGGAATAATTTTAAGAGAAATTTTTATATATGGAAGCAGGGGATAAAAAATAAGAAACCCAATAATTGGAAAGGCATATTTGGAGGCTCTGTTTGGGAATATGACAGAAATACCAAAGAGTATTATTTTCACTTGTTTTCTAAAAATCAACCGGATTTAAACTGGGAAAATGAGGAAATGCGTGAGGAAATATATGATATGATAAATTGGTGGCTTGAAAGAGGCGTAGACGGCTTTAGGATAGATGCCATAAGTCATATTAAGAAAGATGTGCTTGATAAAAGAATGCCTTATGTTAAAGGGGAAAGGTATGTAGATGCCTTCGAGAGATATACTAACGTTCAAGGGATCTTTTATTATTTAAAAGAACTTAAAGAAAAGGTACTTAATAAATACGATATTGTTACTGTAGGGGAGGCAAATGGGGTTACTGTGGAACAAGCGCCTCTCTGGGTAAATGAAAAAGATGGCATATTTAATATGATATTTCAATTTGAACTTTTGAATTTATTTGAAGCACAGTCATATCATAAAATAAGTATATTAGATATAAAAAGAATCCTATCTAAGTGGCAGGAAGTGCTGGAGAACAAAGGGTGGAATGCACTATTTATAGAAAATCATGATGTACCTCGTATTGTTTCTATTCTGGGGGATAATGAGTATTTGAGAGAAAGCGCTACTTGTATTGCAGCTATGTATTTCATGATGAAGGGTACTCCTTTCATATATCAGGGACAGGAAATTGGTATGACCAATATAAAGCTAGAAGATATTGAAGAATATAACGATATAAAAAGCAAAGAATTCTATTACACCAAGATAAAGGAGGGAGTACCTAAAGAAAAAGTAATGAAAATATTAGGACTGTCCTCAAGAGATAATGCAAGAAGTCCCATGCAGTGGAATGATAAAAAGAATGCAGGTTTTACCACAGGTATTCCCTGGCTTGGTGTAAATGAAAATTATAAGAAAATTAATGTGGAAAATCAATTAAAAGATTCCAAGTCCATACTTAATTTTTATAAGAAAATGATTAGTATTAGAAGAGAAAATAAAGTTTTTATTTATGGAGATTACAAAATGATTTTGAAAGATCATATGAGTATATTTGCATATATTAGAAGTTTTAAAAGTGAAAAAGCCATTGTAATATGTAATTTGAGTGCGGTTAATGTGTTATATAGATATGATACAATAAAATTGAGTTATTCAAATTATCTATTGGGTAATTATCCCATAGATAAAGAGAAATATGCTACAGAATTTGTATTAAAGCCTTATGAAACTAGAATTTATAAATTAAATTGTTTGGAGGAAGATTCAGCTTGGAAGAAAGATATGTAATAGGGGTTGATTTAGGGGGCACTAAAATAGCTGCTGCTTTAGTGGATTTTAAGGGAACAATAATATATAAGTATACCTTGCCTACAAAAGCGGAAAAAGGAGAAAAATATATATTAGATAATATAATAAAAATCATAGAAAAAGTAGTGAACTTTGGCGGAGTCTGCAGTAGAAAAATAAAATGTATTGGAATAGGAGCTCCGGGTCCTCTTGATATTGACAAAGGAGAAATTATATGCACTCCGAACCTGCCCTTTAAAAATTTTAATATTGTAGGCCCTTTGAAAAATCATTTTAAGATGCCCGTATTTTTAGATAATGATGGTAATGCCGCAACTATAGGTGAACACGTGTTTGGTGCAGGAAAAGGAATTAATAATATGGTGTTTATAACTGTTTCCACGGGGATAGGAGGAGGAGCAATATTAAATGGACAGATATATAGGGGTAATACCAAAAATGCTCTGGAAATAGGACATATGACCTTAGATGCACAGGGTCCGCTTTGTAATTGTGGTAATTTTGGATGTGCAGAAGTAATGGCCTCTGGAACAGCCATAGCTAGAGAAGCAAAAAAAGCAGTAGAGATGGGATATAACACCACCCTTGCATTATATAAAAATATAACTTCAAAAGAGGTCTTTAAAGAAGCTCAATTAGGAGATAGTATATCAAAAAATATACTGGATACAACTTTAAATTATCTGGGTATATGTGTAGCGAATATAATTACTTGTTTGGATCCTGAAGCTGTGATTATAGGTGGAGGAGTTTCAAAAGGAGGAAAAATCATCTTTGATAAAATAAATGAAGTAGTGAAAAGAAGATGTTTTGATACATTAAGTAAAAATACAAGTATATTTCCGGCACTTTTAGGAACAGACGCAGGTGTTATAGGAGCTGCAGCACTTGCATTTATAGAAGAAAAACACTAAAATTTTTCTTCTATAAATTATATGAATCAATTTAAAAAAGAACTTCAGTCTCATCTGGAGTTTCATCTGGGTTATCTAGTGGTGCAGTAGGTGAAATAGATGTTCTAATTTCTCCACCAGTTTCTTTTACAATTTTATTTAATTTATTAATATCATCATCCGTAATAAAATCCGCATCCACTATTACTTTATAGCAGATGTTTTCAATCTCTCTGAAACTACCCAAACCGCCCATTATAGGACTTCCAGGATGATAACTGTATAAGGAATTTCTATAATTTATTATATTTGAAAAGTTCATCTCTGAATCTGAATCCATAGTATTTATGTCTATGTAATTATCATTTAAATCAAGGGCAGTGTTAAAACCATTCAGGTTAAGTTCTTCTACTGCAATATTAGCGTTTTTTATTCCTCTATAGTGAATTTCAATTCTCATTTTTACCATCCTCCTTATAAAGTATATAATGTATTTTCCCACTTATTTTAAATAATATTCAATTTCTTAAAGTAGCCTATTTTTGATCACTTACATATTTATATATTGAGGTGATTTTATTGATAGTAGATGCTGTATTTGAAGGTGGGGGAATGAAAGGAATAGGTCTTGTAGGGGCAGTATGTTATTTTGAAAAAATGGGGTATAAATGGAATAGATTTGCAGGAACTTCTGCTGGGGCAATAATAGCTGCTCTTTTATCAGTGGGGTATACAGGGGAAGAATTGAAAGATATCATTATGAATTTGGATGAAAAAATATTTTTCAAGAAGAAAAAAATATGGGAGCTTTCCATGATAAAAAAATCTATTTCATTTTTTAAAGATAAAGGTATATATTCTTCAGATGCTGTGGAGAAATATATAAGACAATTACTGATTAAAAAAGGTAAGATAACTTTTGGAGATATAAGTATAGATGGAAAATCTCCTCTTAAAATAATAGCTTCGGATATAACAAAAAAGACTATGTTGATATTGCCAGATGATTTAAAAAATTATGGAATAGACCCTATGAAATTTGAAATATCCGAGGCAGTGAGAATGAGTATTAGTATACCTTTATATTTTAAACCAGTAAAATTTCATTATAAAGAAGGCTGCAGTTATATAGTTGATGGAGGTATACTTAGTAATTTTCCTATTTGGATATTTGATACGGAAAAAGTTCCGGCCTGGCCTACTATAGGATTTAAACTAGTAGAAAACAGTGTGAGTTATAAAGAATCTAAAAAAACTGACTTTATTTCATATTTATTTGATATAATGGAAACTATGCTCGGTAAAAATGAGGAGATATATGTAAAAGATAAATATGCAGTTAGAACTGTTTTTATCCCGACTCTTGGAGTTAAGGCTACTGAGTTTAATATTTCTAAAGAAATGAGAGCAAAATTATTTAAATCAGGGTATAATAGTGCAGAACGTTTTCTACATCTATGGGATTTTCAAAATTATATAAGAGATTATGTAGTTAAATAAAAAAATATGCTGTGGATTTTTAAAATTAATTTAAGGTAGATTGATGTGAAGTTTGCATCACTCTATTTTTGTAGAAAATTAATTATATGTAATAATTCTTTTAAATATGGTAAAACTATTTGTGAAAAGTTAATAATAGTATAAAGCGTTCGGATAAAATTATGGGTTGGAGAGTGTGAAGTTATAAGGAGGTATGGTATATTGACTGTTGGATCAAGAGTAAAAAATACATTGGTTGCGCTTAGGAGCATTGAGAGTACTTTGAGGATATATTCTCTTCAAGAACAAAATAAAAAAGCTAAAGCTGCCTATAAAAAAGCTTTGGAAGAGGTTGATGGGGTAACCCAAAATTTAGATAAAAGATTAAAATTTTTGGAGTATGAAGAGCCTCAGTATAAAGGTAACTGATTTGGAGGAATATTGTATATGAAACCATGGATCGCAATTTTAGTTAAATCTATATTATTATTTTTTATATCCATAGCTTTTATAAGAATTATGGGAAAGAAACACTCAGCTAGGATGAATGCTTTTAACTTTATAAATTATAGTGTAATAGCAATTCTTGTAGCATTAATTTCTGTAAATGTTATAAGCAACTGGGTATGGGGCATGCTGGCACTAGGTGTATGGTTTTTGTTACCTATTGCTTTAGATTATATATGTATGAAAAGTAAAGTTATATATGATCTAATAAATGGCAGGGAACTTGTAGTTATAAAAGAAGGAAAAGTTATGGAAGAAAACTTAGGCAAAATAAGATATAGTGGGGAAGATTTACTGAGGGAACTTCGTTTTAAAAATATATTTAATTTAGCAGATGTGGAATTTGCGGTAATGGAATCTACGGGAGATATGAATGTGGTATTAAAATCGGATAAAAAACCAGTTACTGCAAAGGATTTAGGAATACAGGTAGCACCTGAAGGAGCACCTCAAACTGTAATATTGGATGGAAACATAATAAATGAATCCTTAAGTAATTTAGGATTAAATCAAGGGTGGCTAAATACTCAACTAGAGTTATTGGGAGTATACTTAGATAATGTGTTTATAGGTCAAGTAAATTCAAAAGGAGAACTTTATGTGGATTTATTTGATGACGTTATTGAAGTCCCAAAATGCAATGTAAGAGAAATGTTATATGCTAACCTAGAAAAAGCTCAGTCAGATTTAATGTCTTTTGGGCTTGAGACAGAAGATGAAAGGTTAAAGAACAGTTATGAAAAAGATTCTATTATATTAAAAAATGTATTAGAGGAATTAAAGCCCTATTTATTAAGATAGAAGGTGACAATATGTCAAATAAAAAGACTAAAAAGTTGACTCCTCTGCAGAGAGAATATCAAAATCTTGCAAAGGAAAAGGAACCTAAAAGAAAAGTACTTAAAAATTGCCTTAAAGCATTTTTGGTAGGAGGAATTATATGTACCATAGGTCAGGGACTCCAATTTATGTTCATAAAGTATTTTAATTTCACAGAGACAACTGCCGGTAATCCTACTTCTGCAGTTTTAATAATAGTTTCTGTAATTCTTACAGGATTTGGGGTATTTGATCATATTGCACAGTGGTCTGGGGCAGGAACTGCCATACCAGTTACTGGATTTGCTAATTCTATTGCTTCTTGTGCTATAGAACATAAAACTGAGGGATATGTGCTTGGGGTAGGAGGCAATATGTTCAAATTGGCCGGTTCTGTAATAACTTTCGGAGTTTTTGCTGCATTTGTAGTTGCTACATTACAGATAATTATTAAATGGTTAGGTGGGATTTAAATGATTCAGGGACATCAATCTTGGGTATTTGAGTCTAAGCCTGCAATAATTGGATGTTCCACTGTAGGAGGACCCTTTGAGGCAAAAGGTGCCTTAGCCAAGGAATTTGACTTACTTCATGAAGATATTTGGATAGGCCAGGATAGTTTTGAGAAAGCTGAAAAAAAATTATTAGAAGAAGCTTGTGATTTAGCTGTAAAAAATTCAAAATTGAAAAATGAAAATATAAATTTTTTCATAAGCGGAGATCTTATGAATCAAATAATTACCAGCAGTTTTGCAGCAAGAACTCTAAAGATACCTTATTTAGGGGTATTTGGTGCCTGTTCAAGTTCTATGGAAGGATTAGCTTTGGCATCTTTTATTATTGACAATAATGGGGCAGAGTATGTACTTTGTGGAACTTCAAGCCATAATGCTGCTGCTGAAAAACAATTTAGATATCCTACAGAATATGGAGGTCAAAAACCTCCAACAGCACAATGGACGGTAACTGGAGCTGGTGCTGCAGTTATTGGAAAAGCTAATGATAAACCTAAAGTTACCACAGCTACCATAGGGAAAGTGGTGGATATGGGAGTTTCAGATCCCTTTAATATGGGAGCTGCTATGGCGGCAGCTGCTGTGGATACCATTGAAGCACATTTTAGAGATTTAAAAAGAAAACCTTCTGATTATGATATTATAGCTACTGGTGATTTAGGCAAGATTGGCCATGAAATAGCAGAGGATATGTTAAAAAGAGACGGGTTTGAATTTTCACAGGGAGTATTTAGAGATTGTGGTACTCTAATTTATAAAAAAGATCAGCCTGTATTTTCAGGTGCTAGCGGATGTGCCTGTTCTGCTATAGTAACTTATGGACACTTTTTAAAGGAAATGGAGCGAAAAAGATTAGGAAAGATATTAATAGTTGCCACAGGGGCACTGATGTCACCTATGTCCTATCAACAGAAGGAAAGTATACCTGGCGTTGCACATGCAGTGTCCATAGAAATATAGAAAAGAGGTGCATTTTGGTTAATGGAAAAATTTTTTTGGGCATTTTTAGTAGGAGGAATAATATGTGTAATAGGACAAATAATGATGGACGTATTTAAACTTACTCCTGCACACACTACAACTACTCTTGTAGTAATAGGAGCCATACTAGGAGGTTTTGGCTTATATGAGCCTTTAATAAAATTTGCAGGCGCAGGTGCTTCTGTACCTATAAGCAGTTTTGGAAATGCTCTGGTAAAAGGAGCCCTTATGGAAGCTGAAAGATATGGATTAATAGGAGTTTTGACGGGAACTTTTGAAGTAACCAGTGCAGGTATTTCAGCAGCTATAATATTTGGGTTTATAGGGGCGTTAATTTTTAAACCCAAAGGATAAATTATTTCAGAAGGGGGTGATAAAATATGACAGTTGGAACTCAAATGCAGCAAGCCATAGCTGGAATTCAAAGCGCATGTGCAACTATGAAGACCTTTGCTTTGGAGACACAGGATGAAAATGCTAAAAATGATTTTGAAAATATAGCACAAAATCTAGATGAAGCACTTCAAGTACTTCAAGGAAGGCAACAATTTATACAACAGCAGGAACCCCAATATAATAAAAATTAAAAAATAGAACAAATAAAATAAAAATCCATAATTAAATTGAGTTGATTATGGATTTTTATTTTATTAACATATTAAATATTATGTTAATAAAATAAAAAGTAAACCCCAAAAACCTACTTAACAAAAAATAGCATATACTATATAATAAATATAAATAAGCACTTAGCATAGGAGGGAGCTATGAAATATAATTATGAAGAATGGGAAAGGATGAAAATTAAAGGAAAAACAAAATTTATATTTAATTTTGAAAATCTTATGATCATAATTATGTTTATATTGATATTTTTAATTGTAAAGGGTGTAACTTTTAGACAAGGTTACTTATTAAAAGAATTCTTATTTTATGCTATATATATGATTATAAGTTTTTCCGTTCTTTTAATATTGGCTCAAAGTGTAAGATGGAATTTGTATATCAAGTTTTCTAATGGAAAATTAAAAAACACATCTACTATTATTATAAAGTTAAATGAGATACTTATAGGACTTTTAACTTTATGGATTCCTTTAGGAATTTTTTGTTCCATATTTGTAATAACGTCTAATTCATATATATTAAAAAATCTCACTTTTACTTTAAATTATGTGGCATATTTCACAAGTTATATATTAATTAATTCTATGGTTTGGATATTTATAGGTGTATTACTGGAATTATTTATTAATATAAATTTTTTAAAAGATAACAATCAAGTTTATATATTTATCAGTAAAAAAGTAGACTGATTTTAGAAAAATATGGTATAATATATAAAAAATACAAACGTAAACGTATATGTTTTTTATTAAAGTATTAAAGGGGGATTTAGCAATGGACGAAATAAAGGTGATAATAGATAGGTTTGAAGGTCCTTATGCTGTTTGTGAAAAAGAAGATAGAACTATGATAGACATAAAACGGATAAAATTACCGATTAATGCAAAAGAGGGATGTGTCCTTATTATTCAAGGAGATAAAATAACCATAGATGTAGATGAAACAGAAAAAAGAAAAAAACATATTGAATCATTAACTAAAAATATGTGGAATTAAATAATTGTTATAGAATATAAAGCCAGGAGTATTTTAACATTGTGTTAAAATACTCCTGGCTTAATGAATTGACTTTTTCTTATAGCTTTTTCCAGAAACCTCTACATGTCCTATAGTTATAAGTGCATTTTTATCAAAATCACTAACTATAGATTTTAATTTAGATATTTCTAATCGAGATACTATTACATACAACACATTAGTAGGCGTGTTAGTATATCCTCCTTTTCCATCTAATAGAGTAACTCCTCTACCAAGCCTTGCAAGAAGAGCATCTGTTATATCTTGTGATTTATCAGTAATTATTAATACAGCTTTTGATTCATCTAATCCTTCTACAGTTATGTCAATCATTTTAAAAGCTATAAAGTAGGTCACCATGGAATACATGGCTCTGTCCCAACCAAATAGTATTCCTGCGCTGCTTAATATAAATATATTAATAATCATTACTACTTCACCTATTGAGAATCCAGTGCGCTTGTCCAAAATTATAGCTATAATTTCTGTGCCATCAGAACAACCACCATTTCGCATAATTAATCCAATACCAATTCCAAGTAGTATTCCTCCAAAAACTGAGGCTAAAAGAGTATCATTTGTTATACTTTTAACAGGTTCTAGAAAAGAAACAATAATTGATAAAGCAGTTACAGAAAATAAAGTAGAGATTGTAAAAGTTTTTCCTATGTGCTTATATCCGATTATGAGAAAAGGTATATTTAAAATAAAAATAAATAACCCGAGGGGTAAACCTGTGAGATAACTAGACATAATAGATATACCGGTAACACCTCCATCTATTACACTATTAGGAATTAAAAATATTTCCAGAGCTACAGCTGCCATGGCGGCTCCGATAAGCATAAACAAGAATTTAACAAATACTTTGAATATTTTACGACCCTTTTTTTCCACCAAACCACATCCTTTTGCATAAATTATTAGGGTATATGTTAGTATCTACTCATTTAATTATATTTTATAAGTCTATATTTTGTCAAATATATTATGTAAAGTGGAATAAAATTATTTCAGCACAGAAATTTTCTATGCTGAAATAATTTTATTCCACTTTTCACATCTTCCTCCGAAAAAACCTACTGTTCTTTCTTTATTTAATATTTTTACTACTTCACATCTGTTAGAACACCCTGTACATTCAAAACTTTTAGATACAAAATTTACGTTTGCTAGATTGAATCCCATAAAATTAGTAGGGGATTTCTTTTTTTCTAAACATTCTTTTGCTAAAATAGCAGCTCCCACGGCACCCATTACTTTGAAGTCTTTAGGGATTATTATTTCTTTTCCTAATGTTTCCTCAAAGGAAGCTTTCATTCCCACATTTGCAGCAACTCCACCTTGAAAGAATATCTGGGATTTTATATCTTTTCCTTTTGCTACATTATTTAAATAATTTCTAACTAAAGCATTGCAGAGTCCTTTTATTATATCAGGATTACTATATCCCATTTGTTGCTTGTGTATCATATCAGATTCTGCAAATACGGCACACCTTCCAGCTATTCTGGCAGGATGGCTGGATTTTAAAGCATAGTTTCCAAACTCTTCAATAGGAATATCTAATCTTTCTGCCTGCCTATCAAGAAAAGAACCAGTTCCGGCTGCACATACCGTATTCATTGCAAAATCTGAAACAATACCATTTTCTAAAATTATTATTTTAGAATCCTGACCACCTATTTCTATTATGGTTTTTACGGAATTATTTAGATTTAAAGCTGCTATAGCATGAGAAGTTATTTCGTTTTTTATTACATCAGCACCTATAATGGAGGATGCAATATGTCGTCCACTGCCTGTAGTACCTACAGCTTTTATGTCTTTATCCTTATATTTGTTTTTTAGAAGTTTAAAACCTTCCTGAATTGCATTTATAGGTCTTCCTTTTGTTCTAAGGTACAGAGAATCTAATATGTTTATATTTTTATCTACTATTACAATATCTGTACTTACAGAACCTACATCAACTCCCATATAATACATTGTTTTTTCTCCTTTCAAGTAAATCTAAAAAAGCTTCAATTCTAGTGGTATACCCAGCTTCCCCAGTCATTTCATCTACTATTAAAGTTAGTATAGGAAAGTTTTTATCCTTTGATATAGTAGGAAGTATAGATTTTGATACAATTTCAGGCATACAGCCTACAGGAAAAATTTGAATTGCACCATCAAATCCTTGCTTATGAGATATAAGAGCTTCACCTATACATTCACGGGCATGGCCGCCTATATATAGATGTAGGTATTCTTTAGAAGCTCTTCTTATATCAAGTGAATTTAATTTTAATGTAGATAGAGCTGCATTTTTAACCCACCAACTTGGAGTAATATATCTGGATGTAGATACACCATAATCCATAAGTTTATCTTCTATAAATAAATTTGAAAAAGGTTCTATGATGGTATATATTTCACCTATTATAGAAATTCTTAAAGGATTTTTGCTTTTACATATAGAAATTCCATTTAATTTTTCCATATATTTTTTTAATATACGGAGCATTTCCTTTGGAGAAGTACTTTTAAAGGCTTTTTGTTTACATTCTTTTAAAATATCTTTACATTCACCTTTTTTAACTTCATAACCAGCTAACAATTTTGCCTTGCTTTCTATTTTATCTATTAAATTAATTATTTTTAATGCTAGTGATGCTATTTTGAGCTTTTCTCCAGTAGTTTTCTTACTATTTGATGTAATTAGATTTATTCTTCGCATAAATTCTTTTATACCTATATCTTTAGGATAATCTATAACTATAAAATTTAGGTTATAGCCTAGATTTTTTAGTAAGTTTATTTGAAGTTCACAATACTCTCCAAATCTACAAGGACCACAGCTTCCTACTATTAAAATTGTATCTGCTCCTTTTTCTATACTTTGAATGTAGTTACCAATCATTATTTTAAAAGGGAGACACATCTCTTCAGGAGAATATAATGAACCTATTTCCAATGCGTTCTTATTACTTAATGGAGGTATTATATAGTCAATTCCTAGTCCATCAAATAGAGCTTTTACTGCAAAACATGTATTTCCTAAATGCGGAAAAGTTATTTTCATAAATTTTCACATCTCCTTTCAAGCATATCCGAGAAAGCTTCAATTCTAGTATCAAAACCAGCTTCTCCAGTTTGTTCATCTATTTTTAGAACTAAGAAGGGAAAGTTTTTTAATCTATCTTTAATAAGCTCTATTACTACAGAATCTATGCCGCAGGCAAAAGAAGATACATATATTATTCCCTCTACTTTTTTAGTTTTTGCAGCATAAGTGGAAAAACCATAGGAATTCTTGGCAAAGGTCCAAAAAGGTTTTTTGAACAAGTGTTTTATTTCATCATTTATTTGTACTGTATCTATATCTTCCTCAGTAAGTATACCTATGTTTAATTTATTTAATTTTTTAATTATGTTCATATTGGCAAAACTATCGTATAAGTTATACGGATGACCCACTAGGGCTACATTTCTAGAAAAACCCATATTATTCAATCTATTTGATGATAAGTTGTGAGATTTTTGAGTTTTGATGGCCTTTTCATAGGCTCTATTTATCTCTAAAAGATTTTTACTAAATTTTAAGCCTGCATTCAAAATCCAGTTTCTAATTTTATTCTTAGAAAATGCATATATAGGATAGGTCAATGCCTCTGGCATGCCAGGTATGTTGTTTAATACCATTTCTGGAAGACCGCAAAATTTAGGACAGATAAATTCATCTTTATTCAGTTGCATTATTCTAGGGATAAGAATTATATCACATTTATCTTTTATGGAAGCTACATGACCGTGAAATATTTTTATTGGAAGGCAAGCTTCATCTACACAATATTTTACCCCCATATCTAGTATATATCTATTAGTGTCAGGAGAAGTTATTATTTCTGCACCTAATTCCTTGAAAAAAGTTTCTGCAAAAATATGATATTTACAATATAATAATCCTTTTGGAAGTCCTATTTTCATAAATTTATAAGCTGCATATAAATTATTGATTGTTTAGCAGCAAATACCTCCAGTTCTTTTTAGTATTTAATATATCATTTCTATATTTTACCTTAAATATAGAAAATTATTCAGTACTAAAATAAAAAGATAGAGTAGTTAATATAATAAATATTATGTTAATTTAAAAAAAGTAAACCAAAACAAAGTAAATAAGAAGGACTTTTACCTTCCTTTGTAGAATATATAAGATCGTTAAATGATTATTTAGCGATCTTATATATTAAAAAGGGGGCCTTTTATATTATGAAATATAGTTTAAACCAAATATACAATCCAGAACTCCCTGGATATTTAAATGATTTTTTAAATTATCTCGGTACAATTAAGGGTAAGTCAAAGAATACTTTAGAAGGCTATAAAGTCGATTTGACTATGTTCTTAAGATTTTTAAAGCTTTACAAAGGACTAGAAAAAGAGGGTTCTCAATTTGAGAACATAAAAATAAAGGATATTGATATCAATATTATAAAACAGATAACTTTAAGTGATTTATTTGCTTTTATATCTTTTATAGAGAACTATAGACATAACAAGAGTTATGCCAGAGCCAGAAAAGTGGCTTCTTTAAAATCTTTCTTTAAATACCTTTGCAGCAAAGCCAAATTAATAAATGAAAATCCTGCTCTAGAACTAGAATCCCCTCAAATAAGCAAAAGAAACCCTATTTACTTAAGTTTAAAAGAAAGCAAGCTTTTACTTGAGTCCATTGATGGAAAGTTCAAAGAAAGGGATTACTGTATTATAACTTTTTTCTTAAACTGTGGAATGAGACTTTCAGAGCTCTGCAGTATAAATATATCCAACATCAAAGAAGATACCCTCACTGTAATAGGAAAAGGGAATAAAGAGAGAACCATATACCTGAATAAATCCTGCCTGGAGGCACTTAAGAATTATCTGACTTCAAGAGATGAATATTTAAATAAAATAAAGGATAAAGATGCCCTTTTTATAAGCAAAAATTACGCTAGAATAAATAAAAGATCTGTTGAAATCATGTTAAAGAAGTATTTAAAAAAAGCCAACTTAGACAGCGAAAAATATACACCTCATAAATTAAGACACACTGCGGCCACCCTTATGTATAAATACGGTCATGTGGACATAAGAAGCCTTCAAAAAATACTTGGCCATGAAAGTGTGTCTACCACTCAAATATATACCCATGTGGATGATGAAAAGCTTAGAGAGGCCATAAAATCCAATCCTTTAAATATAACTGAGAAATAAAGGCAAAGGCAATTGATGCAAAACAATTGCCTTTGCCTTTATTTCTATTATTTCTGTTTTTTTTGTTTACTTTTTGTTTAATTTACATAATATTTATTATATTAACCATTAAATTTTTTATAGGTTCTGTAACTTTTTCTTATTAAATCAAGTATAAATTTTGGAATAGGTATTGTGAATTTATAAAAAATAGGTACATAATATTTGTAATAAACTTTTTTAAAATCATCCCATAAAGAACAATATTCCGTATGCTTAAAATCGGAAATATCAACTACAACCCCTCTATTTTCTACCATCATTATATTTTTTACATGTACATCGTGTGGGTAAAGACCTCTTTTTCTTGCATATTTAAGAGCTTCATCAATATCTTTTATTATTTTCGAAGAAATTTTTATTCCAAGTCTAAGGCAGTCATATAATGTAACACCTTTAATCCTCGTAAGTATTAGGTATTCACTCGTATGATAACTTAAGTATGAATAAGATGGATGATTCCCAATAGTTTTATATACTTCTACTTCTTCTTTTAATCCTGGTCTTCCCTTAGCATATATTTTCACTACATAATCATCAAAAGCCTTATGAGTAAATACTGCAGCATAATTACCACAGCCTAATAAATTCCAAGAATCTGGTATGTGTTTTACTACTACTGGCTTTTCTGAATTTATACTTCGAATAACTATATTAGGCCTAAGCTTTTTATCGATTATAGATATAAATTTTTCAATTTTTTCAACTTCTTGCATTTAACATTCTTTTCTCCTTTACTATAGCATGGGTTTATCAGATTTCATCGGAAATGTTGGTGCTATCCCTTAAAGTAATTACTTGTTGTCTTTTATAATTTTTATCAATCCAGGATACTCTTCATGAATTATCTTTTTGAATCTATCTTTATTATCTAAAATTTCTCTTAAGCCATCTACATCATCTATAAATTCTACAGTACCTTCTTTCATATCTTCCATATAAGAATCATTTTGGTCATATGACATTATTTCGGTTTCTTCAGTTTGATAATCCCTTAATTCATCTTCATCATCTAAAATTGTATCAATCTTTATTGCTTTCATATCATAGCCCTCTAATTCCAGACACTTACCGCAATTATTGCACTTTTTACTAGGATTTAAATCACATGTATTGCACTCATTACAGTTATTACAGGCTTTTTTTTCATTAAATATACATTGCTTTTTATTCATAAATATAATAAACTCCTTTTTTAAATTATTTGATTTTTGGTTTACTTTTTGTTTAATTTACATAATATTTATTATATTAACATTAACTTCAGAATCAGTAAACTTAGTATAGAACATAAGTTTGCTATTTGTCAACTTTTGTGATATAATTCACATAAATAAATTTAGAGGAGTGTATCTTATGACAGAACGCAGTAATAACAGACAATCTCAAATATATAACTTTATAAAATCACAAATTAAACAAAAAGGTTATCCTCCTTCTGTTAGAGAGATATGTACTGCTGTGGGATTAAAATCTACTTCTACCGTCCACAGTTATCTTGAAAAACTAGAAAGACGAGGTTTTATAAAAAGAGATGCCACTAAATCCAGAACTATAGAAGTTATTGAAAAATCTCAGAAAAAAGAAATGATAGAAGTGCCTATAATAGGTACCATAACCGCCGGTATGCCTATTATAGCAGTAGAAAATATAGAGGATTATTTCCCACTTCCCATGGATTATATAAAAAACAAAAGAGAAATATTTATGTTGAGGGTAAAGGGAGAAAGTATGGTGGATGCAGGTATATTAGACGGAGATTTATCCCTAATAGAAAAAGTGCACTCTGCAGAAAACGGGGACATAGTAGTAGCTCTCATTGAAAATGAAGCCACATTAAAAAGATTTTTTAAAGAGAAAAATCATATAAGATTACAACCTGAAAATAAAAATATGCCCCCCATTATAGTAGATGATTGTAAAATAATTGGAAGATTAATAGGCATTTATAGACAATATGAGTAAAATCAGCCTAACCCTGATGAATAATTACTTTGTCAGATTATACTGGATAAAGCCATAAGTATTCCTATTTTAGCATGATCAAAAGTAAGCCCCCCCTGCAAATAAGCTATATAGGGTTCTCGTATAGGAGCATCTGCAGATAACTCAATGGAAGAACCCTGTATAAATGCTCCTGCAGCCATTATAACCTGATCTGAATATCCCGGCATATCCCAGGGTTCACATTGTGCAGAAGAATCTACAGGAGATGCTTTCTGAATGGCCCTACAAAAGTGTATTAATTTTATCTTATCATTAAATTTAATACACTGTATTATGTCACTTCTTTTATCATTGTATTTAGGTAGAACTTCAAATTCTGCAAGTTCCATAATTCTAGCACAAAAAACGGCACCTTTTACTGCTTCTATAGAAATATGCGGTGCTAGAAACAATCCTTGATATAAGGATCTCATTACTCCAAAAGTTGAACCACATTCTCCTCCTATACCTGGTACTGTGAGCCTATAGGAAGCCTGTGTTACATACTCTTCCTTTCCCGCTATATATCCTCCGGTAGGTGCTATTCCTCCTCCTATATTCTTTATAAGGGATCCTGCCACTAAATCCGCTCCTATATCTGTAGGTTCCATTATATCTATAAATTCTCCATAACAATTATCCACAAAGCATATTAACTCCTGATGAATTTTTTTCACAAAATCTATTATCTCCTTTATTTCTGATATGGAAAATGATTTTCTCCAGCCATAACCTGTTGATCTCTGTATATGTACTATTTTTACTTTATCATTTTTTATTAGATATTTCTCTATACTTTTAAAATCTATTTTATTATCCAGAGTTAAATCTATCTGATGATAATTTATACCATATTCCTTAAGTGAACCTACTTTTTTGTCACTGCATGTACCTATTAAATTATGCAGCGTATCGTAGGGAGTTCCGCAAACAGATAACATGGTATCTCCCGGACGTAAATTGCCAAAGAGAGCACAGCATAGTGCATGAGTTCCATTTACAAAATGAGGTCTTACAAGTGCACTTTCTGAATTAAATACTCTGGCATATACTCTATCTAAAGAGTCCCTTCCTATATCCCCATAACCATAGCCAGAAGAATTGGTAAAATGAGATTCACTTATCCCCTCTTCCTGAAGAGCATTCAAAACTTTTAATTGATTATATTCCCTTACTTCATCATAATATATGAACTCATCTTTAACATCTTCTAATGACTTCTCATATAGAGAAATTACTTTATCCTTTATTTTGTATATATTTTTAAGTTTTTCTTTTGTTATATTTAACAAAATTATTACCTCCTAAGTATTACCTGCACATAGAAAAGGAATAGGAAATTGCCTATTCCTTTTCTATGTGCAAATTTTTAAAATAAGTTTATGACCTGTCATCTGTTGCTGCAGGAGTATTAAACAGAATTGCCTTTGATGGTGTAATAGTAGAAAGTGCATGTTTATATACCATCATTTGTTTTCCATCACACTCTAATATAACCGTAAAATTATCAAAACCTTTTACAATTCCTCTAATCTGAAAACCATTAGTTAAGTATACAATAACCGGGATCCTGTTTTTTCTAGCACCATTTAAGAATATGTCCTGTAAATTATTTGCTGGTTTACTCATAGTTTTCTCCCTCCGTAATCTTTATTTGTAGCAATTTTTAGTTTTATAACAAAATTATTGGTACTTACTTTTTATTTTAGAAAAAAATGTTTGATATAATATATATTATATCAATATTTAACATTTTAACAAGTTACTAATGTATTAATTATGTAATTCACTATTTCTTTATTTGAGGTAAATTCATCTTTATTTACCCAAATAACTCTCTCATCTTTTCTAAACCAGGTTAACTGCCTTTTTGCATAATTTCTGCTTCCCTTCTTAATTAGGTATACAGCTTCATCTAAGGATATGTCCCCTTCTAAATACCTGATTAATTCTTTATATCCTATGCCTTTCATAGATTGCATATCTTTAGTATATCCCATGGATTTTAAATTTTTAACTTCATCTATAAGGCCCTTTTCTATCATTAAATCCACTCTTTTGTTTATTCTCTCATACAATTTAACTCTATCCATATTAAGCACAAAGTAATATATTTTATAAGGTATATCATATAAACTATCTTTACTATTAAACTCACCTATAGTCTTTCCTGTAAGTTTATGTACTTCAAGTGCTCTTACAACCCTTTTTAAATCATTTGGATACAACCTTTCATAGGAAACAGCATCTATGTCCTTTAAAAGAGAGTGAACATATTCCCTTCCCTGCACTTTTGCTAAATTCTCCAGATAATTTCTATAATTTACATCCACTTTTGCATCTGTAAAACCATAATTGCAAATAAGAGAGTTTATATAAAGCCCTGTTCCCCCTACTAACATGGGAAATTTATTTCTACTATATATATCTTCTATGGTTTTTTCAGCCAAATTCTTATACCTTGATACATTAAAATTCTCTTTTGGATCAATAATATCTATTAAATAATGGGGAATTTCCTGCATTTCACCTTTTGCAATTTTGGCAGAACCTATATTCATATACTTGTATATCTGCATGGAATCTGCAGATATTATTTCTCCATCTATTTTTTTTGCCACTTCTATTGAAATATCTGTTTTTCCCACTGCAGTAGGCCCTGCCAGTATAAAAAGTTTCTTCATGTATTTACTCCCCCTACTGTATCCTCTTAAATTTTTTCTCTAAGTCATTTAATGTAAATTTCACTATGGTAGGCCTTCCATGAGGACAGGTAAAAGGGTCTTCTAAAAATCCTAATTCATGAAGCAGATGCTCCATCTCCACTTGTGACAGATTGCGTTTTGCCTTTATGGCAGCCCTGCAAGCAAGAGTAGCTATGGAAAGATACTTTACCTCGACAGTATCTCCAGAACCCATATTTTTTAAGTTATCTATAATGTCTATAAACAAATTTTTAATATCTGGTTTTCCCAGTATTACAGGTACTTCTCTCACATTTATAGTATTATTTCCAAATAATTCTATATCAAATCCTGCCTTTTTAAATACATCTTTATTTTCCACGTAGCATGCATAATCGTCATTAGTAAGTTCCATAACTACAGGGGTAATCAATATCTGACTTATTACTTCTTCCTTTTCTATATTGCTCTTATATTTTTCAAAGAGAATTTTTTCATGGGCTGCATGCTGATCTATAATATATAGATTAGAAGCTGCCTCTGCTATTATATATGTATTGTTAAACTGACCAATCATTTTAAAGGGAGGGAGCTTGGAAATCTTACTCTCTTTTGAAGAATCATTTAACCTTATATTTTCTTCTGCAGTGTTACCTCCCTCTAAAGTATTTCCATATTCAAAAGAAATATTATCTTCCTGTTTCTCATTATTACCATATTCCTCTTTTATATAACTTTCATAAATTGGAGGCCTTAAATCAATAGGAATTTGAATCTTATTTGTCTGTACAGATTCTTCTTCTTTCTCTAGAATTTTATCTTCTATTATATCTATTTTAAAAGAATCTTTCAAGCTTTCTCTAAGAGCCTGATGAATTGTATCAAATACAAATTTAAATATCATTCTTGAATCACTAAACTTTATTTCCCACTTTGCAGGATGAACATTTATATCTACAAATTCAGGAAATAGCTCTAGAAACAGCACAAAAAAAGGAAACTTATTTACAGTTAAAAATGATTTAAAAGCTTTTTCTACTGCTGCAGTTATAGATTTATCCTTGACGTATCTTTTATTTACAAATATACTTTGATTATTTCTGCTTCCCCTGCTTACTTCTGAATTGCCTATATATCCATAAATTGAAACTATATCGCTGTGATTCTCTATAGGTATTATATTTTCATATATATTTTTGCCGTATATGCATCTTATAACATCCATTAGCTCTCCACTTCCATAGGTAACTAAAGATTTTTTTCCATCTCTGAAAAACTTAAATACTATATTAGGGTTAGCTAAAGAAAGCCTGTTTATTATATCAGAAATAAGAGCTCCTTCCCTTCCTGAAGACTTTAAAAATTTTTTTCTTGCAGGTACATTGAAAAAAAGGTCTTTTACTAAAACCGTAGTTCCTATATTGCATCCTGTATCCTGTATGTAATTTAAGACCCCTCCACTTATGGAAATTTCCCTTCCATAGTTAAACTCATCTTTTACCTTACTTCTAAGGATTACATGAGATACAGCAGCTATGCTAGATAAAGCTTCCCCTCTGAATCCCATGGTGTATATCTTGTTTAAATCCTCTAAAGTACTTATTTTGCTGGTAGCATGAGGCATAAAGGCCTTTTCTACATCCTCCGGGTGTATTCCCACACCATCATCTATTATCCTTATAGATTTTTGTCCCCCATCTTCTATTTCTATAGTAATATTTTTAGCTCCTGAATCTATACTGTTTTCCAGAAGCTCCTTTACCACAGAAGAAGGTCCTTCAACTACCTCTCCTGCAGCAATTTTATTAGAAGTATCCATATCCAAAAGATTTATTCTCTTCATTATAAATCAATCCTTTATTTTAAAAAATACTTTCTCATTATCAAATAGACTTAACTTTCTTTATTATATCATAAAGTTTGTTAAACCCTTCCATAGGGGTCATATTTAATATATCTATATCCCCAATTTCATTGATTAAATTTTCTTTTTCTATATCTAGAAATTTTAACTGCTCTCCCTGGCTGGAAGTCTTTTCTTCTTTCTTTTTCTTTGGCAGATTGGTTCCTTCCATACTTTCTTTTGTCTTTTCAGTTTCAAGACTATTTAGTATTTCCCGTGCTCTCTTTAGAACTTCCTCTGGAAGGCCCGCCAGTTTTGCTACTTCAATACCATAGGACTGATCTGCCCCTCCTCTTATAATCTTTCTTAAAAAAACTATGTTGTTTTCCACTTCTTTAACAGATACACAATAATTTTTTACCCCTTTTATTTTACCTTCCAATTTA
Organism: Clostridium kluyveri; assembly: GCF_001902295.1. NCBI lineage: Bacteria > Bacillati > Bacillota > Clostridia > Eubacteriales > Clostridiaceae > Clostridium > Clostridium kluyveri. The sequence goes on along the minus strand of NZ_CP018335.1, from coordinate 1,988,553 downwards.
GTAAGTTCATGATAATGAGTTGCAAATAAAGTCTTACATCTAAGCTTACTTTCCCTGCATATATATTCTATTACAGACCAGGCTATACTTAATCCATCATAGGTACTTGTTCCTCTACCCACTTCGTCTAATAATATTAAACTCTTATTAGTGGCATTTTTAAGAATATTTGAGACCTCCCACATCTCAACCATGAAAGTACTCTTTCCAGAGGCCAGATCATCAGAGGCACCTATTCTTGTAAATATCTTATCACATATAGATATAGAAGCACTTTTAGCAGGTACAAAACTGCCTATTTGAGCCATGATGGTAATCAAGGCCACCTGACGCATATAAGTGGATTTTCCTGCCATATTGGGTCCCGTTATCAAAAGAAGTTGATTTTCTCCCGTGTCAATATCTGTATCATTGGATACAAATTCTCCTGTAGAAAGCATATTCTCCACTACAGGATGTCTTCCTTCCTCTATAAACACTCTGTCTGAAAGAGTTATTTCAGGTTTGCAGTAATTATTTTCAAGGGCAGCTCTTGCAAGAGAAGCTAAACAATCCACCTCTGAAATTATTCTAGCTGAATTCTGCATTCTGCTAACTTCTTTTTCTACTTTATCCCTTACTTCTGCAAAAGCATTATATTCTAAATATATCAATTTTTCCTCTGCACCTAAAATTTTATCTTCCATTTCTTTTAACTCTGGGGTTATGTACCTTTCTGCATTTGATAGAGTCTGCTTTCTTATGTATCTGTGTTCCGGCACCAGATTTAAATTGCTTTTAGTTACCTCAATATAATATCCAAATACTTTATTATATCCTATCTTTAAGGATTTTATTTTAGTAAGTTCTCTTTCACTGGTCTCAAGAGATGCTATCCAGTCTTTACCTTTAACTTTTGCCTCCTTTAACCTATCTATTTCGCTATCATACCCTTCTTTTATCAGATTTCCTTCTTTAAGAGAAACAGAGGGGTTATCTAGTATAGCCTTATCCAATAACATATAAATATCTCTTAACTCATCTAAATTTTTATACATATTCTTTAATAAACTTGTTTCAAAATTAGACAATATGGCCTTTATATCAGGTATCTTTTCTATGGAGCTTTTTAAAGAATTCAATTCTTTTGCATTTACACTTTTAGAGGATATTTTTCCTGCTAATCTTTCAATATCATATATATTCTTTAAAGCTTCCTTTAAGTCTTCATGATAACATACATTATTTAAAATTTCCTCCACTGAGTCCAATCTCTCTATTATTTTATTCCTATCTATGAGAGGCTGCTCTATCCACTTTCTAAGCTGTCTTCCCCCCATGGAAGTATTAGTCTTATCTATAACTCCAAGTAGGGAACCCTTTTTCTTGCTTTCCCTGAGACTTTCCACAATTTCTAGATTTCTTCTGGAATTTATGTCTATAGTTAAATAATCTACTATATTATAATATTGAAATTTATTTATATGAGAAAGATTGGTCTTTTGGGTATGTTGTATATACTTAATTAAAGCACCACAGCATTTTATAACTTCAGGTGTATATTCCCTTAAACTTAAATCCTTAAACTGTTCCCCTAATACTTCTTCTCCCCTTTGGAAGTAACATTCATCTACCCTGCTAAAAGTTTCATTAAAAACTTCCACTATGCCCTGAAGTATATTGGAATCTATATTCTCCTGAATTATCATTTCCCTTGGGTTAAACTTGCATATTTCATCTAAAATTACGGATAAATTAAAAGGAGTGTCTGTACAATTAAATTCTCCTGTGGATATATCTGCAAAACATAGTGCACAATTAGTACCTTTATTGTTTATGTACAAACACATTATATAATTATTTTCATTTTCATCTAAAAAGTAGGTATCCATATAAGTCCCGGGAGTTATAACTTTAATAATTCCCCTCTTTACAATACCCTTAGACTGTGCAGGATCCTCCAGTTGTTCACATATGGCTATCTTATATCCTTTATTCACCATCCTGCCTATATATGACTTTGCAGCATGATAGGGTATTCCGCACATGGGCGCTTTTTCTTTAAGTCCACATTCTCTTGCTGTAAGTACCAATTCCAGTTCCGCAGCAGCTATTTTTGCATCGTCGAAAAACATCTCGTAAAAATCGCCTAACCTAAAAAACAGTATACAATCTTTATAATTTTCTTTTATTTCCATATACTGCTTCATCATTGGAGTCAATCCCACCTTATTTCCTCCTTTCCATCATATCTGTCTACCTAAAAGGGAAAAAGAAGTTGCTTTAGTTATTTCAACCTTTACCAATTCACCTATAAAAGCTTTGTCTCCTTGAAAATTAACTAACTTTCCAGTTCTGGTCCTTCCCATAAGTTTTGTACTGTCATTTTTACTAGGGCCTTCTACCAATACTTCTTCTATTCTTCCTTCATAGACTTTATTTTTTTTAGCAGCAGATTTATTTATTACCTCTACAAGCCTGTTAAATCTCTCATGTTTTACATCATCAGAAATTTGCTCCTCTATTTTATAGGCAGGAGTACCTTCTCTTTTGGAATATATAAATGTAAATGCAGAATCAAATTCCACTTCTTCTGCCAGTTTTAATGTCTCTTCAAAATCTTCTTCTGTTTCACCGGGAAAACCCACAATTATATCTGTAGTTATAGATGCATGTGGAATTTTGTGTTTTATTTTACTTACAAGAGCCAAGTACTGTTCCTTAGAATAATTTCTATTCATTTTCTTAAGTATACAGGTAGAACCTGATTGTACAGGTAGATGTATGTGTTCACATATTTTATCACATTCCGATATTACATCTATTACATCATCCGTTAGATCTTTAGGATGGGAGGTCATAAATCTAATTCTTTTAATTCCATCTACATTATTAATTCTCCTTAAAAGTTCACTGAAATTTACCCTTGGATTTAGATTTTTTCCATAAGAATTTACATTTTGGCCCAGCAGCGTAACTTCCTTATATCCCTTTGAAACCAGTTCTTTTATTTCATTCTCAATATCCCCTGGTTTTCTGCTTCTCTCACGTCCCCTTACATAAGGTACTATACAGTACGCACAGAAATTATTACAGCCATACATTATAGTTACAAAAGCTTTTACACTGCTTTCTCTATCTATTGGAACTCCCTCTACAATTCCATCTTCTTTATCTTGTATTTCTATTACGGATATATTCTGCTGGTTTACCCTATTTAAATACTCTGGAAACTTATATGCATTATGAGTTCCAAATATTATATCCACAAAGGGAAATTTTTTTATTATTTTTTCTGCCATACCTTTTTGCTGCATCATACAACCACATAAGGCTATTATAAGTTCAGGCCTTTGCTTTTTAAATTTTTTTAAAGCTCCCAAATTTCCATATACCTTAAGTTCTGCATTTTCTCTTACACAACAGGTATTAAATATGATCAAGTCCGCGGAAAATTTATTTTCTGCTCTTTTATATCCCATCTTTTTTAGTATTCCAGATAATTTTTCTGAATCCTCTTCATTCATCTGGCATCCATATGTAGAAATAAAGAAACTTTTATTTCTAAATTTATCTTCCATTCATGTTACCTCCAATGGCATTAAATTCACACTGTATTATAACACAATAATCAATAAAAAATAAACATACTGAACTAAGATTATGTTTATTTTTAAAAATATGGTATGCCTTTATCTATCTATAAAAATCTGCTATTATTGATATAATAATCATTGAAGGTAGTTGTGAAATTTGCATTACAGTGGGGTGAAAACATGAATGAAAGCAAAATTAAAAAAGCATATGCGATTTCGAAAAACATTTATGATGATACACTAACTCAAACAAAATGGTGGTCTAAACTGTATATATGGTTTTTTTGGGGTGGTATAAATGATATAGAAATCGCTAATAAGGTCTTAAAAATAATTCCAGATGATTTTGCCGGAAAATTGCTTGATGTACCAGTTGGCACTGGGGTATTCACATTAAATAAATACAGCATGTTACCAAATGCCCAAATAACCTGTGTAGATTATTCAGAGGATATGCTGCTTCAGGCCCAAAAAAGATTTTCCCATAGTAAACTTAAAAATATTAATTATATGCAAGGTGATGTGGGAAATCTAGAATTCAATAATGAAACATTTGATATTATACTTTCCATGAATGGATTCCACGCTTTCCCTGATAAAGAAAAAGCATTTTTAGAGACAACACGTGTTCTAAAAAAAGGTGGTATCTTTTGCGGGTGTTTTTATATTAAAGGACAATGTAAACGCACAGATTTCATAGTCAACTCTCTACTGGCAAAAAAAGGTTGGTTTACACCGCCCTTTCAATCCATTGAAGAATTAAGATTAAAATTATCTTCATTGTACTCTAATATTGAGATTGATAATCAAAAATCAATGGTTTATTTTAGATGCATCAAATAAGATTTTCGGATAAAATCACAGAATATTTTTTTCTTTTAACTCCTTTATGGCTTTAATAATAGAATGTTTTATTGTTCCATATAATAAAAATACAATCAAAAAAATTATTAACAAAAAACAGAATATAGTTGGTAAATAGCTTTTCAATTTAAATACCTACTTTCTAATTAAATCTAAGAGTTTATTTTTCCTGATAATTTTTGATATAATATGCACAAGCCATACTAAAGCTATTACCACCATAATATCATAACAAAGATTCAACAAAAATAAATGTTTGCCAAAATCACCATGACCTGAGCCTATAACCGGTAAAATAAATTGAGATGCTCCTGATACAAGAATAAATAATAACATTAATATAAGAAGACGTAAATCCCTGTTTTTATTTTTTATAAAATAAATCAATGTTATAGTAAAGTATATTAGTGAAAACAGAATAAAAACAAAAATATTTCTATGTATTTTGGGGTAATTATTTACAAGATTAGTCCTAAAGGTATTCACTGCTTTATTTGGATCATATTGTCCTTTTGCAAAATTCCAAGGACCTGGTGTTTTAAAAGCATAAGCGCCCTCCGCAGACTCCACAATTTTTTCCCAAAGCCGGCTTGGATGCTTTATATAAAAAAACAATATTTTCATAGGAGAAACCTTGGGATAAAACTCCCTTAACATCTCCTCTCCCACAGGATCATGCCCAGAATGTCTATTATAAAAAGATTTCCCGTAAAAAACCATGAATTTTTTATCCACCCCAAGCTCCTCCAAATCTTTTTCAGGACTGGAAGAACCTCTTAAAACTCCTAAGAAAACCGACTGGTATATATTATTTTGATTCATTCTATCTGTTAATGAAATATAAGAGGCACTACAAAGTATGGTGACTAATAATGACCCTATTATAATACATTTTCTATAATTTTTTTCTTTATAATAAATAAATAATCCTGCATAAATTATAAGCATAAAAACAAGCAGCGGCAGCTCCTGTGCTTTAGAAGTTAAAAAACCTGCAGAAGCAATGAAAAAATATACAAAATGCCTTATTAAAGGTTTCTCTTTAGTTATTAAATTAAGATAAGTACCTATATTCAAAAAAAAGAATACAATAGTGCCTGCTTCTCCGTAAAAAGAATTAAAATAAGATATATAGGATGTATCTGTAAAAAACAAAATAATACATATCCCCACTGCTGCCTTTAATAAAGTAGATAATCTTTTAAAATTAACTATAAGAAATATTCCCCATAAAAATATTACAGAATAAACAAAGGCTAAATATCTTATATTAAATAGCCTATTATCAAACTGATGCAATAACAGCGATATAAATACTGCTAATTTTAATAATATACTTCCCGAAACCCAGTTTTTTCCAAAAAATATGAACATGTGTGATTTTGATATTATATAATTTAAGTGTACGAATCTATCATAAATTCCCTCATAGGTAGTGGATAAATCCCACAATCCCCCATATAGGAGCAGTCTTCCAAAATCTCCATTATCACATTTTCCTATAACAGGATATACAAAAAGGGTATTTAACAAAATTGTTCCTATAGCTAATAAAATTATTAACTGAATTATATAATTATTTTTAATATGAATTATCTTTTTCATCAACCATTTCATTTCATTTAAACTCCGTTATTTTTGATATTTAAATATTTCTTCAAAATGACATAAAACTCCTGCTAAAAACAAAAAATTTAATATTTTTTTAATAATAATGTCCATTAAATATAAATATTTTAATACCAACACCTATCTTCCATTCTAAATAAAATAAGGATACCAGCTTGGAATAAAAATTATTGTTGAAAAATTTCTTCGAAAACTATATTATTGTATATATAATATATTAGAACTTAGGAGAGGATGGACATTTATATGAGATTATCAAATAGAATTTTAAATATGCAGTTTTCACCCATTCGTAAACTGGCACCTTATGCTGCAGAAGCAAAAAAAAGAGGTATTAAAGTTTACCATTTAAATATTGGTCAACCGGACGTACTAACTCCAGATATTTTCTTTAAAGCAATTGAAAATTTTAAAGAAAATGTATTAAAATATACAGATTCACAAGGTATGGATGCACTTCAGGAAAGCTTCATAGAATATTACAAAAAATGGGGCACGGAGTTTTCTAAAGAAGAACTGATAGTAACTAATGGTGGTAGTGAAGCCATAATGTTAACTTTTATGACAATATGTGATCCAGGAGATGAAATAGTTTCCCCTGAACCCTTCTATACAAATTATAATGGCTTCGCAGAATCGGCTTCTGCCAAAATGGTTCCATTTTTAACAAAAGCTGAAGATGGCTTTCACTTGCCAGACAAAAAATCAATTGAAAACAAAATAACCCCTAAAACAAAGGCACTTATGATTTCAAATCCTGGTAATCCTACGGGAACTGTATATACGGCTGAAGAACTTAGAATGCTTGCAGATATAGTTAAAGAACATGATTTATACTTAATAGCAGATGAAGTTTATAGAGAATTTGTATATGATGGATTAAAATATACTTCTACACTTACTTTAAAGGATATAGCTGACAGAGTAATAATTGTAGACAGCATATCTAAACGTTATAGTGCCTGTGGTGCTAGAATTGGACTGGTAGCTTCAAAGAATAAAGAATTTATGCATAACATAATGAAACTGTGTCAAACTAGACTATGTGTTCCTACAGTAGAACAAATTGGAGCAGCAGCCTTAAAGGATACCCCTGACAGCTATTTTGTAGAAACAAGAAAAGAATATGAAAAGAGAAGAAATATATTAATGGAAGGTCTTCAAAAAATCCCAGGGGTTATATGCAGAAAACCTAGTGGTGCTTTTTACATAGTTGCTAAATTACCTATATCTGATGCACAGGATTTTGCAAAATTTTTACTAACTGATTTTAATAAAGATGGTAAAACTGTAATGGTTGCTCCTGCTGATGGTTTTTATGCTACTGAGGGCCTTGGAAAAGATGAAATAAGAATATCTTACTGCTTAAATTGCGGTGATTTGAAAGATGCTATGAATTTATTAAAAATAGCTCTGGAAGAATATATAAAAACTAAAAAATAGATATATCTTTAACGCTTAGCAATTTAATATAAAATAAATAAGAGTTAACTTTAAAACTACACCCTTAAAGTTAACTCTCATTTATTCTATGAAAATCTCCGCACTACTCTGATAATAAGAAAATTATTCTTTAAAAAATTACTTCTCTAGTTCCCAATTAAATCTTTCTTTTTTAACCTTAAATCCAACACTTCTATATAAATTTAGTGCTATATAGTTAGAATCCCGTACCTTTATCATTATTTTACGAAAGCCATTTTGATATATTATATTTAAAAGATAATTTAAAAGATATTTACTATATCCCCTGCCTCTATGCTTTTCTATTATACCGAAGTTAACTATGATGGGAATATTATTTTCTATTATAATCTGACCGTATCCTATATATTCCGCATTTCTTTTTAAAAAAACAGCTCCCTCTTCAAAATAGTAACTCTGCAATTGTTCCATATATATATCTTCTAAAGTCAAAGGTATTCTATTATGCTCCTGAAATATTTCATTTTGTATTTTACATCTTTTTTGTTCATCTCTTCCCCTTTTAAACATTTCAAATTTTAAGTTTTCATGAATACCCAAATCTATACTCTCATGTAATTCCCTACAAAGAACTAAAGTACCTTCTTTCTTCTCAAAGCCTATATCTTCAAGTAGTGTGGAATTATAATTATTGTCTTCGCACAAATATTTTAGAACACAATGTTTCTTTATAGTACTTATTAAATGTATATAGGGTACACTATCTGACTCCTTATTAGAAATAAAGGATACATTCATAGCATTTATATTATAAACATTTTTACATACTATATCAGTCCAAATATAACCTATATAATCAAAGTTATTTCTAAGTAATTTTACTGTTCTTCTCAAGAATATCTGTTTAGCAAAACTAGATTTATCATAAATTTCAAAAAAATCTTTATTTAAATTATTAAACAGAGTTCTTTTGGAATTTAGTTTTTTAAAACAATTTAAATTCCTCTTTACCAGTGATACACATTCATACATATAAAATTTCCCCTAAACCTATTGTTTAGAATAATAAATGGACTTTAAAATAAGAAGAGACCATCCTCCGGCGATGATCTCCTATATATTTGAGGCTTTTACTTCTACAACTTGTTCAAATATACCTCTCTTTATTTCAGTTGCCGTCATATTTTTTGCATTAAATTTTTCAGTCATGTAGTTACAAGCATCCCAAGGATTAATTCTATCTCCACAAGTAAACACATCCACAGCAGCATAGCCAAGTTCAGGCCAGGTGTGAATAGTTAGATGGGATTCAGATATTATAACTACCCCGCTTATGCCCTGAGGGCTGAATCTATGAAATGCAACTTCCCTTACTTCTGCTCCTGCCTTTAAAGCTGAATCTACCATTATCTTCTCTATAAAGTCTTTATTATTCAATATTTCGCCATCGCATCCATAAATCTCTGCTAAAATATGTCTCCCTAATTCATTCATCTTTCACATTTACCCCCTTTGAAAAAAATATAACAATTAAATTTTATCAAAAATAATAGAAAAGTCAATATATAATGCTAATATTAAAAATTTACTTTTAAAATCTCTATTTTTTTAAAGATTTCTCTGATTTCCTATGTATATCATATAAAAATATAGTATTTACTTAAATTTAAGTAAATATATTTGTAAAATAACCTATATTTTATCTTTGGGTATTAAATTTTAAATGGTAAATGTGAAAATTTTCCAGAATAAATATCAAATTTCATCTACTTCTTTTATACTTAAAGCTATTTTTTCACTTTCCTTATTTACTTCTAAAATTTTAGCCTTTATTTCCTGTCCTATTTCCAGTGCATCTGAAGGTTTATCTATTCTCTTATGACTTATTTGGGATATGTGTACTAATGCATCCACTCCCGGTTCCAATTCTATAAATGCACCAAAATTAGCAAATCTAACTACTTTTCCTAGAACTACATTTCCAACTGGATATTTTATATCCACATTATTCCATGGATCCTCCATAAGTTTCTTTAGAGACAGAGATAACTTTTTCTTTTCTCTATTTACATCCAATATATAAACTTGAATTTTATCACCTATCTTCAGCACATCTCCTGGTTTATTAACTCTTCCCCAGGACAGTTCAGATACATGAAGAAGTCCATCAACCCCCTGCACATCAACAAATGCACCAAAATCAGTTAATCTTCTAACTTCTCCTTCTACCACCATATCTTTTTCAAGCCTGTTCCAAGTTTCCTCTTCCCTTTTTTCTCTTTCAATTCTTAAAATTTCCCTTCTTGAAGCTACTACTCTAGTTCCTTTTCTCTCTTGTTTAAACTCAATTATATTAACTTCCAATTCCTTATCTACATACTGAGAAAGATCATTTACATGATATAGTTCCACATGGGAGGCTGGTATAAAAACTCTAGCTCCTTTATAATTGGCTACTAATCCTCCATTTACATCTTCTTTTACTGTAACTTTTAAAGATGTATCATTTATATTTGCATCTTCCAATTCCTTATAAGCATTTTCTCTATCTAATTCCAATTTGGATAATACCACATATCCATCTTCATTTTGCCTTCTTACTACTTTAACATCTAATTCATCTCCAATATGAATTAGTTCCTCTAAATTGTTATCCTCTTCCTTTGTTATTTCAGATTTTGGAAGTATGCCATCTGATTTATATCCTATATTTAAAAAAGCCTCTTTAGAATTCACAGATATTACTATACCTTTAATTTTTTCCCCTAATATTATCTGGGTATCATTTTTGTCCATATAAGATAATTGTTCATTTAACTCTAAATTTTTGTCATCACTCATTTTTAAAACTGCCTCCTTTATTATCCAATTGGGTGTTGAAGCTCCTGCTGTAACACCTATAGTTTTAATTTTATTAGTCTTAATTATATTATCAGGTATTTCTCCTGAATTTTCAACATGAATTGTATTATTACAATTACTTTTACATATTTCATAAAGCTTGGTGGTATTAGAACTATTTTTACCCCCTATTACTACCATCATATCTACTTTTTTTGATATGCATTCTGCGGCTTTCTGACGGAACTCTGTGGCACTGCATATAGTATTAAATGCAATAAACTCCCTGCACTTTTTAGCTACTATATTCAACACCTTTTCCCAATTAGACTGTTTTTCTGTAGTTTGTGAAACTATACATATTTTTAAAGGTAACTTATCTAAATCGACACCATTCTTTGATATAATGCCAGTATTTTCACACCATCCATTTATACCTAATACCTCTGGATGGTTAATATCACCTACTATCAATATACTATACCCTAATTTATAGTATTTTTCCACTTTTTTCTGTATGTTAGAAACATAAGGACAGGTAGCATTCACCACATTAATCTTTTTACTTTCTAAAAGAGCCAATATGTCTTTTGCTACACCGTGAGAACGTATTACAACTACATCATCTTCTTTGAGACTATATATATCATCTAATTCTATAGGATATATACCTTTTTTCTTCAAATTATTTACTACATCACTATTATGAATTAAAGGACCTAAAGTATATATCTTCTTTTTGAATTTTTCTCTGGCACTTATAGCCTCGGTAACAGCTCTCTCCACCCCAAAACAAAATCCAGACTTATCTGCTAATATAATATTCATACTATTCACCTTTAGTTATGTTCTTTAATGTAATTTCTTATGTAACCTGAAATAATTTCTACCACCTGGTAAATAGAAAGTCCAGATGAATTTATCTCTATAGCATCTTCTGCTTTTACAAAGGGTGAAGATTCCCTATGGGAATCTATATAATCTCTTTTAATTATCTCATCCAATATCTCATTATACTCCACATCTATACTTTTCTTCTTTAATTCCAAATATCTTCTTTTTGCCCTTTCACTGGCACTAGCTGTAAGAAAAAACTTCAAAGGTGCATTTTTTAAAACTACAGTACCTATATCCCTTCCATCCATAATCACATTAAATTTTCCTGCCATATCTTGCTGCGATTTTACAAGTAACTTTCTAAGCTTAAAAATAGCAGCATAATTAGATACATTATTACTTACATCAGGATGCTTTATACCCTCTGTTAAATCTTCACCATTTACAATAAGTCTATCTTCTTCAAAATGCATTTTAAGTGATTTTACAATTTCACATACCCTATCTACATCCTTGTAACATACTCTTTCTCTCATACATAAAAGTGCAGCAGCTCTGTACATAGATCCTGTATTTATATACATAAGATTAAATTTATGGGCTATAATATTTGCTATAGTACTTTTACCTGCAGCTGCAGGTCCATCAATTGCTACAGATATATTCAAAATGTCATTCCGCCTTTCTCTGCTCAAGAAACATATCCAAATTTACATGAGAAATCTTACTCATATTAAAATCCTACTTATATATTCTATAAAAAAACATAAAATCCTTTATTTATATTATCATTGATTTAATTAAATTTATAATACATTTTTAATTTTACTTCCTGCTAAAAATCCAGTAGACAATGCAATCTGCATATTAAATCCTCCTGTATTTGCATCTACATCTATTATCTCCCCTGCAAAATATAAATTCGAAACTATTTTAGACTTCATGGTAGAAGAGTCTATTTCCTTAACACTCACTCCTCCAGATGTAACTATAGCTTCTTCTATGGGTCTAAGCCCTTTTATGTGCATAGTAAAATTTTGTAATAATCCAGCTAAATTCTGTCTCTCTTCTTTAGTTATAGAATTGCATTTTTTATCTAATTTTATGTTACATAAATCTAAAATTATGTCAATAAGTTTTTTAGGAAGTAACCCTCCTAAAGAATTTTTAAAACTTTTATTTGAATAACTTAAAAATTCTCTCTGCAATCTTCTATCCAATTCCTGAAACTCAAGAGCAGGTTTTAAATTTATAACTGCCCTTAAATTTCTATTATTTTTTACTACCCTGCTGGAACTCAAAACAACAGGTCCTGAAATTCCAAAATGGGTAAAAAGCATTTCTCCAAATTCCCTATATAAGATATTATTATTAGAATCCACTATACTTAATTCTATATTTTTTAAAGAAAGTCCCTGCAATATTTTTATCCAATCCTCTGCAATTTCTATAGGAACAAGGGCCGGTGTAATTTTTGTTATGGTATGCCCTAGACTTTCAGCCATTTTATATCCTTCTCCAGTAGAACCCGTTTGTGGATAGGACATGCCACCTGTGCAGAGTATAAATAACTCTCCTTCTATAAGTGAATTATCTTCAAGTTGGACTGCTTTTATAAAGTTATCCTTGCAAATAAATTTTTTAATTTTAGAATTAAACCTTATCATTACATTTTTCTTTATCAATTCTTTTTCCATAGCTTTAATTAAATCAGAGGATTTATCAGACTGTGGGAAAACCCTTCCTCCTCTTTCAACTTTTAAATTTACCCCTAAATCGTCAAAAAATTCAAAAGTATTCTTATTTGTAAAAGAATAAAGTGAACTATACAGGAAATGAGAATTTACAGGAATATGATCAAAAAATTCACTTATATCCTTTGAATTGGTTATATTACACCTTCCCTTTCCAGATATGAACATCTTTTTACCAAGCTTTTCATTTTTTTCAACCAAGATAGTGTCAAATCCTCTATTTGCAGCAGTTATTGCTGCCATCATTCCAGATGGACCTCCTCCAATTACTATCACCTTTGACATTAATTCATACACCTTATTTCCAACTAATTTTGATCCTTTAATGAATATACTTGATATTCTTGCCATATAGTTTCAAGATCTGAAAAAGTAGAGGAAATTTTTTCCTTTTCTTGTAATCCAACAGCGATAATAAGTGCATTAATTACACTTAATGGAGCTACTAGTGAATCCACAAAAGAAGTCATATTACTTTGAGCAATCAAGGTATAATCTGCTCTGGCTGCCAGAGGAGATAAAAGGCTGTCCGTAATAGCTACTACCCTAGCATTTCTGCTTTTGGCAAAAGCCAGAGCTTCAATAGTTCTCACAGCATATCTAGGAGATCCTATGCCTATTACCAGATCGTCACTGGTTAAATTTATCATTTGTTCAAAAATATCACTTATTCCATATCCTACAACTTTTACATTGTCTAATATCAAATTCAAATAAAAGCCCAGAAAATCTGCAATAGCAGTGGAACTTCTAAGTCCTATTATATATATCTTATCTGCCTTAAATATACTGTTTACTACATCATCAAAAGTCTTATGATTTATTTTTTCAAGAGTAGCTCTTATATTTTCCATATCAGATTTTAGAACACTTTTCAGTGGACTTTCCTGACTTACAAAATCATTTGATAATTCAATTCTCTGTACCGTAGTAAGTTTATTTTTTATAAGTTCCTGAAGAGATTTCTGCAGCTTAGGATATCCTGAAAATCCAAGTTCATTTGCAAATCTAACTACAGTTGATTCACTTACTCCTACATTTACCCCTAATTTTGCAGCTGTCATAAAGGCAGCTTTGTCATAATGTTTCAAAATATATTCAGCTATTAATTTTTGACCTTTACTCAATCTTGGAAATTTAATTTGAATTGTTCTTATTAAGTCCTGATTGTTAGTGCTTTCCATTTACTTCATTCCTTTCTCTCCATCCATGTCAACTTTGCAATATTTGTTTCATTTTAACATCTATTGAGTAAATTATCAATATAATATTCAATTGTTTATTCAATTAACTATTTAATCATGTTTATAAATATTTATTACACTTTTATTATCTTTCTCGCATATTCCAAAAGTAAAACCATAACCATTTAAATTTTTATTCAAAAAATCCACAATTTTATACATATCTTCATAGTCACTAAATTCTTTTGATGAAATTAATTTTAACTCATTCTTCATAATAACTTTCCACCTTTTATATATTGTATTTCTTTTTCACTTAAATATCTCCACGCTCCCTCCTTAAGATTGCCTAGTTTTATATCTCCTATGGCAATTCTCATTAAAGTTATTACAGGATGGCCTATGGCATCACACATTTTTCTAACCTGTCTGTTTCTTCCTTCATGTATTTCTATTTTTACTTTTGAACTTTCCTTATTTGAACTAATAAAATCAAATTTTGCCTCAGCTGTTATATATCCTCCTATATCTATGCCATTTTCAAATCGTTTTATTTCCTCATTAGAAGGTATTCCTTTTATTGCAGCAATATATATCTTAGATTTATTACTCCCTGGATGAGCTATATTATTATATACTTCCCCGTCATTGGTAAGTATTATGGCTCCTGATGTGTTATAGTCAAGCCTTCCTATGGGATAGACCCTTTCATTTACCTTTACTATATCAAGAAGTGTTTTGCGTCCCCTATCATCTTTAACAGAAGATATATATCCTCTCGGCTTATTTAATAATATATACACCTTTTTATTTTCTTTCTTTATTATTTTATTATCTACTAGAATTTCATCTCTCTCATCATCAATTGTTGTTCCCAGTTTACTTATAACTGCTCCATTTACTTTTACTCTTCCCTCAGATATTATATGTTCACATTTTCTTCTTGACGCTACCCCGCAGGCAGCCATGTATTTATGTAATCTTTCTATCATATTATCATCCTACTCGTATATTAAATATATTATAGTATACTTAAATAATAAAATTAATCCTCAGTCATACATTGAGGATTAATTTTATTATTCTACTTCCTGTATACTTATTTGTCTTATATGTTTAGTGTGATTCCATTCTTTGTTATTCTTGTCCAATATTCCTTGTATTGTTATCGGTATCCATGTTAAAGTATATATACCATAGAGCAGATACCATATAAATATTCTAAGAGAATTTTTACCTCCTAATAAGGATATGCCTATTACAAATATCAAAAGATATAAAATACTTCCAGATACCGTCTCTAATAGAGTAGGTGAATCAAACACCAGCGCGAGTACTACTATATTGAAGGAATATAGAACAAATATAGAAAACATCTTCTTTGACAGTTTATTTTCTAACATCATTATAAAGGGGGTTACTAGAAATTGAACTATACTAAATGCTTTCCATAATATAGGTATAAAATATATATTTATAACAAATATATTTAAACCATGGGTATTCTGTAGAATAGTTATAAAAGCTGAAAGCCCTATTAACAAGGTGACAAAAGGCTGTACAGTATATATGGCACAGTCAAGTGCAGTGAGATTTTTATCTCTTAGTGCCTTTTTTATAAGTTTAAAGAAAAACCTTGAGGCAACATCAGTAAATCCTTTCATCCATCTTTTTCTTTGATGCCAGGATTGTTTTAGTGTTAAAGGCTTTTCATCATATACTACAGCATTATGAGCCCATCCTACCTTATATCCATTTAGTACTAATTTACAGGTAAATTCTAAATCTTCAGTCAAACAAGTAGCACCCCATCCAAGCTGCTTTAGTATCTCCGTATTCATACAAAAGCCTGTGCCTCCGATTTGATTTGATAATCCAAGATTTGACCTAGAAAGTTGAAAAAGCCTGTTGGCGGTCCAAAAAGAAATTGAATAAGAACCTGTTATCCATGAATCATTGGGATTTTTACTATCTATGTAACCTTGAACAACTTTATATCCTTGACATAGTTTATAATTCATTTCTATTAAAAAATTTTTTGAAACCAAATTATCCGCATCAAAAACAGCTATAGAATCATATTGTTTATCCATCTTAAATATTTTATTGAACATCCATTCCAGTGCATATCCCTTTCCCTTTTTATCCGGAACTTTTCTTTCAAATACATTTACATTATATTTTCTTGCTATAGATGCTGTATCATCATCACAATTATCCGCAATAACAAAAATATCATACATATCTTTGGGATAGTCAATATCTTTTAGACTCTCTATTATTTTTGCAATAACCATCTCTTCATTATGAGCTGCTACTAAAAGTGCAAAAGTATTTTTAGGCATACATTTTTCTGCACCATTATCTCTTCTTTTATAGAGTCCAAATAAAGAAAGTATTAGGTAATACATTGTGATTGTAAAAATCGATATTTGAAAAATAGCTGTAAAATTAAAAATAAACTCTTTCATCACAAAAATCCTTCCTTATAATATATTTATTCTATTATACTGAAACAAATATACATAAAATACCGTATATCATGATACCACAGATTTTTACTTATGTGGTATATGTCGAAATATTCTGACTAACAAAACTTATATATTTTTTCTTTTCATGCTAAAGTAATTTTATATAAATCCTCTCTTCTATGCTCAAATACAGGTATAGATTTTCTTACTTCATATATATATTCCAAATCTATCTCCGATAATAGTATTCCCTCTTTTTCATCTAATATATTTAATATCTTCCCCCAGGGATCTACTATAAGAGAATTTCCATAGGCAACATAAGAATAATTTATATTTCTTGCTGGTGATATTCCTACGGTATATAGTTGATTTTCTACTGCAGCACTTCTAAATAACAGTTCCCAATGAGATGGTCCTGTAGTTGTATTAAAAGAAGCTGGAATAAATATGATTTTTGCCCCTTGAAGTGCCATAAGCCTCATAAGTTCAGGAAATCTTACATCATAACATATAGCTACACCTATTTTTCCCCACTTTGTATCTATTACAGTAACTTTGTCTCCTGGAGTTAAAACATCTGACTCCTTAAATGTTATTTTACCTTTTATATCTATATCAAATAAATGCATTTTTCTATGCTTCCCTATTAATTCTCCTTTATCATTAAATACAAAAGAAGCATTATATATATTTCCTTTATCATCAATTTCAGGTATGGAGCCTCCAACTATATATATTCCCATCTCTTTAGCCGCAGAGGACAACATGCTTAAAGTTTCTCCCTTGCAATTATCCTTTTCTGCATATTCTCTAAAATACTTAATATTATAGTAACAATTAAACATTTCCGGTAATGCTACTATGTCAGCTCCTTTATTTGCAGCCTTCCGTATATATTCCTTTGCTCTTTTTACATTGTCACTTTTTGAAGACTTCAAAACCATCATTTGACACAAACCTATTTTCATAATAAAACACCCTCTTTTAATTACCTCACGTATTGTTTTAAGCATTTGAAACCTTACAATTAATTACTATATACCCTTAATTATAGTTTATTATTGTGGACTATTCAACGATAGATAAAAATTTAATATTTAAGATACAATTTACTAATCCATTAAAAAGCTAATACTTCACATTATAGAAAATTCCACCCAAATAAGAATTACTTAGTGCTATAAGACTATTGATTAAAAATACTGTACATTATATAATTTTAATATTGTCATTTAAGTTAAAAATAATTAAACTATTATGAATAGGAGATCATTTAATGAAACAACATGCCCTTTCCAGAACCGAACTACTGTTTGGAAAAGAAGCTTTAAAAAAATTAAAACACAGTACTATAGTACTATTTGGTTTAGGTGGTGTAGGAAGTTTTACCCTTGAAGCTCTGGTAAGAGGAGGTATAGGTCATATTGTCATAGTAGATGATGATACTGTTTGTCTAACAAATATAAACAGACAGATACATGCCAACTTCCATACAATAGGTAAATATAAAGCAGATGTTTTAAAAGATAGAATTTTAGATATAAATCCCAATTGTAAGGTGGAATCTTATAAAATATTTGCAGATGAAAGTAATATAGATGCCATTATACCTCCTTCCACGGATTATGTAATAGATGCCATTGATACAGTATCTTCAAAAATATCCCTTATAGTATGGTGTAAAAATCATAATATAAATATAATTAGTTGTATGGGGACTGGAAATAAACTAGATCCTACTAAATTTAAGATATCTGACATTTATGATACAAAAATATGTCCCCTAGCTAAAGTAATGAGACATGAACTCAAAAAACGAAAAATAAAAAACTTAAAGGTATTGTATTCCGAGGAAATACCTAAAAAACCAAAAATAGAAGAAGTCATAACCTGCAAGGAAGGCTGTGTATGCACTGGTGGCTCAAAAAAATGCCTGTCAAAACGTCAAATACCCTCTAGCAATTCCTTTGTTCCTCCCGTGGCAGGAATGATAATAGCAGGTGAGGTAATTAAAGATATACTGTCATTGAATTAATTTTTATCTTTAGAAAAGAACCTACCCAAACGCTAAAATCAGCTAATCCCCACCTTTGAAAAAGCTGGGGGATTAGCTGATTTTAGCACCTTCTGGGCCTAAGAATTACTTTATTTAGGATAATTAAGATTTTTTTCACCAATATTATCCAGCACATTCTCTAAATATTTTTTTGCTAAATATTTAGCCATAGGTAAGTTCATATCAAGATAATTTCCACAATCTTTTGGCAGTGCACCTGGAATTTCACCCTCATATTCTGCAATAAATTGAAACATCTCTTTAACTAACCCTATAATTTCCCTTGATTCAAATCCTCTATCACTTCCTAATAATAAATATAATCCTGTTCTACAGCCCATAGGACCAAAATAAACTATCTTACTGCCATACTCGCTGTGATTTCTTAAAAAGGTTGCTCCCAAATGCTCAATAGTATGAAGTTCAGCAGTATTCATTACTGGTTCAAAATTTGGTCTTGTCATCCTAATATCAAAGGTAGTTATTATTGCTCCATTAATATTATCCTGCCTTGAAACATATACCCCAGGCAATAGTTCCAAGTGATTAATTGTAAAACTAGTGATTTTCTCCATGTTTTCTCTCCATTCCATTTTTATTATTATAATTTTTATTGTTTACTATTTCATCTTTAGTTTTTTGCACTTTTTTATAATTATAGTATATATTTTTATATTTTTCTATGCTACTTGTTTACTTTAACTTTAAATTTACATAATATATATAATGTAAATTTTTTTAGTTTCAAAATCCCATAAGTTTAAGTGGAGAAAAGCATTTCCCTACAGCAAACTCCTCCTGAACCTAAGAATCATTTGATTTTTTATTCCAAAACAAACAGGATACAAATACCCCTATTATAATTACTCCAAATATAGTTTCAAGCATAACCAATATCCTAACAACCATAGAATTAGGCAAAATATCTCCATAACCTAATGTAGTCATAGTAACAGCACTAAAATACATAAAATTCCATATTGGATATTTGAAATTTCCATTTATTATAGCTCTCAGTACCAAAGGACTATCATCTAAAAAAGATATGGAGTTTTCTATAAGCTTTGGAAAATAAAAATTTAGAGGATAATAAAAATATTCCTTCCTAAAAATTTCATTATAAAGTAAGGTATAATTATTTATCCAAACATATTTGCTGTCTACTTTTTCAAATTTGTTCTTATCACTTTTTTTATAGCTCTTAAAATCCTTATATTTTTCCTCCTCATTTATCTTGTAAAAACATATTTTTAACTTATTACTATTAAATTTACTACTCACTTTATCTTCTCCTAAGTCTTCTATACTTATATGGGTAATACCTTGACTTTGAAATAAAAGATAATAATAATTAGCCCAATTTTCTCCTAATATTTTATCAAAGGCGAATATGTTTGCAGAAAATGAGGATCCAGGAGCTTCTAATTTTGCAATAGGTCTTTTATATTCATTAGAGGATATTAAATATTTTACCATGTCTTTAAATTCCTTATTATATATGGGGATATTCAAACTCTTTCTAAAGGCTTCTACCTTTGTATTCATGTTCACATCATTTTGGAATATAAAAAATTCTCCCTGGGAATCATTGGCTATGTCCCAGTAAATAAATCCAAAAGAAAATAATATGCTCACATAAAGCAATGCTAACATAAGTAAAATAGTCTTTTTCTCAAGCTTATGTAAATTAATAAACCACCTCATAAATGTAACCTCTATATTAATAAAATAGATATATCTATTTATACTTTTACAAAGAGGTTATTATCACATTTATTTATTATAATAAAAAGAAATCTACTTAAATTACAGCAGATTTCTTTTACTTGATTTAAATATATTTTTAATATATAAATTACTCTTCCTCTATAATTTCATATAGTGTATTTAATCCTGCTTCTAATTCTTCTTTTGGAATAATAAGAGGTGGTAATAATCTCACTACATTTGGTCCTGCGGTTAATACAAGAAGACCTTTTTGGAGAGCTTTCTTTTGTACCTTGGATGCTTCCCCTTCAATTTCTATTCCTATCATAAGTCCCATTCCACGAACTTCTAATATGTTCTTTTTATTTTTACTTTTAAAATACTCCTTAATAAATTCCCCTTTTTCACTTACTTCCTCTAAAAAAGAATCCTCACTTATTATGTTCAATACTTCTAGGGCACCTGCTGCACAAACAGGATTTCCTCCAAAAGTAGAGCCATGATCTCCATATTCAAAGGTATTGTTCAATTTTTCATTACAGAGCACAGCACCTATAGGTAATCCTCCTCCAAGACCTTTTGCAGTGGATATAATATCTGGACAAACACCATAATTATTAAAACCATAGATCTTTCCTGTTCTTCCTATACCACATTGAATTTCGTCACATATAACCAAGATATCTTCCTTCTCTGCTATTTCAAAAACCTTATGAATAAATTCTTCACTTAGTGGATTTATTCCTCCTTCTCCCTGAATAGGTTCTATCATAATAGCACAAATTGATGAATCTATGGATTTTTCTAATTCTTCTACATTGGCCTCTGCATATTTAAAACCTTCAGTAAAGGGGTAAAAATATTTATGAAGCTTTTCCTGTCCTCCTGCTTTTAATGTAGTTATAGTTCTTCCATGAAAACTCTTTTTCAATGTAAGTATAGTATTTCTAGCCTTTCCATGTTTATCAAAACTATACTTTCTTGCTAATTTTATGGCTCCTTCATTAGCTTCTGCACCAGAATTACAAAAAAACACTTTAGTCATATTTGAAATTTCAGTAAATTTTTTGGCTAGTTCCAATACAGGAATATTCAAAAATATATTAGAAGTATGAACTACTTTTTCCAGTTGGGCTTCTACAGCTTTAATCCAGTTCTTATTTCCATAGCCTAGAGACATTACGCCAATACCTGATGTAAAATCCAGATATTCCTTATTATCCGTATCAAATAACTTACACCCTTCTCCGTGAGTGAATACCACAGGAAGATGGTTATAAGTATTCATAAGATATTCTTTTGCATAATTTAAATAATCCAAATTAATCTCCTCCTAATAAATCATAGTTCCTATACCTTCTTTTGAAAATAATTCCACAAGAAGACAATGAGGTACTCTACCGTCAATAATGTGTGCACTCTTAACTCCCGACTTAATGGCCTCAACACAACAATTAATTTTTGGCAACATCCCTCCTTTTATAATATTATCTTCATACAGAGCTTTAATATCCTTTAACCTTAATTCTGAAATTAAAGTGGAGTTATCATCTATGTCCCTCATAACTCCAGGTACGTCTGTAAGAAGTATTAAATTTTGTGCTTTTAGAGCTGCCGCAATTTTAAAGGTACATGTATCTGCATTTATATTATAGGTTTCGTTATCATCCCCAAGAGCTATACTGCTTATTACAGGAATATATCCATTATCTATAGAACTTATAATGATTTCAGTATTTATATCTGTTATCTCTCCTACTTTTCCCAAATCTACGCCTTTGGAGATTTTTTCAGCTTTTATCATAGCTCCATCTATTCCACAAAGTCCAAGGGCTTTTCCACCATAACTTTGAATTAATTTTACCAGATCTTTATTTACCTTTCCACTAAGTACCATCTGAACTACATCCATAGTTTCTTCATCTGTATATCTTAATCCATCTATAAAAATACTTTCCTTGTTTAACTTTTTTAAATAAGAAGAAATAAATGGACCTCCTCCATGAACAACTACTAAATTTATTCCCACACATTTCATAAGTACTAAATCATTTATAACATATTTTTTAAGCTGTTCATCCAACATAGCACTGCCACCATACTTAACAACTATTGTTTTTCCTCTGTATTTTTGAATATATGGCAGTGATTCCGCTAATATTTTTGCCACCTCATTATAATTCAATTCCTCCCGTACCTCCCTTAAGACATATAGCTTCCATTAATCTTTACATAATCATAAGTTAAATCACATCCCCAGCAGCATACACTGTAATTCCCAGAGTTAAAATTTAAAACTATGCCTACTGTATTTTCTGAAAGTATGTCTACAGATTTTTCAATTGAAAAATCTACAGGATTACCATTTTTAAATACCAATATACTCCCCTTTGAACTTTCCATGGATACTTCCAGTTTATTTATATCAAAGTCCACTCCAGAATATCCAATAGCATCTAATATTCTGCCCCAATTGGCATTTCGTCCAAATAAAGCAGTTTTTACAAGACTTGAACATATTACAGATTTACCTAGAATTTCACCTTCCTTTTCTCCAGGTACATTCATAACCGTGCATTCTATTAATTTAGTAGCACCCTCTCCATCTTTTGCAATCATTTTAGCCAATTCTATATTTAACTTCTTTAATGCCTCTAAAAATGTGTTATAATCTTCATTTTCCTCATCTATAATGGAATTTTCAGCTAATCCATTGGCCATGACAAGTACCATATCATTTGTAGAGGTATCTCCATCTACAGAGATCCTATTATAGCTTACTTTTACACTTTCTTTTAATGCCTTGTCTAAAAGGTTGGCATCTATATTTATATCTGTGGTAATAAAAGAAAGCATAGTTGCCATATTAGGATGTATCATTCCAGAACCCTTAGCCATAGCTCCAATTACTACAGTTTTTCCTCCAAGTTCCAGGGTTACAGCCAATGTCTTTTTAAAGGTATCTGTGGTAAGTATAGCCCTTGCTGCATCCTTTCCACCATTTTTATTTAACTTTTTAGCAAGTCGTGGAATGGCTTCTTTTATGGCACCAATATTTAATTTTACCCCTATAATTCCTGTGGAAGCTACAAGTACATTATCCTCTTCAATTTGTAATTCTTCCCCTGTATATTTACACATTTCTTTTGCATGATTTATTCCATCTTCCCCTGTACAGGTATTGGCATTTCCGCTATTTATAATTATGGCTTGAGCCTTCTTATTTTCTAAATGATCTTTAGTTACTAAAAGAGGTGCCCCCTTAACTATGTTTTTAGTGTATACCCCTGCTGAATTACAAAGTTTAGTTGACATTACAAGAGCTAAATCCTGCAAATTATTCTTCTTAAGGCCACAGCTAATTCCTGAAGCTGTAAAACCTTTAGGAGAGGTAATTCCTCCTTCTATAATTTCTAAATTCATCTTAAATGTCCTCCTTAAAATTTAATTAAAAAACAGCTGGCAGGGCAGTAAGTCCTTCTTTTTCATCAAAACCTAATACAATATTCATATTTTGAATTGCCTGTCCTGCTGCTCCTTTTATCATATTATCTAAACATGATATGATTATAAGTTTATTATTTTCGCTGTCATAATGTATAGAAATACAGCAATAATTAGAAAGTCTTACATTGTTTATCTTAGATACTTCCCCTAGAGGAAGAATTCTTACAAAAGGTTCCTCTTTATAGAATTCACAATATTTCTGGTGTATTTTTTCTATATCTATTGGACCCTTAGGGGTTGTATATATGGTAGACAAAATACCCCTGTTTATTGGAATTAAATGTGGAATAAAAGTAAGCTTTACCTCCTCTTTTGATACACTATTTAAATTTTCCTCTATTTCTGGAGTATGCCTGTGATTTGCGACCTTATAAGCACTAAAACTCTCATTACAATTTACAAAATGACTACTTTCACTAAGAGTTTTCCCTGCACCAGTTAATCCTGATTTACAATCTGCAATTATACCTTTTTCTTCTATTAATCCTTCAGAAATAAGGGGTAAAACACCAATTTGAACAGAAGTGGCATAACATCCTGGATTTCCTATAATTCGGGATTTTTTTATATATTCTCTATTTAGCTCTGGAAGTCCATACACAGAACTTTCATGCAACTTTGGTGTAATAAAATTTTTACCATACCATTTTTTATATGAAGATTCATTTTTAAATCTAAAATCTGCACCCATATCTATACATATTTTATCTTTGGCCACTGCCTTTTCTACAATAGGTTCACTTACTCCGCTAGGCAGAGCTAAAAAAATCAAATCACTTCTTTTTATAACCTCATCATCCTTTTCACATACAAGTTCTTTCAAATCATAAAAACCTGGATATAGGCTATTAATAGATTTACCTTCATAACTTGTAGATGATATCCCTGATATTTTTATTTTGTTATGATTTGATAAGAGCCTTATTAATTCTGCTCCTACATAACCTGTTCCCCCAACAACGCCTACTTGTACCAAATTAATTTACCTCCTTTTAGATCATAATTGCCTATAAAAATATAATAACTACATATTTTTTAAATATGTAGTTATTATATGACTTTATAAATAAATATGCAATATTTTTTTATAAAAATTAATTTAATATTTTTTTATAAGTGCTTGAAAAATTCATATAAAAAAGCATTTTTCTTGAGCAAACTCCTATTAACCTTAGAATTACTTCATTATAAATATACAATAATAAAAAAATAAAAGTTTTTATAAATGTACAAAAACTTTTATATCACAAATATAATTATCACTAATTTACTATTTATTACCTATAAATACATTATTCCATTTTGTATATATGTTAAACAAGCTCACTATATCCTGCTCATTGTATAATAATATCTTTTCTTTTTTTACCTGGGGCATTCTATTTATATACTCGCTATCTTTAATTATTTTACTAAAGGTTTTAGCTAAATTTGAGCCGCTTATAACTTTATCCTCTCTTGTAATTCCAAATTCTTTTTCCAATGCTTTAAGTCCTATAGATTTATGGATTTCTTTTTCATACTGTTTTTGCAGATCTACACTTATAAAATAATCTTCTATATTATTAAATTCCATATTGTATTTTTCAAAAAGATAATTTATAACTGTGAAATCATTATTTCCCGAAAAGGTTACTATATACTTTTTATTCTCTCTAATCATATTTTCAAAGTATTCTTTTGCCAGCTGCAGTATTAATTTTGCATCTTTTTTATTTTCTATCATATACTGTGTCACTTTTAACACTTCATTTTCATGGTCATAAAAACAGCATCCAAACACCCCTATACATATAGGTTTTTTGTATATATAATGCTCTAAATCAAAAAATATAGCATCTCTAAAAATACACCTGCTTTTCTCTATCTTCAATGAATTTTCTACTATAGGTCTTTCAACATCTACATTGTTAAGTCTCTCTATCACATTACCACTCTTTTCCAATTCCTTTTAGCCACACAGTTTCATATACTATTATGATATATAAGATTCAGATTTCCTTTATACAAGAAGCTCCAAGCTTATATATCATATCTTTCCTCTCAACTACTATTTTTACCCTACTGCTTACCTCAGGGTCTTCTAACACCTTTCTCACCAGTTCTCTGGTTGGATTTACACAAACTGGATTTTTCACCATCTTCATCATAGAAAAATCACCTAAAGTATCCCCATAAGCATAACTTTTATCTAAATCTATACTATATTTTTCAGTTAACATCTTTATGGCTTTTTCTTTGCTAGTGCTATCCCACATAGGAACTACCTCTCCTGTATATATATTATCCTCATTTCTTATATATACAGCTCCTACATAATCGTCAAATCCATATTTAATTGCCATTTCTCTAACTAGCTCTACAGGACTTCCAGATACAGTTACTACTATGTGTTTATTTTCTTTATGCCATTTTAGCATATCTCTGGTATAAGAATATACCCTATCTCCTTTCTGAGCCACTACAGTTTTAGCTATAAATTCTATTTGAGATCTATGGAGTCCTTTTATAGCTTCTATATATATATTTGCCATTTTCAGAAGATAGTTGTCGTAGTTACCCTTTCTTTTATCCCATCTTTCATATTCAGGTTTTACTTCCTTATACCATCTTTCTCCAGGTATTATTTCATATTTTACTAATTTTTTAAAAACTTCCGTTATAAGACCTTCTCTATATAAAGTACCGTCAATATCAAAAAAAGCTGCAATACTCATATTCCATTCTCCTTATATATTATTAAAATTAAAATACACAATATTACTATCTTATATGTTATGTAAGTTAGTTTTGCAACTCCAATAAAAAATATTAAATATATTTTTTAAAAAGTCCTGATAATAAAATCAAGACTTTTTAATTACATAATCCATTATATCCTCGATAGAAACGGTACCCTTCACCACATTTTTATCGTCTATTACAGGAATGGCTACTATATTATTTTCTCTAATTCTTTTTGCCACAGTCATAATATCCTCTTCACTTTTAGCCACAACTACATCCTTTGTCATTGCCCAATCCACAGGACAGGTATCATAATGACCTTCCTCCATCAAAAATCTATATATATCCGCCTTTACTATCATGCCCGTCAGTTGTCCATCTTCATCAACTATAGGTGCCCCATTTACATTATGAACATCCATCATATCTAAAGCTTTACACAGACTGTCTTCTTTTTTCAACTTTACAATATTTGATTTCATTATTTCCTGAACCATAACAACACCCCTCCTTTTTAATTATACAATGTTTTTTTTTAAAAGTCTAAAAATTTTCCAAAAGTTAAATATATTATTAATTTGAATTAAACATTTATCAATAACTGCCATTTATGATATTATCAAATTTTTCTACGTCCTTTTCCCCTTTTATCAGATAATCTATAATTTGTGATGCAACTTTTTTAGATATTTTTTCAAATTGTATATTTAAATCTACATTATTTTTCTTTAAAAGAATTTTTAAATATCTTTTTTGTTTTTCTGTAATACAATTTTCTCTCACCAGTAACTTATCATTTCTTACTTTAAAAGCAAATTCGTGTATTTTAGGCAGATTTAAAACATCTTCATAATTATGAAGCATTATGGTATATTTTATATCCTCAGTATTAGATTTTAAAAATTCTCTATATAAATCTACACTGATTCCCCCATCTATTTTATCTCTCCTATTTATACCCAAATATTTTTCCACAGTCTTTAAGTTACACCTTTCCATACCCAGCTGCTTGTAATAAGGTCTTATGAGTCTATATAAATCTACATGATATTTAGGAAACTCAAAGTATATGTTATTCCGGTGCATTCTCTCTTTTACAAAAGGCTCATCAAAGGCTATTCCATTATAAGAACACCATTTATCATATTTTAATATATCCATGCCAAAATTATATAATACTTCACTTTCATCCTGTAGAGTATCTGCAAAATACTGTTTTATTGACAATTTATTTTTATCAATAAACCTCCCAAGAGATATAAGTATTATATTATCACATTCTCTATCGAAACCAGTCGTTTCTATATCAAAATAGGCTATATTTCCCATGTCACAACTCAAAAATGCATTACCTTCTACATTTACCAGACGATCATATTCTTTAATTTCCATAATATGTGTTACTTTAACGTAACTTCTCCTTTCTATATTATCTGATTATCCGGTGAAATAACAATATTTATTCCTACCTTCGTCAAGCTTCAGAGCCATCACAGCTCCAACAACCTTCAGATAAAATATTTAAAATCTCATCTACATCTTTTCCACTACTTCTATACCCATTAGATTTAATCCATTTTTCAATACCTGACAGGTACATTTTACCAAATTCAATCTGGCCTTTTTAGTATCCTCATCTGCTGCATTTATAATACTATGAGCATTGTAAAACTTATTGAAAGCTTTGGCCACATCTATTACATACCTGGTGACTATAAATGGTTCCAATCTATTTATAGCATTTATTATAGATTTATTAAAGTTTTCAAGGATCTTTACAAGTTCAAATTCCTCCTTGCTGCCCAATTTACTACAGTCTATCTGGTTTTCATCATAGGGTGCTTCTCCTGATTTTCTAAGAATACTCTTTCCCCTTGCATAGCTATATTGAACATAAGGGCCAGTTTCTCCTTCAAAACTCAGCATTTCATTCCAATCAAATACTATATCTTTCTCTCTATTATTTTTCAGATAGGTAAATATCACAGCTCCTATACCAATCTTTTTAGCCGCCTCTTCCTTATCTTCAAGCTTAGGATTCTTCTCATTTATTATTTCAAGAGTTTTTTCTACAGATTTATTTAAAAGTTCTTCTAAGAATATTACATCTCCTTTTCGTGTAGAAAGTTTTTTATTTGCAAATCTAACTAATCCAAACCCCACATGCTTACATGAGTCCGCCCAATCTTTACCCATTAATTTAAGTGTGGTAAATACCTGCTTGAAATGAAGAGATTGATCAAGTCCCACCACATATATACTCTTATAAAAATCATAGGTTTTTTTCCTATATATAGCTGCAGCCAAATCACGAGTTGCATATATGGTCGTTCCATCTGATTTTTTTACAATGCAAGGAGGTATATTATATTCATCTAGAAGCACTACTTTTGCACCGTTACTTTCAACAAGAAGTCCTTTTCTATCTATTTCTTCTACAACTGCATCCATTTTGTCAGTATAAAAACTCTCTCCTGCATAGGAATCAAAATCTACCTTCAATAAATCATATACTTTTTTAAATTCTCTAAGACTTAGATCCTTAAATTTTTTCCAAAGTTTAATTTCTTCTTCCGAGCCATCCTCTAATTTTTTAAAATACATTCTGCCTTCTTCGTTAAGTGAAGGATCTTTTTCTGCTTCTTCATGGAATTTTACATATATTCTTAAAAGTTCCTTTATAGGGTCTCTATTTAACTCTTCTTCATTGCACCATCTATTATAAGCCGCTATAAGCTTTCCAAATTGAGTTCCCCAGTCTCCAAGATGATTTATTCTCGTACAATTATATCCTTGAAAATTTATCATCTTGTATAAGGCATTTCCTATAGAAGTGCTAAAAAGATGTCCTACATGGAAAGGTTTTGCAATGTTAGGTGATGAATATTCTACAACTACATTTTTTCCTTCTCCCATGTCTGAACTTCCATAGCTGTCTCCTTTTAATAATATTTCTTTTAAAGTATATTCAGTAAATATTTTTTTATCTACAAAGAAATTCACATAAGGTCCTAAATTTTCAATTTTTTCAAAGTACTTGCTGTGCAATTTATCTTTTAATTCCTTAGAAATTATATTTGGTGCCTTTTTCAATACTTTTGCCAATTGAAAACATGGAAATGCGTAATCTCCCATTTCAGGTTTTGGTGGTACTTCTATCAAACCTTCTATAAAATTCAATTCTAAATCCGTATTTTTTTTAATCTCTTCTGCCGCTAACTTTTTAAAATCCATATTAACAGTTAAATAAGTATACCTTTATTTAACACTTTTCAGCTCCTCTCCCATTTCTATTCTTTTAAATCAAGTGATTCAGCGGTTCAGGTGGAGTTTGCTTATAAGAAATGCCTATTCCCATCTGAACCTTATTAACATTAGTGTCTTTAGCACTTAGAATACGTTATCCTTTAGGGGAACAACTTATCCAGACGCACAGCATTGCTTATCCCCAACTTTTGAAGAAGATGGGAGTTTATCAATGGCAGCGCTTAGATAAAAACTAAAAATCCGAAGTTACTATATAATATAAAAAACCGCCTCTTTTATTTTAAGAGACGGCCTCCTCCTATCACAATATCTAAATAATAGGTATACAGCCTATCTATTATATTTCTAGCTTATAACACTTTATGCAAGCGTTATGAATAAAATCACATAACCTACACCTTATTATATTACTATTAACATTTTTTTGTCAATATATAA
The DNA here is from genome assembly GCF_001902295.1 of Clostridium kluyveri. Lineage (NCBI taxonomy): Bacteria > Bacillati > Bacillota > Clostridia > Eubacteriales > Clostridiaceae > Clostridium > Clostridium kluyveri. Next base: position 1,958,265 of record NZ_CP018335.1, on the reverse strand, counting down.
TTACCCATTAATATATTTCACTTTTCAAATCCATTTAAATGATCTTTATGCCATTTCCATGCAGTATCAATAATTGTCTCAAGTGAATTATACTTTGGTTTCCAATTAAGTTCTTCTTCCGCTTTTTTAGAAGAGGCTATAAGTGTCTCAGGATCTCCTTCTCTTCTAGGAGCAATTTCAGCTTTTATTTTTTGTCCAGTTACTTTTCGTGAAACTTCAATTACTTCTTTTACAGAGAAGCCTCTGCCATTACCTAAATTATAAATTCCACTTTTTTCATCCTCAATAATTTTATTCAATGCCAAAAGATGGGCATTAGCTAAATCCATAACATGAACATAATCCCTAACACAAGTTCCGTCTTCTGTATTATAGTCATCTCCAAATATAAATATTTTATCTCTCTTTTTTAAAGCCACCTGAAGTATTATAGGAATCAAGTGTGTTTCAGGGTCATGATCTTCTCCTATAAGTCCTGAAATATGTGCACCTGCCGCATTGAAATATCTTAGTGCAGCATATTTTATACCATATGCCCTATCACTCCATTTTAACAACTTTTCTACCGTAAGCTTGGATTCTCCATAGGGATTAGTGGGATATGTTGAATCATCTTCAAAGATAGGTATGTTTTTAGGCTCTCCATAAGTTGCAGCAGTAGAAGAAAATACAATATATTTTACTTCATATTTTCTCATAGACTTTAATAGGTTCAAAGTACCTACAACATTATTTTCGAAATATTTAAGAGGTTCCCCTACACTCTCTCCCACCAGAGAATAAGCTGCAAAATCTATTACTGATTCAATGTTATTTTCTTTAAACACCTTATCCACTACATTTTCATCCCTTAAATCGCCCTGGTAAACCTTGCCTCCAAGTACAGCAGATTTATGTCCTTTTTCAAAGTTATCCAATACTACAATTTCTTTTCCTCTTTCCAAAAGCTCTGCTGCCATATGGCTCCCTATATACCCTGCTCCCCCACAAACTAAAATTGACATTTTAAAACCTCCAATACAGTATTTCATTTATTATATATTCTACTACAATTATTTTTCAGTTTGTGTTAATAAAGGATTAAACTATAAATATATTTATTCACAATTAAGTAATTATATTTCTATTTATAAACTACATATTTCCTCGATATTCCAGGTTTTGTCATATCCACAGTATTTAATACACTGTTAATTTCTCTTTCATTTAAAATTTTTTCTCTTAGAATAATCTTCCTCACAGATTCTCCAGTATTCATAGCTTTTTTAGCAATTTTAGCAGCTTCTTTATATCCTACATAAGGACAAAGAGCTGTAAGTATTCCTATGCTGTTTTCTAAAAGTCCCTTACATCTTTTTCTATTTGCTGTAATACCCTGAACGCAGTTTTCAACAAAAGTATTAATACCGTTCGTCAAAGTTTCTATAGACTGGAATAAATTAAAAAATACAATTGGTTCAAAGGCATTTAATTCCAATTGACCTGCCTCTGCAGCCATATTAATGGTAACATCATTTCCAATAATATTAAAAGCTATCTGATTAATTACCTCTGGTATTACAGGATTAACCTTTCCCGGCATTATGGAAGAGCCATTTTGTTTTGCTGGAAGATTTATTTCTCCAAAGCCTGTTCTCGGTCCTGATGACATGAGTCTTAAATCATTTGCTATCTTTGATAGGTTAACTGCACAGGTTTTTATAGCCGCTGAAGTTATTACGAGACTATCTAAGTTTTGAGTTGAATCAATTAAATCTTCCGCCTGGTTTAATTGTATTTGTATAATTTTGTTGAGGTTCGGTATTATTTTTATTTGATACCTCATATCTGCATTTATACCTGTTCCTATGGCCGTTCCACCTATATTGACTTCTTTTAAGCTTTCTATAACCTGATTTAATCTTAATATATCTCTTTTTATCACTGAACTATAGGCATTAAATTCCTGTCCTAATCTAATAGGTACTGCATCCTGAAGCTGAGTTCTACCCATTTTTACAATATCATTAAATTCATCAGCTTTTTCTTTAAACACTCTCTTTAATATTTTCAGCTGTTTTATACACCTTAAAATAAGTTTTATAGTTGTAATTTTACCTGCTGTTGGAATAACATCATTAGTAGACTGCCCCATATTCACATGATCATTTGGATTGACAATATTATAATTTCCCTTTTCTCCCCCTAATAATTCAATGGCTCTATTTGAAATCACTTCATTTACATTCATATTTATAGATGTACCTGCCCCACCTTGTATAGGATCTGTAATAAACTGATCTTTAAATTTACTATCTATTATCTCATCGCAAGCTTTTACAATTGTCTCTTTAATATGTTCACCAAGCAGTCCAATACCCTCATTAGTTATAGCAGCAGCCTTTTTTATCTCTGCAATACTTTTTATAAATTCTTCATGAATTTTAAGTCCTGTAATTTTAAAATTATCTGCAGCCCTTAAAGTGTTTATTCCATAATATGCACTTTTAGGAACCTTTTTTTCTCCTATAGAATCACTTTCAATTCTAAAATCCATAATATCCATCCCCTTTAACTAAGATTAAAAATAGTCATTTCAGAAGCTTATTGATATATTAAAAATAAAAAATAAGTATTTATTCCAAATTACTAATTTTATTATTAATAATTTATCATAACATCAATATATTTTATATATCTAATAAGAACAAAACTGCTGTAGACTATTTGTGCTAAATATACATTAATTAAATATGCAAAATAAAAAATTGCCAAAGAATATAAACTATTCTCTAGCAATTAATCAATTAAATTATCTATTATAATTTTACTTCCTCTTCAATACTGTCAAAATCTACTTCTTCTAGCTTTATTACCTTAGTACTATATTTTTTCTTATACCATATCCACAATCCTAAAAATAGCGGAAGTCCTATATAAGATGAAGTTACTCCACTCCAATCTATATTGTTAGCTTCAAAATAAGTAACTCCTTGTCCCAAGATAACTATGATACAAAGTACCAATGCTATTATAGGTCCTAAAGGAAATAATTTAGCCTTATATTTTAATCTTCCAAAATCTCTATTTTGAGCAACATAAGCTTTTCTAAAACGATAATGGCAAATTGCTATACCAAGCCATGCTACAAATCCTGCAAGACCTGAAGCTGCTACCAGCCAAACATACACTGTACTTTCCGCATAAAGCCCTGTTAAAAAACATGCAGATGCTACTATTGTTGTAAGTATCAATGAATTTACAGGCACTCCTCGTGAATTAACTTTTGCCAGCCAGGCAGGTGCTTTCTTATCTTTAGCCATAGAATACAACATTCTAGTTGAAGCATACATTCCAGAGTTTCCTGCTGACAGCACTGAAGTCAATATAACCGCATTCATAAGAGATGCAGCTCCTGCTATACCAGCCTTTTTAAATACCAGAGTAAAAGGACTTGTGTCAACTCCTGCATTCATATACGGAATTATGGCACCTACTACAAATATTGTTCCTATATAAAATATTAGTATTCTCCAAAATATACTATTAATAGCTTTTGGTATGGTTTTTTCTGGATTTTCACTTTCTCCCGCAGCTATGCCCACTAATTCAGTACCCTGGAAAGAAAAACCTGCAATCAAAAATACCAAGAATATAGATTTAAAGCCGCCTACAAAAGGTGCTTCTCCTACTGTAAAATTTTTAAGTCCTACTGGATTCCCATTAAATATGCCTATAATAGTTGCTACTCCTACTAATATAAAAACGATAACGGTTACTACTTTGATGCCTGCAAACCAAAATTCTGATTCTCCATAAGCTCTTGCAGATAATAAATTTAATAAAACTATTACAGCTAAAAAACACACACTCCACACAATAGCTGGTACACCTGGCAGCCAATATTTCATTATGAGCGCTCCTGCTACCATTTCTGCAGCTACAGTTATTGCCCAATTGTACCAATAATTCCATCCTAATGCAAATCCTAAAGCCGGATCTACAAATTTAGTGGCATAAACACCAAAAGAGCCTGAAACCGGCATATAAGTAGCCATTTCTCCTAAGCCCGTCATTAAAAAATAAACCATAATTCCTATACAGCCATAAGCTACTAGTGCTCCTCCAGGACCTGCCTGATTAATAGTAGCACCTAATGCTAAAAATATTCCTGTTCCAATAGCTCCTCCTATGGCAATCATACTTAAATGTCTAGTCTTAAGTCCTCTTTTTAGTTCATTATCACGCTCATTATTTTGCTCTACTGAGCTTTCCATTTTTTTCTCCCCCTTATTGGTATCAAAATCCCCATAAGTGAAGTAAGTAAGATAAACATAAAAATAGCCTTGAGAGTGTACACCCAAGGTTATAAATATAAAAATATATTAATTCCACAATGAATGATAGCTCTTCACAAATTATATTTGTGACAGTCTTGTATATATTTTATACAAAACCAGTTAATTCAACATCAAAGCATCTGTTGAACACTTCGGCAAAATTTCCTTTCAAGTCCCTTCATTGTGCTTACCTCCAAAACTTTACTTATAAATTTTGCGCCTCTATCTTAAATATTCACTTATAGTACAAATACATTATGTACTATAAGTAAATATTAGTCAATGGTATTTTAATACATTTCTCTACTCATTATGACAAAGCTCAAAATATATTTTAAATTGATTCATTTGATTTTTTTGGTTTTAGACTATCAAAATAATCTTTTAACTTCAAATCCATACCTAGTATATGTTTTGATATCCAATCATAAATAAAATCCAATAATTTTAATACAGATTTTTGTATGTCCTCATCTAGTTCTTCCAAATCTAAACTTTCGATTTTATTTATAAAGGCATCATGAGCTTTTTTTTGTTCCTTGTACTTGGGATAATCATAAAGCTTCATTATTCTTTCTTCATCTTCAAAATGATACACAGTATATTCTTTAAGGTCATCAATTAAATTTAAAACATCCCCAAAATAATCTACATGGTTTTCATTTATTATAAGATCGTATACAGATTCACCTATTTCAAAGAGTCTCTTATGCTCTTCATCTATCCTTTTAATGCCACAATTATAATCATCCTTCCATTCAAACATTTTGTTATCCCTCCATCTCTAATTAGTTCATCTCTTATATTATATATGAATATTGGTCTATTAAATCCAAACTAACTTTTAATATATTTTTGTCTAATATTTATAAGCAAACAATTCCAAGTAAATATTGTTTTTTTAATTATAACAAAAAATTGAAAAATACTAAACATTCTATTAGTAATTAAATATTAATATTATTCAATACAAAAACACACCAAAATTGAAGTAATTTATCAATTTCGGTGTGTAAAAATTATTCTAAACAAAAATATTAAATTTTGTTATTAGATTGTAATTTATATCATTATTAAGAATTAAATCTAAAAAAACAACATTTTACATTACTCTTCCAGGGATTACAGCATCCAATATTCCTATAACAACTGATGCAATAATAGCTCCCAATATAGATACACTCATATTAGGCACTAAGAATTGAGTTAAATACAATATTATAGCTGCAATTATAAAACCCTTTATTCCTTTTCCAAAAGGAGACGCATCTACACCCATAAATTTTTCTACAAAATAGTCTATTAAGCTTATCACAACTGCTGCCACTAAATAAGACCATAGTCCTACTATTCTAAAACCAGGTGTTAAGAATGAAGTTATCCCCAGTACAATTACTGTTAAAATAAATCTTACTATATAACCACCTATAGAAGATTTCTCTGACTCTCTTTTTGTATCACCCACGAAAGTCACTCCTTTTCAATAAAATATTTATTTTACATAAACATAGTCTTTACCTAAATCACAAAAAATATTTAAAAATAAAAATCTTTTTAAACTTAACATATTGACAAAAATATATATAATCTGCAATATTTTATATATAAAGCACTCGTATTATGTATATTTAAAATCGATATTGACAAAATAAAAGAAAAAAGGTATAAGTAATATTGTCTATATAGAACAAATTTCAAGTTTAAAAGTATAGATATATTAGTTCCAACAATTTATTGAAAAGGAGTATAATAATGAAAACATTTCAAACTCTTATTGATGAAACTTTAAAATCCAGAGATTTGGATGAGTTAGAATCTGCTGCCGATTTATTTCAATTCGGCATTGAAAAAGGATACTATAATAAAAAACAAGCAAACGAATTCAATAATGCTTATTGGAAGACCAAAGATAAGCATTTAGCTCATGAAATTGCTAGCGAAATAAATTCCAACAGATTGAATGTTATAAGTATAGTTTCCAATGCCCCAATGAATATAAAGGACAATAAACCTGAACTTTTAAACTATGTAAATGGACGAATAAAAGCCCTTAGAGGTAAAATAAGCGGCATAAAATAATTTATTCTATGAATTTATATATTTCTATTAAAATATTTAAAAAGTATATTAAATTGCATTAAAAAAGTCAGATGAAATAAATTTCATCTGACTTTAATTCATGTTTATTCTATTTTAAGTTCTGTTCATACGCCTGAACCATTTTTTTAACCATATTTCCACCTACAGAGCCTGCTTCTCTTGAAGTAAGATCTCCATTGTATCCTTCTTTTAAATTCACTCCTACTTCCCTTGCTGATTCCATTTTAAATCTATTCAAAGCCTCTTTAGCCTGGGGAACTAAAACTCTATTTGTTCTGTTACTTGCCATGATTAATTTCCTCCTCTTTTTCTATATTCTTTTTTATATTCTTTGTTTTATATTACATTATAAGTTTGCTCCATATAAAAATTATTACACTATAAGTTTATATGAAAATAAGTCAATATTTATTACAAATAGAAATATTTTATATATAAAAATTATATTAATCCAATATTTTATATAAAATATTTCTTTTTTAAAGTATAATTTATATATATCAAATTTTAACAAGTAGGTGATTTTATTGTATAAAAAAGGAGATTTTCATTTACATACAACTGCTTCTGACGGAAAACTATCTCCTGCGGAAATAGTAACTAATTCAAAAAAAGCAGGTTTGGATATAATAGCTATAACAGATCACGATACCATATCTGGTATAGACAGTGCTTTATACCAAGGAGAAAAGGTAAATATAAAGGTTATTCCTGGCCTTGAGTTATCTACCTTATATAATAACAAAAGTGTCCATATACTAGGCTATTTCAAAGACCCCTCTTTTATATCATTGAAATTTAAAAATTTTTTAAAAGAAATGGATTCATACAGAGTAGAAAGGGGCAAAAAAATAGTTTATAATCTAAATAAATTTTTTAATATAAATATTTCTTATGAGAATATAGTAAAAAATGCTCATGGAATTATTACAAGACCTCATATTGCTCAAGCCATTATAGATGAGGGATATAATTATAGTTTTCAAGATATATTTAAAAACTTTATAGGCGAATCCTGTGCCGCTTATGTTCCCAATAAAAAGCTTTCTACATTGGAAGGCATAAAAATACTTCAATCATTAAATGCTTTAGTTGTATTAGCCCATCCTGTACTTATAAAGGACATTGATATAGAAGAATTAATCAAGCTTCCTTTCCACGGTATAGAAGCAATTTATGCTAACAATAGTGCAGAAGATACAAATAAATTTATAGAATATGCTAAAAAATACAACAAAATGATAACTGCAGGATCTGATTTCCATGGCAGCACTTCACAAAAAGATAAGAGTTCAAAACATTCTCATGCCATAGGTGAAGTTTTTTTAGATGAGGATGGAATAAATATATTTTTAGATAAACTAAATAGTATGTAACTATATTAATTTTTACATGTACTAAAAATAAGGTTCAGGTGGGGATAGGCATTTCTCTATAGCAAACCCCAACCGAACCTAAGAATCACTTGATACAGCATTTTTTGTTATATTCTATTTAAAAAAGCAGTATACCCTTTTACGGCCTCATATATATCAGCTTTGCTGGCAACTTCCCAAGGTGCATGCATATTTTGTAGTGCTATGCCGCAGTCTATAACCTGCATATTATATCGTGCCAATATATAGGCTATAGTTCCTCCTCCCCCTTGATCCACCTTTCCAAGTTCTGAAGTTTGCCAGTACACATCATCTTTTTCCATTATATTCCTTAGTTCAGCTATATATTCTGGATTTGCATCATTGCATCCAGATTTACCCTTAGAACCAGTATATTTATTAAATACTATCCCCTTGCCAAAATAAGCTGAATTGTTTTTTTCCATAACAGAAGGGTAGTTGGGATCAAAAGCAGCACTAACATCTGAAGACAACATTTTTGAATTCGTTAAAACTCTCCTTAATTTTAAATCATTATAATCTCCACAAAGTGCTATAATTTCTGCCACTGTATTTTCAAAAAATCTTGAATGCATTCCAGTAGCCCCTACACTTCCTATTTCTTCTTTATCTACTAAAAGAGTAGCACAGGTCTTGTCGGGATTGTTTATATTCATCATTGCCACAAAAGAAGTGTATGCACATATTCTATCATCCTGTCCATAAGCCATAATCATACTTCTATCCAGGCCAAAGTCCCTAGCAGGTCCTGCAGGAACTACCTCCAGTTCAGCAGATACAAAATCTTCTTCTTCCATTTTATATTTATCATTTAATAGCCTCAAAATATTTTGTTTTACCCTATCTTTAGCCTCCTTATCCTGAATTGGAATACTTCCAACTAATATGTTTAAATCCTCTCCTTCTATTACTTTGTTTGCTTTTCTCTCCATTTGGGTTGAAGATAAATGTACAAGTAAATCAGATATTCCAACCACAGGTTCATCCTCTTTTTCTCCCACCACTATTTCTACTTTACTACCATCTTTTTTTACTACTACCCCGTGAATGGCAAGAGGAATTGTAACCCACTGATATTTTTTTATACCCCCGTAATAATGAGTATCCAAAAGTGCCAGCTCTGTATCTTCATAGAGAGGATTTTGTTTTAAATCAATTCTTGGAGAATCTACATGAGCTCCCAGTATTCTCATACCCTCTTGTATATCTTTATTTCCAATTATAAAAAGTGCTAAAGTTTTATCCTTATTGTTGGCATAAACTTTATCACCTGGTTTTAAGACAGCCTTTTCATTTATAATACTTTCCAAATCCTTATACCCATTTTTTTCAGCTCTTAATATAAATTCTCTTACACATTCTCTTTCAGTTTTACACCTGGACATAAAATCCTTGTATCCATCTGACAACTCAAAGAGAAGCTTAAAATCTTTCTTTGAATATTTATCCCAGGCATATTTATACTTTTTAGTTAAATCCTTTGACATTTCTATCTCTCCTTATCTGTATTTAACTTACAATAATACTATGAAAAAAACAAATGGTAACATTCATTTTATTACCATTTATATTTTATCACAATAATTTTATTACAATACTGTTAAATTAATTTAAAGCCATTTTTTTCTCTTAAATACACATATAAGAGTTATGGCTACAACTACCATAATTAATATTACATAATGACATCCATTATCCCGTTCTACAAATGGTATTCCTTTTAAGTTCATACCATACATGCTGCTTATTAAATTTAAAGGCAAAAATATAGTTGCTATTACTGTGAAAATTTTCATAAGTTCATTGGTTTTATTGGCTATTTCTGATTCAAAAGCTTCTCTAACCAAAGCTAAATCCTGAACTAAACTTTCAAGAGAAGACATAAGTTTCTCTATTTTCTTATTTAAATTTATAAAATACTTCATGCTCTCTTTATCAATTACAAGGTTATCATTTATAACTAAACTATCTCCTATGTATATAAGAGGACTTAAATATTTTCTTATCTTATAGACCTGTCTTCTAAGAGTTATTAAATTGTCTATTTGTTCATGTCTTGGATTTTTCAAAATGCTTATTTCAATTCTGTCTGCTTCAACTTCCAGTTCAGATATTATATCATGGTTTCTAACTACTATCCTGTCTAAAATATAATAGAGAAGTATACACACCTTTGGATTGTCTTTCAGTACAAAACAATTTTTAGAATCGTTTATATCCTTTATTAGAATATCTAATATATCAATTCTGTCCTTATATACAGTTATAATATAATTTCTACTTAAAAATACATTTAATTCTTTAGCCATCACTATTTCTTCTACGTAGTTAAGTACATTACATATTAAAAAAATATATCCATCAAAAAAACTTATTTTTGGTACCTGTGAAAAACTTTTACACTCATTTATGGTTTCTCTATCTACAGATATAAAATTATCCAGTCTGTCAATTTCATCTATAGATAAAATTATCCAATAATGATTATCCATGAGCTCAATATCCCCATCAATTTCCCGGAAATTATTGTCTATATTTAATATTCTCACAAAAAACACCACCAATAAAAACTATAGCCCATAATTTAGTCCCCTAAAACTAAAATTCACATGATTTTAGTTCATATATTTGTTATCTATGACAAGTTCAGTTTATATTAGTGTGTTAATTTTAAACCTAAATAATTCATCATTCCCTTGATATGTTTTTTGATAATTTATTCTTATACATCTTTTCATCTGAAACTTTAATTACATCATTGACACTGAATTTGCTGTCTTTTGTTATTTCTATTATTCCATAGCTAAAAGAACATTTAAAAGGCTTTTTATGCTGTTTCAATCCACAACATATCCTCTTGATTATTTTTTCAGCATCCTCTTCACAACAATTTGGAAAAATTATGAGAAACTCATCTCCACCCATGCGGCTCACCGTATCTATCTTTCTTACCAGTAATTTAATATTTGACACAATAAAATTAATCACCCAGTCTCCTTCTACGTGACCATAGGTGTCATTAATTTTTTTCAATCCATCTATATCTACAAAACATACGGATAAAGGTCTATCCCCCTTACATACTAGAGATAGTTCCTTTTCCAATGTCATAAGCCCTGTTCTGCGATTTAAAACTCCTGTCATACAGTCAGTAGATGCATAATATTTAAGTTGTTCATTTTTAATTTTTAATTCTCTTTCTATTTTTATTCTTTGGGTTATGTCATTAAATATAATAACAGTCCCTCTATACTTTTCACTTACATCAAGCATTTTCTTAAATTTTACTAAAAAAGTTTTTTCACCAATTTTAGTTTCAATTGTTTTCTCCTGTAAAATTTCATCTTTATTTGAATTAACAAATTTACTAACTTCTTCATTTATCCATGCTAATTTCCCATCTATATTCACATTTCCATAATATTTTGTTCCTGGAACAGCCGCATTTAAAAAAACTTCTGCTGCTCTATAATTTATATTTTCAATATTATTATCTCTATCTACAAGTATAATAGGATCATAAATACTTTCAAAGACAGTTAGGTATTTATTCTTTTCATTTGTCATTTCTCTATTTGATTTCTGAAGCTCTTCTAACTCTTGTTTTCCAGATAATCCTGCCCACTCTATAGTAAAGCCCAATTCTATATGGTCAAAATATCTTTTAATATACTGGGAAAAGTATTTCTTTTCTTTAAGTGAAAAATTACTTTCATCAATAATATCTATATATGCTTGTTGATAATATTTCATAAGTCCTAGAAACATGCCTAATGTAACACCCCTTGAACGATGTTTTTGTGCTTCTAAAACCCCAAATTTAGCAACTTCACTTTTAGTAAAATCATCATCTGGTCCCATCTCAAGGATAGAGTTATTTTTTTCAATGGCTTTTATAAGGGATTCCGAAAGCCCTGATATTGACATTCGCCATGCCTCTTTTAAAGTTGAAGTATATTTTACATAATTTCGTTCTTTTGCATATTTCAAAATTTTTTCTATGAGAATTTCCTCACTATCTAAAATTATTCTTTTTAATTTTTTCATATTCAATTAATTACTAGCCCCTTTCAAATTAAAAAACTCCATCTGAAACTAAGAGTTACTTGATAATTTAGAGCTATTTATACATAAAAAAAATACATTTTCACCCTTTTTAGCAAACATATTTGCCCGATTTTTTATATCATTTAATATTTTAATAATTTCTAACGATAAATCTTTAGCTCTACTTGAATTACTTAAAGTTTCATTTTTATTTCCAAATTTAATTTTATCTATTACTACATGTCCAATTTTGTGGAGTTCAGAGTGTATTGAATCTATTTTATTCCATATAACTCTAATAGTGTTATCTTTATCTATTTTAAAATTACCCTCATAAAAAATCCATCACTCAATTTTGCTAAATTTGAAATATGGTCTTGAATTTTAGAAATGGAATCTCCCACATCCCCAATTTCCACTGCTTCCTTTTATGGAGCCAGCTAAGGTAAAAGAAGCTAAAAATTTTGATATCATCAAGTTCCATAAATTCAACATCTTGAAGATTAGTTTCTTAGAAAGAGAAGTTAAGTATATTATAATCATTTTACTTATATGGTTTTATTTTTAGCAATACGCTTAAATCAACAATTCTATAACCCTTTTTTCCTAATCCATCTATAATTTCTGGTAAAATTTCCACATTTATTTTATGTCCCACACTACTATGCATTAAAATAATATCACCTGGCCTAACATTATCAAGTATATTTTTCACAATAGTTTGTTTGTCTATATTCTGAACCCAATCCATGGAATCAATGGACCAAATAACAATTTTATTGTTTGTTCCACTGACTGCAGCTAAAACTTTTTCATCTGTTGCTCCATATGGAGGTCTCACTAAAGCTGGCCTTTTACCAATGATGTCATTTATTTTATTTTCAGTAAGAATAATCTCTTCTCTTATTGTTTCAATATCTATTTTGGTGAAATACAGATGATTCCAACTATGGTTTAATATTAAATGGCCTTCATCATAAGCTCTTTTTACTATATTAGGAAAATAATTTATTTGGGTTCCTACAAAGAAAAAATTAGCTTTTACATCATTACTTTTTAATATATCCAATACTCTAGGTGTTACTGATGAATCAGGGCCATCATCAAATGTTAAACCTACATTATTTTCTATTGTTGGTCCATTAATATACATTTCATTGGGATGTTTTCTCGCAAGCTGAACAATACATTTTCTCCATATAGTTAAAGCATTCATCTGAGCTTTACTTATTTTATTCGTACTTCCAAGAATATTATAAGTAACAAATCTATATAAAGGTAAAGACATAAATATTATAATTCCAGGCCTTACGTATGGAGGATTTAAATAAGGATTAGTAACAATTAAATTCATTGTATCTGTTGGTTTTATAATATATGGTATCATGAGCCCCCCCTAAATAATTTATATTTATATAATATGAATTTAATTGCTTTTTTGTTATCCTCCCTAGTCAAGTAAGTTATATTACCTCCACAAAACAAAAATAAATTGATTGATATCAAGTATTATAACATTATTTTCATACTAATAATTGAATATAATATTTTTGCAGTGAAAAAGAAAATAAGCATAAAAAATAAAACTAGAGCATTTTTCACTCTAGTTAATTAGTTTGTGTTTTATAATTCTCATGACCGCCAGAAATATTATAAACTTTCTTACATCCATTATTCATTAATATATTCTGCACTGCATTTCCTGTTACGCCTTTATTGCAGTAAGCTACAATTGGTTTTTCTTTATCCAATTGGTTAACCTTTCCTCTTACTTCATCATGTGGTATATTTATAGCATTGTCTACATGAGATTCTTCAAACTGTCTACAAACTCTTGCATCAATAACTGTAACATCATTTCTACTTTCTATAAGCTTATGAAGCTCATTAGGTGTTATAAGTTTTCTATCCCTATTTATTACATTATCTAAAATCATTCCTGTGTACATAACAGGATCTTTCGTTGTTGAAAACGGTGGAGCATATGCCAAGTCTAAATGAAATAAATCTTCCACCTTAGCCCCAAAGGTTATTGCAGTAACAAATACATCTACCCTCTTATCAACACCAGCATATCCTACTATCTGAACTCCAAGAAGCTTTCTAGTTTTTTTATCTGCGACAGCCTTAATAACCATTTCTTTTCCATTATAGTATGTTGGTTTATCTGGCTTGATATTATGGCAAACAACTGGTTCAAAACCTTCATTAAGAGCTTCTCTTTCTGTAAGACCAGTTTGAGCAACGGTCATATCGAAAATTTTGAAAATACCAGTACCAAGTATACCCCTAAATTCAAGATTGCCCCCTGAAAGCTGATCTCCTGCTATCCTACCCATTTTATTTGCTGTTGAACCTAATGGCCTATAAAAAGACTTTTTTGTAATAACAGAATAACTTTCAGCACAGTCCCCACAAGCATATACATTTTCTATATTGGTCATCATTTTTGTATTTACCTTTATAGCACCTTTGGCTCCAAGTTCAATTCCAGCTTCTTTTGCAATCTCTACATTTGGTTTTACCCCTATAGACATAATTACAAAGTCTGTATTTAATACTTTACCACTCTGCAGGACTACTTGATTTATTAATCCATATCCATTTAATTCAACTACTGAATCATCTAAAATTACATTAATATTTTTGTCTTTCAAGTATTTTTCTACATATACAGCCATATCACTATCTAATCCAGGAGTAACCTGATTTAGACGTTCTACCAGTGTAACTTCAATCCCAAGATTCTTTAAGTTCTCCGCCATTTCTAATCCTATAAAACCAGTTCCAATTATTACTGCTGACTTAGGTTTGTGAGCTAATATGTATTCTTTTATCTTATCTGCTTGAAGTACATTTCTTAAATAAAACACGTTACTCTTCTCTGCTCCTGGTATATTAGGTACTATAGGTTTTGCTCCTGTGGCAATCACTAATTTATCATAGTTTTCAGTAAATATCTCATTAGTCTCTAAATTCTTTACTATCAAAACTTTATACGATGTAATTATTTTTAAAACTTCATGTCTTCTAAATACATCTACATTATATTTTTTCTTAAAGAATTCAGCATTTCTTGGAACTAAATCGCCTCTATCCTGTATTTCTTCTCCTATATAGTAAGGTAATCCGCATCCTGAATAAGATATATCGTAATCCATATCAAATATTTTTATTTCTGTATTTTCATCATTTCTTCTTGCTTTCGCGGCCGCAGATGTTCCACCAGCTACAGCACCTATTATAACAACTTTCATAAATTTTCTCCTCTCATGTACTTTATTATCATTTCTTAATTAAATTCACAACACATAATAAATATAATTATTCTTGTTTTAAACCAAAATACTTTCTTCCCCAATGAAGAGCTACATTCACAAGTCCTATCATAATTGGAACTTCAACAAGTGGTCCTATTACTGCTGTAAATGCCTCTTTAGATTCTACCCCAAACACCGCAACTGCTACAGCAATAGCAAGTTCAAAGTTATTACTTGCAGCCGTAAATGCAAGAGTAGTCGTTTTTTTATAATCAATACCAGCTTTAAAGCTAATAAAGAAGGAAACTGTAAACATAATAGCAAAATAAACTATAAGTGGTATAGTTATTCTTATCACATCCATAGGTAACTCCACTATATATTTCCCCTTATAAGTAAACATAATTATTATAGTAAATAATAAAGCAATTAATGCCAAAGGACTTATTTTAGGAATAAACTTTTTTGTGTACCATTCAGTGCCCATTTTAGGTTCTAATAAAAGTCTTGTTAATATACCTAACGCAAATGGTATTCCCAGATAAACTGCTACTGATGAAGCAACTGCTCCCATTGATATATCTACCTTGTAACCTGTAAGACCAATCCAAGTTGGTAAGACTGTAATAAAAATATAAGAGTATATAGAATAAAATATAATTTGGAATATAGAATTAAACGCTACAAGAGCTGCCGCATATTCCGTATCGCCGTCAGCTAAACTATTCCACACAATAACCATAGCAATACATCTTGCAAGACCAATTAATATAAGTCCTGTCATAAATGCAGGATATGATTTCAAAAAAATTACTGCAAGTATAAACATTAGTATTGGTCCTATAATCCAGTTCTGGATAAGTGATAATCCTAAAACTTTTGGATTCCTAAATACCTTTCCAATCTCCTTATAGTTTACTTTTGCAAGTGGGGGATACATCATTACAATAAGTCCAATTGCTATGGGTATAGATGTAGTACCAACAGATAATTTAGATAATTCCTCTGATAAACCTGGAACTCCCCAACCTAATAAAATACCTATTGCCATTGCAATAAAAATCCAAAGTGTTAAAAACTTATCTAAAAAAGACAATTTGTTTTTGGGTTCGATACTCATATAAGTCACTCCATTCTATTTAACAGCATCCACTGCTGTTGTCACCTGAACAATCACATGTAGGTTCAGTGCCTAAAAGCCATCCCATTATAACTGCGTAGGCACATCCAACGCCTGATTTTACCTCAATGGCATTAAAGGCACAGTTTTTTGCACATGCACCACATTCCATACAAGCGTCTTTATTAACAAGTTCAATTTTACTTTTATTTAGATTAAATACTTTATGCGGGCAGACCTCAATACATCTTCCGCAACCAACACACTTATCTGAATCAACCTTAAGTGTACAGACATTTTTCAAATACTTATTCTTCATAATAACCTCCTTAAATGTGAATAAAGCTGTTTACTAAAAGCAATCCTACTCCAAGTCCTATTGAAACAGCAATTGCAGGAACTGCTATCTTCATCTCCTTTATTACACCTGAAAAAGATGTATAAGTAGAAGATCCGGTAAAGTTCATAGCATAATATGAGGCTACAGATGGCAAAATCAATAAATATGCAATGGTTTTTAATGCACCATATTCCGGTATTGCAGACCAACCATTAAGTATATTTACAGTAACTGCCCAAATAAGTCCCATAATCCAGCCTTTTGCAGCAAAAGCCCTTACTGGAATCCATGGCAGTAATATAGGGGTTATAACACAGCCCACCAGCAATGCACCTATAAATGCATAAAAATCAATTACTCCAAAGGGATTAACGGCAAATAAATTTATAACAAACATTATTCCAAAAACTAACATGGCAATTTTAAAAGTACTCACAAATTCAACTGGTGTCAGAACCACCCTGTCAATTATATTAAACTTTACTTCACGCATTTCTTCTGTGGCGTTCATTCCTGATTCTAAAAACTTTTTTATATCTTTAGCTCTCACAGGACCATATACCACCTTAAAGCCAGACTGTTTTGTAACTTGGTGAGCACTTATTCCAGGTGCCCCAAGCTGAGGAAGTACTAACGTTTTGTGTGATACAATTTGAGAAAGCCTTACTTTTGAAATTCTGTTCACAAGTTCCTTAGTTCCAAATGTGCCCTTACCTGCTGCACACCATACATTTATCCCTTTCGTATCTAGTACCACTATCCATACATTAAGCCCATCTAGCTCTTTTCTCAAAGTATCAAAGGTCAGTTTATAGTTTGATGTTACCAGAATAGGGGCTGTGTTATCAGGTGTTCCTACTGCATAGAGTCCTGAATTGATTTTATAATTCATTCTGTTTACTCCAAAGCGTACTTTCCATGTACCCCATATATCAGTAAGTGACAATTTAGTAGAAATGCATGGTACACAGCCTTGTGAGGTACTTATTTCTCCAATTATCCATTTCTGTTTTATATCATATTTAGTAATGTGTTCACATGATTCCTTGCTTTCACTTCCACAACAACAGGAGTTCTGTACTGTTTCATAGTTAGAAGAAATAGATGTATCATCAGGTTTTTGCTTTATTCTTACTATTTTTACTTTAGAATTCTTCTTAAGCTTTCTTTCAGAATTGAAATAATTGTTATTATTCAAATTTACTAACCTCCCAAATTTCTAATTTCCTATAAGACTTATTTGCACTCAGAATCATCGGAACATTTTTTAATATTTTTGCAGTAATTTTTGCATATGCAATCATCAGTATTTTTACTGATGTCGTTCACGAACTTCTCAAATGTCTCAAATTTAAGTAAGTTTAGAGAGTATTTCATCCAAGAACCTTCTTTTCTGGCGTTAACAATATTACAATCAGTTAAAATCTTCATATGGTATGAAAG
This sequence comes from Clostridium kluyveri, assembly GCF_001902295.1. NCBI lineage: Bacteria > Bacillati > Bacillota > Clostridia > Eubacteriales > Clostridiaceae > Clostridium > Clostridium kluyveri. Next base: position 1,940,239 of record NZ_CP018335.1, on the reverse strand, counting down.
TGTTGGCTGTGTAATATTAAAAAACTCTAAAATATCACAAGCACACATCTCACCACAGGAAAGCATATCAACTATTTTTAATCTGGTCTCATCTGCAAGTGCTTTAAATATTGGTACATATTCAGCATAGTTATGTTTCATTTGATCCACCTCCATTGGTCTGTAATCATATTATTAGTATATACACATAGACAACTCTCTATATGTATATTATATACATGATATAGAGAGTTGTCTATATCAAAGTATCAACAGAATTAAAACTATAGTTTCAATATCAACAAAATAGCCCTCAAAACATTTGGGGACTATTTTGCTGATTATCGTTCATTAGCTTCTAGTATTTGTTGTTTTTCAAGATTACAGTAATCTTTGTGTACAGCTTATGTTATTTAATAACAATCAGTTCATATTCACGAGTACCGATTCCTATTTTTTCTGCATGGTCAAGACAAGTACGCCATTCCGATTCCGGTGTAGAGTTAGTGAAGTGGTCATGATGATCAACAAAGTCGGATTTTGCTATGTTATCGGACAGCTGGCTATTAATCAGCGGGGCAGCCTCCATACAGGCATCCACACATGCCTGATCCAGTGCCAAAGGATCAAATGAAGCTAACATGCCTAGATTTGGAAGTATCGGAGCATCATTTTCGCTGTGGCAGTCACAATTAGGTGAAACATCCACCACAAGGGAAATATGGAAGCAAGAGCGGCCATCTACTACTGCTTTGGCGTATTCTGCCATACGGCAGTTCAGTTCTTCACTGGCTGACCAGTTTGCAAACTCGATTGCATCAAAATTACATGCACCTAGGCAACGACCGCAGCCAACACAATTTTCTGTGTTGATAGTCATTTTCTTTTTTACATCATCAAAAAACAGACCATTATTAGCACATTCACGCTGGCATCTTTGGCAGCCTCGGCATTGCTCCTCTATGATATGAGGTTTACCATTAATATGCTGATCTTTTTTTCCAGCACGGGAACCACAGCCCATTCCAATGTTCTTAATGGTACCACCAAAGCCAGCCATTTCATGACCTTTGAAGTGAGTTAAGCTGATAAACACATCAGCATCCATAATTGCATGGCCAATTTTAGCTTCTTTTATATATTCACCACCTATTACAGGTACCGCGATGTCATCAGTCCCCTTTAATCCATCTCCGATAATAACAGGACATCCTACTGTAAGGGGGGTGAATCCATTTTCCCACGCACATTCTAGATGCTCAAGGGCATTCTTACGGCTGCCAGGGTATAGAGTGTTGCAGTCTGTTAGAAAGGGTTTACCCCCCAGTTCTTTCACCATGTCGGCTACAGCTTTAGCATAATTTGGACGAAGATAACCTAGATTGCCAAGTTCACCAAAGTGCATCTTGATTGCAACGAACTTATTATCCATATCGATTTGTCCGATACCTGCATCTTTAATCAGCCTTTTTAGCTTGGTAGGTAGACCCTCTCCAAGTTTCGTACGAAAATCTGTAAAATAAACTTTTGATTTTTCCATATTTAATCACTCCTGTTTTAAAAAATATTGATTTAATAAATTCAATTTTGATATCCAAGTCTTACTATTTAGAATTAACTCCAGGTTAAGAAGTCCTATAGAAAAGTTTTCAAATGTTTGACTTAGCGTTCTTAAATAACACCAATTTCACTCAACCATGCTGATACATCTTTTCCTGCTTTATTAACACTACTTCCTCTGACTGCTAAGCCTTCTAAGACATTTGAATTTGGACAAAGTTTTTTGATATCTGTTGTGCTTCTACCCATGCCACCTCCACCATGTGTGCAGAATGGTATGATTGTTTTTCCAGAAAAATCATATGACTCAAAGAATGTAAATACCGCCATTGGTATTGTATTACACCAATTAGGATAACCAATGTAAATTATGTCATAAGAATCCATACCAGTGACTTTTACTGCTAGTTCCGGTCTGTAATTGACACTTTGCTCCTGTCTAGCCTTATCCACAACTCTATTATAATTAGTTGGATAAGATTCAACTGTTTTTATTTGGAAAAGCTCACCACCAACATTTTCTTTTATGACATTTGCAATAACCTCTGTATTTCCCGAATATGAAAAAAATGCAACAAGACTTTTTGACATCTTTAAATCCTCCTATTCTTTTTTATAGGTTTATAAAAAAATATAACTATTTATACTTTACCACTTGGAGTTAACTCTAAGTCAAGCGCATTATTTCCCCATTATCAAATTTTTCAATTACCCCAATCATATTTAATAAAGTTGCTTTACCACAACCACTTGGTCCGGAAAATATGATAAAATCCCCATCTTCTGTATTGTATTTGATTAAAAGATTATGATGGACGCCTATTCGATAACACTTAGCAGTGGCTAACCATTTGAGTATGGGATTAACTACGGCTCACCATTACTATTTTCTAATATATACCTGAAGCCATTTTAATATTTCTTTTGTAAGAACTATCCTCTTATCAGAAAAACAATGATCCCCATCTAATAATACTTCCTTGAAATCAACCCTTTCTTTTTCTAGAGCTTCTACAATTAATTTAAAATTTTGCTCTATGGGTGATATATTATCTCTTATTCCTCCAATCATAAGCACTGAATGACCTTTCAACTTTTTTATTATATTCAGTATGTTCCATTTCTTTCTATGTTCTATGATTTCTTCTACAAATTTAGTAGGAGTAATACCCTTAATAACAGGTGATTTAATAAATTCAAAATTTTCAATAGCCGACTTCACCAAATTATTGTTAGCTGAAATTATTTCTCCATATAATCCAAAATTAAATCCGGCAATACTTGCTACTAATTTTATTTCGGGATGATTTGATGCAGCCATAAGTGCACTAAATCCCCCAAGACTATGTCCAATTAAAATTATGTTTTTACTATCTACTCTGTAAGACTCTACACTTTGTCTACATTTCAAAAATTCGATTACATTCTCTATATCTTCAAATATATGTCCTATAGAATAAGTCCCTTCACTACCCCAATTACCCCTATAATGAAATATCACTACATTATACCCCGTTCTTAATAAAACATGTGCAATGTCAGAATTTTGTTCGTACCCGGGAATGCCATGTAATAAAAGCACCGTGGGATGAGGCCCTTTTCCCTGAGCAACATATATTGTACCCATAAGTTTGGAATTATTACTATCACATGTAAATCCATCTATTAATGTAGGGTAATTATTATCTAATTTTACTGGATCTTCACTTATAGGATTAAAGTCCATTTTTAATCAGTCCTTTCTTAATAATTTTAATCATTATTTATTGGCTACACTATTTTGGATATGTTTTTCTTCCATTCTTATAAGGACTTTATATAAAATTATCAGAATCAATACCCAAATTGGTGCAATGTAGAGGGCTACCCTTGTGCTAGGTAAAAATGCTAATGAAACAAAAACTGCCGCTAAATACACCATAGTAATATATGATGAAAACGGATATAAAGGCATTTTAAAATTTATTTCTTCATTATTGGAGATCTTTTCTTTTCTTGACTTTAATTCAGTTAAAACTATAGCTCCCCAAGCACACACAATGGCTAAAGTTGATATTGATGAAAGATATAAAAAGACTTTAGCAGGAATAAGATAGTTCAATACTACAGCAACTAACGTTAATGAACCACTAAACAAAATAGCAATTTTAGGTACCCCTGATTTATCTATTTTTGCAAATGCTTTTGGAGCATTATTATTTAAAGATAAACTATAAAGCAACCTTCCTATAGCGTACAAGTTACTATTTACAGCAGAAAGTGCAGCTGTTATCACTACAAGATTAATAATTGATGCAGCATATGGAATTCCAACTTTAGCAAATATAAGCACAAATGGACTTCCATTTAAGCCAATTTTATTCCACGGATAAAGTGACAGCATAACAAACATAGAACCAACATAAAAAATCAATATACGCCAAAATACACTATTTATTGCTTTTGGTATTGACTTTTTAGGTTCTTCTGCTTCACCTGCAGTTACACCAGTGAGTTCCACACCTCCGAAAGCAAATGTTACAAAAATAAATGACAATACAAACCCTTCGGCTCCATTAGAAAAAAAGCCCCCATGAGCCCAAAGATTAGAAATTCCAACAGCATGCTTTCCATTGGCAAAACCAAAGAATATTATTAACACTCCAAAAATAATCATACATACAATAGCAGCCACTTTAAAAAATGAAAACCAAAATTCAAATTCTCCATAGAGTTTAACACCAAGTAAATTAATTAAAATTAACATTAGCAAAAATATTAAAGCAGTTAACCATCTCGGAAATGACGGAAACCAAAATTGAACATAAATTCCCAGAGCTGTAACTTCTGCCATAATGCATAATATCGCCTCAAACCAATAAGTCCAGCCGGTAAAAAATCCCGCAAAACGACCTAAATAACGATTTGCGTAATAACTAAAAGACCCTGAATTAGGATCATCTGCTGCAAGCTCACCAAGTGCCCTCATAATAAAAAGTATGAACACTCCTCCAATTAGATAAGCTAAAATAATTGAAGGACCACTTATCTTTATGGCATCAGCTGAGCCATAAAATAAACCAACTCCAATGGCACTTCCGATGGCAATCATCTGCATATGACGATTTTTTAAACCTTTTTTAAGCTGATTATTTTCTAATAATTCTTTTTCCACTCTTTTACCTCCTTATTTTTACTGTTATAAGTAAATTTAATTCTCTAAAAATATCAAAAATCCTTCATAAAATATTACATAAATAGATTCCGCCTGAACCCAGAAATCACCCATTATTTACCCTTTTATCCATTTTCTTTGACAGTGTATAGCATAATACTTTAACTTTTTATAGTTTAAATCCACCTACCACGTTATTTAATTTCTGTGAAACAGTTTTAAGACTTTCACTTTTATCATCCTATACTTTCTAGAGCAGTCGATTCTTCTTCCAAGCAGGATCTGCAGTCTTATTTAGATAAAACATTTGCTTACTCTTATTTAAAATCATTATAGTTTCTGTAGAAGTACCATCCCTTACAGAGGACTCAAAGTTAGAGGATATCCAATCTAAATTATTGTTTTCTGATTTTTATTTTCACTTCACTCAACTTATTTTTAATAAAGTTTTTTGTTATATTGATTGATCCAAGAATAATTTTACTACACATTTATTAATAATTCCACCATATTATTGTAAATTTGATATTAAAGAATTAACTTCACTAATTTATAACTGTAAACAGAGCTTAATAAAAACAGCAGGTTCCTTTTACTTTTATTTTTCTAGTAAGAAAGAACTTGGAATTGAAGTAGCATTTATTGAAAATCATATACCATATAAAGGAGACTAAAAGTTATAGCTTACATATTTATAAAAATAGGCCCTATGCTAGAATTAATATCTAGTATGTGGCCTTAGTTAGTAAACAATATACGAATTTCACGAATAAAAAACCTCTTTAAATTTAAAAAGAACAAAAAACATTAATACTAGAGTTGTTACACCACAAAGCAGAAAACTAGCATTAGAACCTAAATATTCAGCTATTGTCCCTGCAAATAAATTTCCGATTGGAGTTGTTCCAACAAGCACCAGACTATAAACACTTACTGTTCTTCCTCTATATTCATCACGTGAATTTATTTGAATTATAAAATTAATTGATGCCATGAAAATTATATTAAAGAATCCATATATTATTAGTATTAATATAGAAACATAATATGTATGAATAAAACTTTGAGTTATTAAGCACATGGATAAAATTGAACTACTAATGAATATTACATTTAATCTTCTTTTTGTATTTGAAGCAAATTTTACAGATCCAATTAGGGCACCTATCCCAGAAGCCGATAGAAGAGTACTATAAACTCCAGCAGATTTATGCAAAACTTCCTTTACATAAACAGGTATAATAACTTCATTATTAAATGCAAAAGTCCCAACAAAAAGCATTGATATTACTGCGGTAAGTATTGTTTTTTGCGACTTAATGTATTTCAAACCATTTACAATATCATCCATGATATTACATGTCTTCTTTCTTATGCCTGCATAATAAGACTTAATACTAATTAATCCTATAAGAACCGCTATAAAGCTAAAACCATTAATAAGAAAGCAGAAAATAGGTCCTAATTTAAATAATATAATACCTGAAAATGCAGGTCCTAATATTCTTGCTATATTTACAATAGTAGAATTCATTCCTATAGCACTTATTAAATCATCTTTACCTACCAATTCTATAAAAAACGACTGTCTTGTGGGCATATCAAAAGTTTGAACAATACCATAAACACCTGCTAATATTAAAACATGCCAATATTTTATATGTCCCGACCATATTAATATAGCAAATACAAACGCCTGCATCATTTGTAGAAATTGTGTTATTAATAAAAGCTTTTTTTTAGGAAATCTGTCAACGAAAACACCTGCAAGAAGAGAAAATAAAAGCATTGGGGTAAATTGAAAAACTCCTAAAACTCCAAGTAAAAATGCTGATTTGGTAATATCATAAAAAACCCACTGCTGAGCTGTTCTTTGCACCCAAGTTCCCATAAGTGATATACATTGCCCAGCTAAAAAATATCTAAAATACTTATGCTTCAAAGCTGGAAAACCTTTAATAATTCTATTTGATATTTTCTTCACTAATAGCTTCTCGCCAAGCAATTCTCGCATTGATAACACATTCACCTAAATTTCCTCCTAATTTTAGTATTACAAAATTAACACTAATACATAATTTTTTATTTTAAGACTTTGATGTAGCTTTTTCCGTTGAACAACTCTACTGTATAAGAGATACAGAAAAAAGTAAGACCCTATAGGACTATTAAAATCTAGTTATACAGTGTCTTATTTTTTATTATCCTTTGTATCTCATAATTACAATAATAATAGGCTTTACCAATGCACAAAAGTTACTTTATTTCTTTATGGACTTTTTACTTTGTTCCCCATATACTTCATCAACAAAGCTACTATTTACCCATTTTTTGTAATCTACGCTTCCAGTTGCAAGTTTAGCTTCTTTTAAGAAATCCTCTTCTGATTTAAAAGCATTTATAGCATCTTCTGTAATCTTAGGATCTTGATAAAATTTCTTGTCTGGATAGCTCAATTTTACTGCTTCTGCTGTCTGCTTTGTCCCTTCTGCAAAAACCTTAATGGCTTCTTCATAATTAGCATCAGCCCACTTAGAAGTTGCGAGGTCAACCTTTAATAATCTTTTTACCAGCGTAGGATGTTTTCTCACAAAATTGCCACTAGCAGAAATAGCACTTGGGCTTGACCACTCTGGATGTTTTGACCCGTCAAGAATAATCCTTATAGTATCGGTATTTAGCAAAGGCGCAAAAGTACTAAGACTTTCAACAACCGCATCTATATCTCCTCGAATTAAAGCAGGGCCTGAAGCATCAAAAGCAAGATTAACTCCCTGAATATCGTCTAAAGAAAGTCCTTCCGCTTTTAATGCTTTGGCAATAGTTGCATGTCTCATTGTTCCGGTTAAAAAAGCAACTTTTTTCCCTTTAAGATCTTTAACTGATTTTATTGGAGAATCTTTTTTAACAGCGATGTAGGATGCTCCACCTTTATCAAAACTTGAAATTCCTATTAAATTTACATCTGCTCCTGAAGCAGCAGTACGCACAGCTGGATCAGTTCCGGTATAAGCAATATCTAAACTCCCAGTTGCTAAAGCTGTCATAACACTTTGTCCACCATCAAAAGTATGATACTCGATTTTTATACCATCCTTTTTAAACTCATCATCCAGCAATTTTTTTTGTTGGCTTAAGATAAATTTAAAATGGCCTGGAGCTGTGCTTCCAATTCTGATTACATTAACCTTTTCCTCTACTTTAGTGCTTTGCTGTGCTTTAGCATTATTTTGCACTTTAATATAGAATAAAGTGCCTGTTACTACTAAAGCAATAATAACAACAATGGATATAACCCATATGGACTTCTTGCTTTTTAACATTATTTATTCATCTCCCTCTATAATCTTTAATATATTAACTTATTTTCTCAGGCTCCCCTGATTACCAAAGTAAAGTTTATGGGTATAAATATTAATTATCCAACATTTCTATAAATGCCTCAAGTCGATTCTGAGTTTGCTCATTTCCTTCCAATAACCCTAATTCTGCAACTTCAATATTGATTGTTGGGACTCCTGTTTCTTTTTTTACAATATCAGCAATCATACGTGAAGAAGCAGACTGATAATTACATCCCCAGTTATATCCGCAAACCACACCATCAGCTTTAGATTCACGAACCAAATCAATGACATATTGGGCTCTCTGTTCTGTAGGTTGCTCATATTTATATGATAATATTGACTTAGCAATTTCCTCATAAGGATCACCGGACTCTACGACATCTGCATATATCTTACTTAGATGATCGTCTGTACCAACGATAACCCCTCCCTTTTCTTCCACAAAATCAGCTCTAAGTCCAAAACAGGATCCAACAGAAAGAATTTTAACAGGTTTATCTGACAGGCCTGCACCTTTAATCCCCTTACTGATTCTTTCTTTAACTTCCTTATTGGCCTGCTCTAAAAATTCTGTACTAGCTAAAGAATCACCTCGGTCAAACCTCCCCGAAGTAATGATGCTAGATAAATCCGTACTTGTGACAGGAAATTTTTTTGCTTTCCATATGCTTTCCACCGTCTCACGAGCTAATCTACGCCCTCTATTTTCCAGTTTAATTTCTTTCCATAGATCTTCATTGGCAATAGTAACACCCCTTAAATCACCCAGTTTTTTTACTAATTCATATATCAATTCAGCTACATACTCCACAGTCCATTTCTTATCTCTGGTCACTGGAAAATCTATGAAATGCAAGGGAATGTCCTTGATACTTGTTCGATAAGACTCAAGAACATACGCAATATCCGTGCAGCGCAAGCAAAGATAGGGTGCAATTAGATCTACAGGAACAAGTTTTTGACGGATCGATTCAATTGAACCAATAGGGTTATTACAACATTCTATAGAGATGGTCTGACGTCCTGATTCCATAATCTTCATTGCACGTCTGCCTGCTGATCTTACATCCAAACCTTCCTCCATATCTCTGGCCCATCCTCTTAATGGTCCTGGAACAACTGGAATAGCCCCTGCAGCAAAATAAGGATCAACTGTTTGTCCTCCTTGCACATGAACTATTGGAGTACCATTGGCGTGAGCTCTCAATAAACGATCTCTGAAAGTTAGGTTCAAATATGAATGTTTAATTCCACTAAAGAATTCCACATCTCTTGATAACCGACTTTGATAATTTTTTTCAAGACTATACGCATAAGGAAATCTGATAGGGGCTTCGACTGTCATAAAATCCCAAATCTCTTCTGAACTCACATAAGTTCCATCTTTGAAATGAATTCCAGGGGTTTTAATAAAAGCTCCTTTTATACTTTCGGGAAATTTGAAAATCTTTGTTGTTTCTAACTTACTATTCATTTTATTTTCTCCTTTTTTAAATTTCATTTTATATTATTTAGAAAGTTACATTTCCATCTTGTGTCTTCCAAGATGTAGCTTTTTTTTCTATCCAAACAAGAGAATAATTGAGAATCACTCCTAACATGGTAAGAACTAAAATTCCTGCATACATTTGTGGAATTCTATAGGTTAGCTGTGAATTTTGAATAAGGAAACCAATTCCTGATTTTGCGCCAAGCATTTCAGCTGCAATTACCGACATAAGTGAAGATTTAATACCCAAACGGACTCCAGTTACAATGGATGGAAAACTTGCTGGAAATATTATTTTTTTCAAAAGTTCTTTATCAGATGTTCCCATTGATATTGCGGATTTGATTAATAAAGGATCTATACCTTTTACTCCACTAATAGTATTTATTAAAATAACCCATACTGCCGCATTAAAAGTCATTGCGATCTTCGATGCTTCTCCAATACCAAGTAACATAATAAATACAGGAAGAAGAGCAAATTGGGAAGTATTACGCAATCCCTGAATCAATAAATCCATAACCTTTTCAAATAAACTATATCGTCCCATAATGAAACCTAAAGGTACAGCTATAATGACCGCAAACAAAAACCCTATAAAAGCCCTAGAAAGGCTGACTATGATATTAGTTTGTAGTTCTCCTGTTAGAATAAGATCCAATAATGCATGAACCACCTTTGAAAAAGGCGGAAAGAAAATGGGACTAAGAATCCCAATTCTTGGAGCAATCTCCCATATAAGAAAGAACAGCACCACAAGCGGAACTCCCCAAAAAAAGGAACCAATTTTCCCTTTTAGATTAATAATCTTACTTATCAATTGACCTCTGGATTCATCTGAAATCATGTTAGAATTTTCATCGTAAGAGATAGTATTCTGTTCTTTCTCCACTTTATTTAACATATTTTCTCCTCCTTTATCTTCCATTATTACCTGCAAATAACTTCCAATCCTTTTGAGCTTTATTAACCTCATCCTTTAAAGCAGCCCAAATTTTATGTCTATAAGCTCCAAATTCTTTGCTAGCTCTGGTATTTTCCCCTCTTGGCCTTGAGAGGTGAATATCAATGATATGTTTTACCCTTCCAGGTCTTGCAGTCATAACTACCACTCTGTCAGCAAGAAAAATGGCTTCTTCTATACTATGAGTAACAAAAATAACAGTGTTTCTTATCCCTTCCCAAATTCTTAAAAGTTCCTCTTGAAGCAACTCTCTTGTTTGAGCATCAAGGGCAGCAAATGGTTCATCCATCAATAATACCTCAGGATCAGTGGAAAGAGATCTTGCAATTGCAACACGCTGCTGCATTCCTCCAGAAAGTTGATAAGGCAGCCATTTATCAAAGCCATTTAATCCGATGAGTGATATCAATTTTTTTGCCTTTTCTTTTCGCTTTGCTGGTTCAATTCCTCTTATTTCCAGAGGGTATTCAATATTTGATATAGCCGTTCTCCATGGTAGAAGAGCATATTGCTGAAAAACATACCCTACCTGAGGATCAGAACCATTTACTTTCTTTCCATCAAGAAATACATTTCCACTAGACATCTTAGTTAATCCTCCAACCATATCGAGAAATACAGACTTGCCACATCCACTGGGGCCTACGATTGTAATAAATTCTCCTTTTTTTATAGAAAGATTCAGATCTTTCAAAACTTGAATTTCTCCTATTTTATTACTATTTGCATAAATTCGTTGATTGGCTTTAATAGGAAATCTCTTTTCGATATTTTCTGCTTGTATTTTTATCATTTGCCCAACCCCTATACTAAACAATATTAAGGGTTCTTACTTTTAACATTTCCACAAAAGCCTCAATTCGTGTCCCTATGGCTCCATAATCTGAACCAGCATATTCAGTATGAATCTCTAAAAACGGAATGCCATCGTTTTTTAAAACATTTTTTGTTTCATTTGCCTTGAAAGTAAACGAATCACAATATCTTAATGTGTGAAATAAAACTCCATTGGCCTGAAAATCTTTGATAAGTCTGCGAATATTTTTTAGTCTTCTATCTGTATCATTCTTAAGCTGAGGTAAGGACGCATGAGTATACCTTAATATATAAGCATCGCTTATTCCCTCAATACTAGGTTCTTCTATTTCCGTATCAAAATAAGGTGCAAAACCTGACCAAAGATCGTCAACAACAACCCGTCCTCCTTTTTCCTCAATTATATCTAATATTTTCCTATCTCCTGGAGGAATAATGCTCCCGGAAACAAAAATCCTCGGTTCTGTTGCCGAAACTTGCTGGCTGGGTACAGCATCTGTGAGTTCAGTCAGAAGTTCTCTTAATAGATTTAGATAGATTTCTTTATCAAGATAATATCCTGCCTGAACGATATTATATACTTCTCGCCAGGAAATTGGCGCAATAGGTTCAGCTTGCCATTTATAAAGCCTTTTAATGGATTCACGAATTTCTTTATAGATTTCAACCGATTTTTCTAGTTTTTCCTGTTCAATTTTTTTCCCTGCGATTTTCTCTAATTTTTCTGTGAATGCTTTAATTTCATTACGAAAATAAGTTTTACCTGCAGGAACATCAAAATTATAAGGAACTCCAATTATTTCGGTGTTTATAGAAAAATAATGTTTTATTATCTCAGCAACACGGTATAACTGCTTGCAAGTGACGTCTATTACTACTACATCTGTATTTTTTATATATGGATCATTACCTTCTGAAAAAAGTCCTATCACCTGGCGAGTAAAAACACAATTCATTACTGAAATATAGCGTGCTCCCAATTCCACCAGACGATCATTTCCTCCAGTACCTAAATGTATAGGAATCAAATCCAATGCATAAATTAATTCCTCAGGAACATTATAATTTAACCAGCCGACGACTTTTCTCCCTTCAGCCCTGGCTTTTTCCAGTTCTGCGGGACGATGCTTTACCGCCTCATTTATTTTTTCAAGTGTCAACAAACTCATTTTTTTCTCCTTTCTATTTCCTTTATTAATTTTGGAATGTCAATTTTTTTTTGTTACAATGCCACAGGATGTTCTCCGATGTTATCCAATGCTTTTAACTTTTTCCATGCATTTTGTGCCAGAACAGCCGCACCGATTGCTCCCACCAATTGAGGATCCTTTTCTGGAGCGGCAATGTTGATTTTCAACACATCCTCCAATGCTTTTCTCATTCCGATATTCTTTGCTACCCCTCCAGAGAAAAATAGGTCAGTTTCAATCCCAACCCTTGAAAACATACCACTAATTCTATTGGCAATGGCATGATGAATACCGACAATGATATTCTCCGCTTTTTCGCCACGTGCTAACAAAGAAACAGTTTCCGACTCCGCAAATACAGTGCAGGTGCTGCTTATAGGCAATATTTCAGTTGCTTTCAGAGATAATGGCCCCAATTCATCTAAAGTTACTTTCAACACATTTGCCATAACTTCAAGAAAACGTCCTGTTCCTGCAGCACACTTATCATTCATAGCAAAATCTGTTACATTACCATATTCATCCAATCGGATAGCCTTACAATCCTGCCCTCCCATATCGATAATAGTTCGGGTCTGTGGATGAACATAATTGGCCCCTTTAGCATGGCAAGTTATTTCGGTAACGGTTTTATTGGCATAAGGTGCAGAAATCCTGCCATATCCTGTAGCAATAATGTACTTTAAATCTTCACGCTGAAGGCCCGCATTTTCAAGTGCAGCATTTAAACCCTTCAGCCCATTTTCCTCAGTATTAGGTCCAGTACGAAGTATACTGAATCCAGCAATCTCTCCATCCACTAAAATTACTGTTTTTGTTCCCAATGAGCCAACATCCACTCCTGCAAAAGCTGTTACATTTGACATATTAAATCTCTCCTCTTTATAATGTATTATTTATAATAAGCCTTAAACTTTGAATATTAGTACATGAATATTTTTGTTAAATACTTCAATATCCTATGAATTAGTGTTAATATAAAAAGACTTAATTCTCCATATCAAATACTTTAATATGAGAAATTAAGCCTCTTATATGTTAAGTGAGCTTACGTTTAATTTGAGATTTGATTTAATACTCTACTAAACCTAAAGCACAAATTAAAAATCGCCACCTTATTAATATACGTTATATATGTGATTTTTATAACGTATATAATTAAGTATAAATATTAAACTAGTTTTCTTAAGTCCAGTTTTAACGCTTATTTGTATTTTATTATAATAATATAAAATATCAATGTCAATACTTTATTTTAATTTATTCAACATATATTTTAAACGTTATAAATAATTATTTATAACGTTTAAAATATATCTTTTTTATTGCAATATTATTTTATATTAGGTATAATATATTTGCGTAAAAATTAGGAGGTATTAATTTTGAAAGAAAATAAAATTACCATCTCGGATATTGCCGATAATCTTGGAATCTCTAATATGTCAGTAAGCAGAGCATTATCTGGCCAGTCGGGAGTGAGCAACGAGTTAAGAAATAAAGTACTAAAAAAGGCTAGAGAACTGAAATACACAAAATGTAAAAAATCATCCAGCATAAATATATTAGTTCTTCATAAAAAACCTTTAATTAATGACGTTACTGATTTTAGTATTAAAGTTCAGAGTATAGAAAAAATACTTCAACAAACACATGCACAATATGACCTTGAATTTGTTGATAAGGATAGACAGGATAAAATGTATCTTCCCTATAAATTATCCAGAGGAACACATTATGATGGTGTAATCTTACTTGGAAGATTCAATCATGAATATATTGATTTTATAAATACTAAAATCGACAACCTAGTCATATATTCAGGTTATTCCCCATCTTACGACTATGACACTGTTTGGTTTAACTTCAGTAACAGTGCCTATAAACAATGTAAATATTTAATAGAAAACAACCATAAAAATATAGGTTACTTGGAAGATATGCATGAATTGTTTCGAAATAAAGAAATACTTATGGGAATAGGCACCTGCCTGGAAGAGAACGGTATTAAAATGAAAAATGAATTTTTTATAGATATGAAAAATAATTATAAAGATAAAATTATTAAATTATTCAATAAAGAAAACAAACCAACTGCAATGATATGTAATACTGACTTTGCCGCTTTAGAACTTATAAAAATTTTTCATGACATTAATATTAATGTACCAGACGATGTATCTATTATAGGTACAGGAAATACGCAAATTTCATCACTAACTGTACCCTCCCTCACTACTGTGGATTTAAACATTGAGTATTCTTGTAAAGTTGTTGTAGATTTATTATTAAAAAAGATTAATGATCCCTATAAACCCAAAGAAAATATTGCAATATACACCTCTTTAGTTGAGAGAGATTCTGTAAGGAAAATTTAATTACGTAACTTTTGGAGGTGAATTTATGACAAAAAACATAATTTGGGATTTTATAAAAAAATATAAAATTTCCTATACTACAGGAGTATTCTTTATGATTTTATCCTCTTATATACAATCACTGTTTCCAAAAGTGCTGGGAAAAATAATTGACATTTTAAAAATAAACAGTTTTAGTAAAAATTTGGTAATAACTAATATACTCTATATACTAATTATAGCAGCTGGAGGGTTTTTATGTACATATATATGGAGAAATTTAATTATTTCAAATTCCAGAAGACTTGAATGTGAACTTAGAGAAACATTTTTTGTACACCTACAAAAATTAACTTCCGAATTTTATAGTAAAAGAAAAACAGGAGACTTAATTGCTTATGCTATAAACGATATATCAGCTATAAGAATGACTTTTGGACCAGCTATGTCAATGTCCATAAATGGCATTGTATTGTGTACTGCCTCTATATATGCCATGTGTACGACTATAAATTGGCATCTTACCCTGATTACATTAATACCTGTTCCTTTTATTATTTTCTTTACGTTGAATATAGGAAAACTTATTAGAATGAAATTTACAGATGTCCAGAAAAGTTTTGCATCTATATCAGATAAGGTACAGGAAAATATTTATGGAATTAGAGTTATTAAAACATATGTTCAAGAAGAAAAAGAAATAGAAAACTTCGAAGAATTAAATGATCGGATTACTAAAGCCAATCTAAATATGGTAAAAACCTCTTCACTACTTTCCCCTGCCATTGAATTTTGTTTTAATATTAGTTTTGCCATTAATTTAATTATTGGAGGTAGAATGGTTTTAGATGGTAAAATAACCCTAGGAGATTTCGTGGCCTTTAACACTTATTTAACCATGATTATAAATCCTATAATTTCTATTGGCCGTGTTATTAACATATATCAAAGGGGTATGGCATCACTAGATAGATTAAATGATATACTTAATACAAGCTCTAAAATAAAAGATAATGGTAAACTGGTTTCTTTAAAAATTAAGGGTAACATAGAATTTAAAAACTTAGACTTTTACTATCCTGAATTAAATGAAAAATCTTTGAGTGGAATTAATATTAAGATCCCAAAAGGTCATACTTTAGGAATTATAGGAAAAACAGGTTCCGGCAAAAGTACTCTGGTAAATCTTTTACTTAGAATATACAATGTTGAACCTCAAAAAATATTTATTGATGGAATAGATATAAATAATATTTCCTTGGAAAACTTAAGAAGTAGTTTTGGATATGTTCCTCAAGATAATTTTTTATTTTCTTCAACAATAAAAAATAATATAACATTTTTTAAAGATTTATATTCCTATGATGACATAAAATCTTCTACTGAAAACAGCTGCATCCAAAATAGTATAAATTCCTTTAAAGATAAATTCAATACCATTCTTGGTGAACAAGGTATTAACCTTTCCGGTGGACAAAAACAGCGTGTAGCCATAGCAAGAGCTATAATTAAAGATCCCGCCGTTTTAATATTGGATGACTCTCTTTCTGCTGTAGATACCATAACAGAAGCTGAAATACTAGATAATTTAAGAAACATACGTAAAGGCAAAACAAATATTATAATAGCTCATAGAATATCTGCAATAAAAAAAGCTGATGAAATTATAGTATTAGATAATGGCAGCATATGTGAAAGAGGCACTCACAGTGAACTCTTAAAAGAAAGGGGTATATATTATGATATCTACAGAGAACAATATAAATATAACGAAAAAGAAATTGAAGTATCATAATACTAGTTTAGTAAAACTTTTAAAATTAGCCAAACCTCATTTAAGCAAGGTAATAATTGCAGCAATCTGTGCACTTATAGTAAATTTAACCCAAATAGCCAAACCTTATATTTTAAAACTCGTTATTGATGATTTTTTGGTAAAAAATATTTTTCAAAATGGTTTTTACTCAATTCCATTTATGGCTTTTCTATATTTAATTACTGCATTGTTAGGCAGCTTTACTTCTTTCGCCCAGGAAAATTTAATAAATAAGTCCGGTCAGGAAATTATAAAAGATTTAAGAATCAGGGTATTTAAAACTATACAGTTTCTTCCCTTACACTATTTAGATAAAATTTCTTCTGGAAGATTAATAACCAGGGCAACCAACGATGTAGAAGCACTAAGTGAAATGTATACAGATGTAATTATAAATTTATTTAAAGACTTTTTCTTACTGATTGGTATTATTTACGCAATGCTCATGATGAGTATCAAACTTACATTTATCTCCTTTTCAGTAATACCTATAATGGCTTTCATTCTTATTCTTCTTAAGAAGAAAATCAAAAGAAATTTTCTCAATATTAAAAGTTTAATAGGAAGAATTAACGGTTTTATGGCTGAAAATATATCTGGCATGAAAATCATACAAATATTTAGAGCAGAAAAGGAGAAAAAGAAAGAGTTTTTGGAATTAAATGATAGTTATTTTAAAACTACATCGCTTCAAGTTCATTTAAACAGCCTTTTAAAACCCGGAACTGATTTTTTTCAAAATATTACAATCGCTATTCTTTTATTCTACGGTATTAATAAAATATCAAACCATAGTATTGAACTAGGAGTCATCTATGCCTTTACTACCTATATAAAACAGTTTTTTAACCCAATTGCCGATCTTGCAGACCAATACACCACAATACAGTCAGCTTTAGTATCTGCTGATAGAATCTTTGAATTATTAGACGAAGAAACTACTCTTGAAAATTTAGATGAAGGAATTGATATAAAGAATATTGAAGGAAATATAGAATTTAGAGATGTTTGGTTTTCATATAATAATACAGATTGGGTGTTAAAGGGCGTAAGTTTTAAACTTAGTAAGGGAGAAACTGCAGCCTTTGTCGGCGAAACCGGAGCTGGAAAAACAACTATAATTAGTCTTATAAATGGATTTTATAAAATTCAAAAAGGGGAAATATTAATTGATGGAATTAATATTAATCATATAAAACTTAAAGATTTACGAAAAAGTATATCTGTAGTTTTACAGGATGTTTTTTTGTTCTCTGGTAACATTAAGAGTAATATTACATTGTATGATAATATTGATGATGAACAATTTAGTAAAGCAATAAATGTATCCTGTGTCAGCAAATTTGTAGACAGTTTTCAAAATGGAATTAAAGAGCCAGTAATGGAGAAAGGCAGTACTTTATCTGCCGGACAAAGACAACTTATTTCATTTGCAAGAGCAATTGCTCATAATCCATCCATATTTGTACTTGACGAGGCTACCTCCAATGTTGACACCCAAACAGAAAAACTAATACAAAAAGCAATAGACAATATTGCTAAGGACAGAACCACTTTGATAATCGCTCATAGACTCTCTACTATAAAAAATGCTGATAAAATAATTGTTATGAAAAATGGTGAGATTATTGAAATTGGCAGCCATAATGAACTCATCAAAAGAGATTCTTTATATAGAGAATTAATGTATAAAAATGTTAGTTAAATTTGAAAATACATTTAATAAAAGTATAGAGACTATATAAATTATTTTTATATATTAATAAATTAGGAGGTAAGATTAATGATGAATGAAACAATTAAAACTTTGCTAAACAGAAGAAGTATACGAAAGTATAAACCTGAACAAATTAAGGATGAGGAACTAAATGCCGTTTTAGAGGCAGGCAAATATGCTCCAAGTGGGGGAAATCAACAGTCTGCATTATTTGTAGTAATCCAAAATAAAAACGTTCTTAAAAAAATATCAAAAATGAATGCAGCTGTTATGGGTAAAGACAATTTTGTTGTAATGGTAAAATAAAAAGCATTTGCCTATCCACCATATAACTGACTACCTGTAAGTGTCTTAAATAACTGCTTACAGGCAGTTGTTGCTTTCAATGGCCATAGCTTATTTTTCAGATTCAGTCAATTTAGCTGAGACCGTACAATTGATTATAAAAATTATCTAAATAAAAAATGTGACTTTCTCCAATAATTAAAAGTCCTATAAATATACTATAAAAACTAATAATATATTTAACCTTTTTCAAAAAACGCCTCCACATTATCCACTTTTGACATACGAGTAATCAAGATTTTAAATAGTTTACTACTTACTAATTCATCATTTTATTTGATATGAAAATGATAAACTAGTAACTCTATAACAACGTTTCCAGTACCTAAACTATTTTCAATACAGTGATAATTTTTATAGTTATCCATAATAATGTTATACATATATTAAAAAATATGTCATTTTATGAATATAATTAAATAAAACAAAAAAATATATTAAATACTTAATGAAACTGCAAAATTAGAAAAAATAGTTATGGGTTATAATGATAAAATTAAAGTAATAGGAGGACTACCATGAATATTTATATAATAGTGTTACTCGTTGTTATAATAGGATTATTTATAATAAGTGGAAGTGTCATACTTGGAAGATACATTATAAGTATAAGTGAAAATAATCAAATTGGTACATATCAAATGATTAAGGTTGATGAGAAATATATAGTTGTTTTAGATACGAGAACAGGTCAATGCTGGAAAAAGTTAATTGTAGAAAATTCTTCAGTTAAACCAACTAATGAAAAAACAGGTAAATATGCATAGTACCTTCTGGGGTAAGCTTAAGATGAGATGGTTAAACGATTATAATTTCCGAACTAGAGAAGAGGGCAAAAAAAACTGTTTTTGAATGCATAGAATTATTCTATAACCGTCATAGGATTCATTCAACAAATGGATATATTCCTCCATTTATGATGGGGGAGGTTTCATAGTAATGCTAAGAAAAGTTAAGATAATTATGGATTCTTGTTGTCTATTTTATTGAGGTAAGGTCATCTCTTTTAGAATTTGTCTACAACCTGATATTATAATAAAAATATACAACAAGAAAAAGGTTCAGGTAAGGAAAAACATTCCTCATGAATAAGCTTTACCTGAACCTTTGAAGCACTTGATACTTTCAGATTCTTTAATAAAATTAAGCATTTATGATTTTATTTTTTTCAGGTCTTAATGTTTTATTTATGACCATTTGAATTGGAATTTTGTTTAGATAGGTTGTTTTTACTGGAATTATTATTATGGTTATTATCCTCATTTTTATCAGTTCTTTTCTGATAATTTTGCTCTTCTTTAATTCTATTACCATCTAAATATTGTGATTGTCTTAAATTAGTTTGCCCTCCATCATTATTTTTATCTAAGGTAGAATTATTTCCATTAACAGAACCATTTTTTCCCGAAGAACTATTCTTATTGATATTACTATTTAATTCTTTATTATTATTTTCGTTACTTAATGACTTTACATTATTTGACGGATTATTAAATGTATCATTATTAGTAATCTTTGTACTGCTATTTGAATTACTATTTGAGTTCTTATTTAAAATTATATTACCATTAGATTGAATCTTAACATTTAAATTAGAAGTTTCTATATTGGATTTAAACTCAGAAATATCTATATTTTTACCACTTATATTAACAGAAATAGTTTTTGTTTTGATATAATCCTCATTAATAAATTTATCTTTTTTAGATTCATCAATTATTATCTTTAAACCATTATTGATATTAACATTATTTATTTTTACCTGACTTAATATTTTACTGCCATCACCATTTAATGCTTTGGAGGAAATAATTCTGTTTAAGAAGTTTACCTTTAATTCAATATGTGGATTTATATTTACCAGAATTGTAGCTACTGGACTATAATAAGCCTTCGCACCTCCACCTATAAATAATATAAACATTATACATGCTGCAGCTGCTATTATTTTCCCATTAAGATAAAAAAAATTATGAAAAACTTCATCTCCTTTAAATATTTCTCCAATATTAGGCTTCTTTCCATTACAGTTTACTTTTATAAATTCACCACAAGAAGTAAGCAAATTAGCATATTTTCCATTTATACTTATTACTATCCCCTCTTTTTCACCCATCATTTTCACCTACTTTTATATTTAAATAAGACTTTATGTAAAGGAAATTCTCACTGTTAAATATTATAAATAAAACAATAATATATTTTCTCCATTTATCAATAAATTTTTTATTGAATCCAGTACACATACATATTTGTTTAACAGGTAATTGCTTATTATTTAATATAGAATTGCTAATTTCACTATTATTACATATTTTGAAAACAAGCTTTAGAACATTATTTCTTGTATCTTTATGCTTGGGACTATTATTTACAAGGCTAGTAAAATCAATTTTATATTTTATAAGTTCTTTATTTAATTCAATAATCTCATCTGCTCTATTTTTATTTTCCAGTTCTAATTCAAATTTGGATATTGAATTGTTGTTATCTAATTTTTCCATGATATAATCACCATTATCAAAGGTAAGCAAAGGTGAATTTTTATTTTTTCTAAAATAATCAATTAATGCATTTCTAATTATAATTTTTGCATATGCATAGAAGTTTCCTTTAGATTCTGTATAACTATCACAAGCTTTGTTAAATGCAATTAAAGCAATGCTTAGTTCGTCATCATTTTCCCATTGAAGATATCTTTTGGAAACAGTATAGGTACATTTATATATAAAGTTTTTATTTTCACTAATAAATTTATTTCTGTTTTCATAGAACAAGTGACTGATATTCTGCATGAAATCACCTCATCTATAAATATTATACGCAATAAATAAAAATTTTAGGGGGAATTTATTAAACCCCCTAAAATATATTAAGACATCGTATATTTTAATGATTTAGTTAAATGCGTATGTAGAAAGGATGATTGAAATGAAGAAAATAACAATTTTAGCAGCAAGTGTAATAATGACATTAAGCATAGGCGGCACAACATTTGCTGCTAATACAGCAACTCTAAAAGATCGGGCTGGTATAACACCAGATAGTATTTTATATCCAGCAGATAAAAGAGTTGATAGTATAAAAGTTACATTGTGTTTTTCAGATGAAACAAAAGCAGATAAGTTATCTCAAATAGCTCAAGAAAGATTAGGCGAAAGCGAGGTAATGGTAAGTAAAAATAAGAAGGATCTTGCGGACACAGCCCTTAATGATTATCAGAGTAATATGGACGCAGCTGAAAATAAAATTGAAGATGCGATAAACAATAATCAAACCGTAGATAATCAAGACAAACTCAAAAAACTGGAATATATAGAAAGTAAAATTACTGATAAACAAAAAAAATCCCTTGATGTATTAGCTGCACTTCAAAATAAAGTTGGAGATAAAGCAAAAGATGTAGTAGCAAAAGTTATAGAAATGCAGACAGCAAAAAGAGATGCTATACTAGCTCTAAAAAAAGAACGCACAGTTTATAATAATACTAAAAAACAATATAATGAAGCTAAAGCAGCCATTGAAAAAGCAAAGAAATCGGGAGATGAAACAACAATTAAGACTGCAGAAGATTTACTGCAACAAAAACAACAGGCATTAGATATAGAAAAACAAAATCTCACAAAAGCTATTGAAACAAAAAAAGAAGCCTCTAAGATAAGCGTGGGTAAATTGATAAAGGAAACAAAAGAACAGACAAAGAAAGATTCCCAAAATAATGAAAATACACAAACAGGTGAAACAAGTACTACTACATCAACTACAACTGATACTACAACAACAGATACTACTGCAGATTCCACTGTCACTAATTCAACTTCAGTGACCAGTAAGAATGCAAAAAAACAGACATCAGAACCAACTATAAAAAGTGAAACTAAAAATGTAGTAACTGATAATAAAAATAAAAAAGAGAACAAAACAAATAATGTTAATGAACAAAAAAAGGAAAAAACGCAACATTAGTTTTATCAACTTCTTCTCAGGTTCAGGTGGAGTTTGCTTATGAGAAATACCTTTCTCTATCTGAACCAAGAAAAACTTATTAATTTATTTATTTATGCATTTTTTACTTTTATCAGCAATATTATCTGGAAGTCTTGGAAGTGGAGACAGACTGAGATTGAATTATGCAGTTGAAGATAAAACTTTGCGTAAAACCAGAATAAACTTTCACCTTAGTGCCTTTTTAATAGGTTTTACTAATATCATATTCAGCTTAGTTTTTTTTTATTTTAATTAAATGAGTTTATCGAATAAAGGGTTATTAAAAATTATTTTATAGTTTTAATGACCCTTTATTATTTTGGTGCTAGTATAAAAATGTAGACACAAAAATTCGAACAATATAGAATAAAAGAAAAGGAGTGTCTAGAAAGATGTAAAATAAATCCAAAAGATATACAGAAGATTTTAAAAATACAATAGTAGAACTTTATAAATCAGGTAAATCTTTAAGTGAGTTAAACAACGAATATGGCGCATCTAAATCAACAATAAAATCATGGGTTAAAAAATCAACACCTATACAGATAGATAATAACAAAACTATTACGACAGCTGATTATCAGGTATTGATGAAAAAAATGGCCAGGTTGGAGAAAGAAAATGAGATATTAAAAAAAGCTATGGCCATATTTGCAAAGAAAAATTAAATGTATTACAAGTTTATTAAAGATAACAAAAATAATTATAGTATTAAGTTAATGTGTGAGATTTTTAATGTACCAAGAAGTTCTTTTTATAAAAATTCCAGGTGCAGCCAGAGTACATGAAGTATTCAAGTAGTTATATATTTTCATGCGTTTGTCCTAAAGGAAGAATAAAACAATATTGACACACATGTACAAAAACATTAGAATAAAGGAAATACATGAATATTAATGTAAAAATTAGATATATATTGCTAATGTTAAAGTACATGGGGGAAAAGTAAATGGATTTTAAATTAGATATAGGGGAATTAACTAATACAATAAATGAAGATGAAAACATTATAAAGACATTAGAAGAAAAAAAAGAAAATATAAATAAAACTATCGCAGAGCTTACTGAAGCTGGATGGTCAGGTGAAGCAAAAGATAAATTTATGGAAGAGCATATTAAAAAACAGGAGTCTTATACAAATTTAATAGAAGATATAAAGTATACGAAAAATGCTTTAGAAAATGAAGAAAAGCCAAGGGCAGTTAGATTAAAAAAGCAAAGTGAGGATTTCGTAAACTGCATAAAAAGAAGTGCAGGAGGAGCAGCCCTTACAAATGATGATACAGGAGTTATTTCGCTCCAATATGAAGGACAACCTAGAATAAATAACAATGTTGATGAATGTATAGATAATTATAAAAAGATGAATTCTAAATTTGAAGAAATATTAAATTTAGCAAATAGTTTAACTTTTACATCATTCCCAATTGCAGATGATGTTCTCAATTTACAAAATTCACTTAAAAATCAAACAACAAGTTTGACAGAATTCAATGATTCATTTAATTCATATTGTAATGGTGTAAGAGATATGGAAGAAAATATATGTTCAGTATTTTCAAAGATATCAGGAATAACTGTAGGGATATCTGAATTTAGGGGTGTTTCTGCTATTTCAGAAAATGGACAAGTAGATAAGAATAAAGTAATACAATTAATGCTAAAAAATCCAAAGGATTTGACTAATGGGGAAAAAGAGTTATTATCCTATGTAGAAAAAGTACTAAGTAAAGATGAATATAAGAAAATAAAAGAAACCGTATTTACATATGAAGAAGCAGAAAAATATATTGAGGGTGATATTTTAGGACTTAATGTAGGAATTAAGACATATTTTCCAAATGAGATATCTAATTTGCCTAAACAAATAACTTATGAAAAAGATGGATATATTTATACTTATGTTTTAACAGAAAATTCTCCACTTACATTTAATGGAGTAGAACTTTCTGATGATGATATAATGACAAAAGATGGTCAAGTGATTAGCAATAAATTATATGGTTATAAACTTTTTTATACTAATGAGCCAAAGATATCAGCAGGAACTGTTTTTGTTTCACCTACAAAGACCAGGGGGGCGAGTGAAGCTGAAAAAATAGGTGGTGCTTATAAAGATGTGCCAGCTAATGGTGGTCAAGTTCATCATATGCCAGCTAATTCAATAAGTCCATATTCTAAAGGAGAGGGTCCAGGTATTAGAATGGAAACAAAAGATCATATGGATACTGCAAGTTGGGGAAGTTCAAAGAAAGCAAAGCAGTATAGACAAACTCAAAAAGATTTAATTGACCAAGGCAAATTTGAAGAAGCTCAACAGATGGATATTGGTGATGTTAGAACAAAATTTAAAGATAAGTATGATGATGCTATTCAACAAATGCTAGATTATACAAAAGAACTGCATTCAAAGATTAAATAATAAACTGGAGGTTTAGAGCATGGAATTTTCAATAGAACCATATGTAGGTGTAGGAAAAATTTTATTAGGTATGACTAGTCAACAAATTGAGAACATTTTACGTATCAAGCCAAGGAAATTTAAAAAGTTTGAGGATGATGAATTTGAAACAGATGCCTTTGATATGTGTTATGTTTATTACAAAGACCCTGGTGTATGTGAAGCAATAGAGTTTTTCAAACCAGCAATTGTAACACTTAATGGAACAAATTTAATAGGAGAATCGTATAAGGATGTTAAGAACTTATTTTTGATGTTGGATGAAGAGACTGAATATGAAGATACAGGTTTAACATCATATAAGTATGGAGTTGGCATATATGCTCCATTTGCAGAGGATGACCCTTTAGAACCCGTTGAAGGAGTAATTATATTCGAAAATGGGTACTATGATTAAAAATTAGTTAGACTCACTTCAGAATATAGAGCTAACTAACTGCAAAAAAAAATCAACAAATATTAATAAAGTAAAGTTGTGATTATATTCATAGTTTTGAACAAGCAGAGTTTACAAAAATTCACTGCATAATCTAAATAAAGCAGTGAGGAGCAACAAGAGTAAAAAAGTACATGGCAGAAACAGTAAAGGCTAACGCTGAAAAAGAAGGGGGTAAACAACAATGACAAATGCATTGGTATAGAATTTTAAAATACACTTAGCGGAAGATGGAAAGAGCGTCAAAACAATAGAAGTAAGCGCCAAAAATTTTCCGTAGATATAAAAAAATATTATAATTTTTCATATATGTTTTTTAGCATCAAAGCACCCTTTCCAAGCATAGGGCTTTCACAAATTATACATCCCTTTGCTTTGAATTTTTTTAGACTTCTTAAACAGTCTACATAATTGAAATCACTTTCAAGAAAGGGTAGGTGATTCCTCTCCCCTTTTTCACTATAACGAATGCCGGATATATGTATATGCATATCATTTAAAGCTTCCTGTCCAAGTTTTCCTTCCAATAAAAAATCCATAAGAGAGGAGAAGAAAAATTAATATGAGTAGTGATAGACAGTTAGTAAATTCAATTTACCATATAGGAGATATTTTTGAATACGATAAGGATATTTTATTAAATGATGCGCTAAATTATTTAGAAAAAATAAAAAAAGAGTTGCTAAATACTACTAATAATGAAATTATAGAGGCATGTATAGATGTTATTTGTACAGCATTTTTACATATTTCACATTTAGATGACTTTGATATATCATTTTTAAATGAATACTTAAATGTTGAATCTAGTCAAATTTTAGAAAACATCATTACAATATTAGGGTCAAGTGGTAAAATACAATATAGAAATATAATAAGTAATTATTTACTATCAGATAATCAAAATATTGTTGATGCTGCTAAAGAAGCTTTGGAAACTTTGGATTTTATGGTACAACAAAAAGAACATTAAAACTAATGCTTTTTAAAATGAAACTTTATATTAAGTAAGGACTATACCATAGGGACGTAGTCCTTATTATCTCTCATAATAGCAAAAACAATATGGGTAAGCTTATGAGCTACCGCTCCAATGGCAGTAAGATGGTGCTTACCTTCACTTCGTTTTTTGTTATAATAGTCATTAAGAGGACTCTCGTGTAAAGTGCAGGTTGAAGCAGCAAGAAATAAGGCACGTCATAGATATGGAGAACCACGCTTGAACATTTTACTGTTATTGGCTAAGAATTGGCCAGATTGTTTTACAGTAGGGTCAATGCCAGCATAAGCAACAAGGCTTGATGCATTCTTAAAGCAAGTTATGTCTCCAATCTCACTAAGAATGATAGAAGCAGTTATAGATCCAATACCAGGAATTGAAATTAAATGGGAATCAAATTGATTATAATAAAATTCAATTTCTTCATCCAAACTCTTAATTTGGTTTTATATAAATAATACTTGGTCAATAAGTTGTTTAGGTTGAAATTTAAAAGCACTTTGAGCAATTTTAATTCCAAAAGTATTTTGAGCTGCATCTTTAATTTTTTCTGCTTTGGCATAGCCAAGCTGACCGCGACTATGTGTTTTTAAGAAATTAGCTAGTGCAGATATATCAAGTGCTAATATATCTTCAGGTGTTTGATATTTTTCAAGAAGGGCTTTAGAACTAGTTCCCCAAGTATCGGAAAACAGCTTTTCATATTCAGGAAAAACTTGATCCAGAACCGTGATTATTCTGCATTTAAGCTCAGAAACACTATCAACTAAAGATAATCGATATCTGCAAAGTTGTCTTAGTGAAAGTAATTTGTCATCTGCAAGTTGAGTTGTAGTGAATCTGCCAAATCTTATGACTTCAGCAATGATAAATGAATCTACAGTATCATTTTTAGTTTGTCTTATATAGAGGTTTCTAAAGCTATCAGATTGAATAGGATTTATAACATTAATCGAATAGCCTTTTTCAAGTAAAAATGAATATAATGAAAGCCAATAATGTCCTGTAGCTTCCAAATCAAAGATAACTTCAGAAGAACCAATATTTTTAGATATGTACTCAATTAACTTATTTGCACCATTATGAGAGTTTGTAAATTTAAGTGATTTACCAATGATAGCGCCAGTATCATCAATAATAGTAGCTTCATGATTATTTTTACCAATATCAATACCAACAATATACATAAAAAATCTCCTTTAATATTAATTTAGATAGAATCCCCAGTTCAATGCAAGTTACATCCTGGTTCGATATACGAAGAATTATATAAATATAACCAACATCCAGCTTATACGCAATATCTCGCAGAGATGAGGTAACAGTCTTAGTCACGAGGTCAAGGAAGCCTCAAGGGGGCGGACGTAAACCTCTATCTATACGAGAATATTGTCTCAAAATTAGAGTGATTAAACAATAGTTATAAAAGTAACTTTAGGATTATAAAAGAACTATAATTAAAGTTTTTGATAGGAACTATTTATTTAATCTTTACAAGCTTATCATACCAGGGGGTAAGTAATGCTGAGTGTACGTTAGCTAATGATTATGCAGACGTAGTAAATTCAAATAAAGTATGGAACTGGGCAGAAGATATACCAGGAGGAGCTGAACTAACAGCGGGACAGCGTAAGGCAATTAGACAAAAAGCAATTGATAGAAGATTAATTCCAGATGTGCAAATGAAACTTGGAACCAGGTATCCAGATTTTGAAAGTGCAGGTCAAATTCAAAGAGTAGAACAACTTCCAAAAGAGTTATGGAATTCTACAGATAAGGAACAATTTAAATGGCTTGATAGTCAAATTGAAGGTGGTCGCCCATAAGGAACGACATGGCACCATTCCGAAATTGATGGTAGAATGGAATTAGTACCATTCGGTATACACAATATTATAAATCATAAAGGTGGCAGGAGCTTAGGAAACTGGTCATCATATGGGATAAGGTAGGAGTTGATAATGTTGAAGATTGATGAAACTAGCATAATATTACCAAAGCCAAGTAATGAAAGAATTGAATGGTTCGAAAAAACGTATAGGGTAGAATTACCAATGGAATATAAGGACTTCTTGAGAAATTTTAATGGAAGTAAACCTATAACCAATATTCTATATAGTAACGGAAAAGAGTATGTAATTGAAAGATTTTTATGTCTTCTTGATAAACCAAAGGAAAATGAAACATATGGATGGTATGATTTGACATCAGTGTTAACACAATTAGATTGTAGACTAATTGATGATGAGGATTTAATAGGTATGAATGTTATTCCAATAGCAACTTTATTTGCAGGAGATTTTATATGCTTCGATTACAGAAAGAATATTAATCCATGTATTGTAGTATGGAACCATGAAGATTCAGATGACTTTCAGCCTGTTACAGAAAAAGTAGCTGATAATGTTAATCAATTTTTTAATATGCTATCACAATAATAAAAATTTAGGACTGGCTGCAAATAATTATAAATCCTAACTGCATAAAAGTAATTACAGAAACAATGGATGGAAATTGATAAAAGATACAAAATAGTTCACTGCATAATTGTAATAATGTAGTGAGCTGTAACAAAAGTAAAAATCAAATATATATTATAGTAATAATGAAGGCTAATGCTGACAAAAAAGGCATTAGCCTTTTTTCTATGCCTAAAACAATGAAAGGAACAAGTAAGCATGATTAAATGAACTGGTACAAAGATTCAAGATACATCTAGAAGAATATGGAAAGAGTGTAAAAACAATAGAAAGTTATATTGGAGACACTTCTGCTTTTGTAGCATTTCTTGCGAGTAGAGGGATAGACTTCACTGGAAAAATGAAAAGATTCTACATCACCAGCTATAGGGACTACCTCATTGAAAATCGATATGAGCTATCAACTATAAATAAGAAAGTAAATAGTATTCAATCATTCAACAAATATCTAGTAGATAATGGCTATACAAAAAATGCTGTGGTAGATATTGCAAAGGATAGAATAAAACTAGCCTAAGGATCTGAAAGACAGGTAGAAGTATTAGAAGAAAATGTCCTCAATTTACAAAATTCACTTAAAAATCAAACAACAAGTTTGACAGAATTCAATGATTCATTTAATGCATATTGTAATGGTGTAAGAGATATGGAAGAAAATATATGTTCAGTATTTTCAAAAATATCAGGAATAACTGTAGGAATATCTGAATTTAGGGGTGTTTCTGCTATTTCAGAAAATGGACAAGTAGATAAGAATAAAGTAATACAGTTAATGTTAAAGAATCCAAATGACTTGACTAATGGAGAAAAAGAGCTATTATCATATGTAGAAAAAGTATTAAGTAAAGATGAATATGCTGAATTAAAAGGACAAGCGATAAAGGAAGCTAATGGTCAAGAGATAGCTGATAATTTAAAATTAAAGTTTGGTGACACAAATATATATGGACCACTTTTAGAGCTAGCAGATAATGATGGTTTTCTTAAGTCTATAAAGAAGTCTGGAGAAGACTTTATAATAGGGAGCAGGTAATTCACTTGATAAAAATATTTTTTGGGGGACTGTATTTACTGTTGGTGGAATAAATCAAAGCAGTATGGCTAAATCAATACCATATAAAATAGGTGAGTTAGCTGGTGATATAGGGTCATTTGCATTTGGAGCTGCAGAGGCTGGAACTGGAGCTGGGGGAGAGCTTTTAGGGTTTACAGCAGACGGTACAGTAGTACTCGCTCCTGCTGGTGTTGCTTTAAACGCTGCAAGTTTAGGTCTTGTAACCCATAGGGGTGCTGCTACAATTAAATCAGCACATAATTTTAGTGAAGACTTGTTCTCATTGATTAAAGGTGAAGGGAATAAAGGGCCGGGTAAAGCTCCAGATTACATAAAAGATAATCGTGTACCATTAGATAAGGAGACCGTATTAAGTAGTAAAGATTATAAGAAGACTAATATTAAGGTTAAAGGTGCTCAAGTTTACAAAAATGGTGATAATTATTATTACCGTGATACTTTCCACACAGGAGAGGCATCACATTTGGAGGTATTTGATAAGAGGGGAAATCATATTGGTGAAGCTAATCCACAAACTGGAGAGCTAATACCAGAAACTGTAGACTCAACAAAAAAGATTAATGTAAAATAATATCTTCAGTAGAAAGGCATTGTTGTATACATGCCTTTCTACTAAATATTTATTTTGGAGGTGAAGTCAAGTGCTTATAAAGACAAAAGAATTTAAGCAGAACGATATATATTTTATGGAGGTTTTATCGGATAAAATAATCATTAATGATAACTATGATGGTATACTAATACTTGATAACAATCTTGATTTAATAAAAAGATTAAATATTTTTGAAGGTATAACAGTGTACTCCTCTTTCATTAATAATAAAGAAATGTTACTATTTTGCCCAGATAACGAATGTATGGTGCATATTGATATTGCAAACTATGAATATAAAGTGATTTATCTAAATAATGGATTAGAGAGTTTAATTTTTTCAACTTTATATGAATGGAATGAGAATGGCTTAGTTTTAACAATATATAAGGGTGAGTTCTATAGGGTTTGTGCATATGAAAAGACAATACAAAAAATTGATTATAAAGAAATTGAGAGATTATAT